>JAIEPV010000114.1 GCA_019748215.1 Hyphomicrobium sp.
AGCCTAAACTCGTTCTGATCGATGGCAACAAAGCCCCGCGCCTCGCCATGGCGACACGCACCATCGTCAAGGGCGATGCCAAATGTTTGTCGATCGCGGCGGCATCGATCATCGCCAAAGTCACCCGCGATCGCATCATGGTAGCGCTCGCCAAGGAATATCCGGGCTACGGCTTTGAGCGCCACAAGGGCTATGGCACGCCGGAACATCAAGCTGCGATGGCGAAACTCGGCGCGTGCGCGCTGCACCGGCGATCCTTCAAGCCGGTGCAACTGGCGCTTGGCTTACTTTGACGGCAGCCGATCGCGACTTTGCATGCCAGCCAAAGTTCAGGCGCCTGAGTTGCTGATAGAATCGAAAAAATAAACATCACAAATCGTCGGCGCAGACCGCTGTCACGGCTACCCAAGACGAACCTTCCTCGTCTACGGTGAGGGCAATGCGGGGCGGTGTCAGCCGCCGCGCTGTCTATCGAGTCATGCCGCGTTTGGCATTCAGTAGAGAGTTGTGTTCATGGGTTCGCGTCGCGCCAAGGGCCAGTCGGCCGCTTCGGCTATTCTGCTTGGCGACTGCCTTGACAAGTTGCGCGGACTTGCAACCGCGAGCGTCGACCTCGTATTTGCCGACCCGCCCTACAACCTGCAACTCGCCGGCGATCTGATGCGCCCCAACAACACGCGCGTCGACGGCGTCGATGATGCCTGGGATAAGTTTCAAGACTTCGCAGCCTACGACGCCTTCTGCCGCGACTGGCTCTCGGAATGCCGCCGTGTGCTGCGACCTGACGGCGCTCTCTGGGTGATCGGTTCGTATCACAACATCTTCCGGCTTGGCGTCGCGATCCAGGATCTCGGCTTCTGGATTCAAAACGATGTCATCTGGCGCAAAGTCAATCCGATGCCGAATTTTCGCGGCAAGCGCTTCACTAACGCCCATGAGACGCTGATCTGGGCCGGGCAAAACCGGAAGTCGCGCGTCACGTTCAACTATGAGAGCTTGAAAGCCTCCAACGACGATCTGCAAATGCGCTCGGATTGGCTGTTTCCGATTTGCTCGGGGCCGGAACGCCTGAAGGACGATGGCGGGCGCAAAGCCCATCCGACCCAAAAGCCAGAAGCGCTTCTGCATCGGATCATCATTGGCTGCACCAATCCCGGCGACGTGGTGCTCGATCCATTTTTTGGCACGGGCACGACGGGCGCTGTTGCCAAGCGGTTGGGTCGCCAATTCATCGGCATCGAGCGCGATCCCGATTACGCCCGCGCAGCGCAGGAGCGCATCGCGAAAGTTCAACCGCTGAGCCCTGATGCCATCGACACCTTGCCATCGAAACGCGCCGAGCCGCGCGTGCCATTCGGGACGATCCTTGAACTTGGCATCCTTGAGCCGGGTCAGAAACTGTTTGATGCACGCCGCAAGTTTCGCGCCGAAGTCCGCGCCGATGGCACGCTGGCGCATGCGGGCAATCAAGCGTCGATCCATCGGCTCGGTGCCATCGTGCAAGGCAAGGCCGCATGCAACGGCTGGACCTATTGGCACTTCGAAGCCGAGGGCAAACTCAAACCCATCGACGTGCTGCGCGATGAAGCCAAGCGCCAACTCGGTTTATCGCGCAGGCCGATCCTCGTCGCAGCCGAGTAGCGGTTTTATTGTCGGCGGTGAGGCCTCTCAGTGTTATGTGAAGGCCGCATCCTGCAAGCCGTGCGCGACAAGCTTTCGCATCACGCTTGGCAGTCCGGCCGCGTTGAGATCACGCCGGTGGACCCATTGGCACCGCTCCTGATCGGCCCAGAATGTCAGCGCCGTATCGACCGGCACCAGCGCCCGATGCACCACACACTGCAGCCGGAAATGCGTGAACGCATGCACAACCTCACCGGGCACCTGCCACCACGACGCCGACACCGGGGCTGATCGCGTCGCGTCTTTCGCGATGGGCGGTGTATCACCCCACGGCGATGACGGCACTTCCAGCATGCCGCCGAGCAACCCGGCATCGGGCCGGCGACGCAGTAAAACCGCACCGTCCTCGCGCAGCACCAAGTAAGCCAAACCATAACGTGTCGGCCGCGCGGTTTTAGCGGCTTTCAGGGGCAGCAGCCCTGCAATGCCTTGCGCGTTGGCCGCGCAATCCTGTTGCAGCGGGCACATGAGGCATGAAGGTTTCTTCGGCGTGCACACTTGGGCGCCGAGATCCATCATCGCCTGGGCAAAGTCGCCTGGCCGGCGAGTTGGCGTCAGCGTCGCGGCGAGCCGGGAGATTTCAGGTTTTGCTTTCGGCAGAGCCTGGCGCACGGCAAACAAGCGCGACACGACCCGCTCAATGTTGCCATCGACGGGCGTCGCCTTTACGCCAAACGCAATGGCGGCGATGGCTGCGGCGGTGTACGGGCCGATGCCGGGAAGTGTGCGCAAGTCTTTTTCATTCGACGGAAAAACACCGCCAAAGTCTCGCACGATGGCGTCGGCGCAGGCTTTCAAATTGCGCGCCCGCGAATAATAGCCAAGTCCGGCCCACTGCTGCAGAACATCATCCTGCGAGGCGGCGGCAAGGGCTGTGACGGTTGGCCAGAGCGTTACGAACTTTTCAAAATAGGGGATGACGGCTTTCACCGTCGTTTGCTGCAACATGATTTCCGATAGCCAAACGCGATACGGATCGGCCTTGCGGCGCGGCGCGTAGCGCCACGGCAGATGGCGGCGTTCGGCGTCGTACCAAGCAAGCAGCTCTCGAACTGTTTCTGCTCCGGCGGGGCGCAGCGGCAATTGCGGCTGTCGGTGCGCCGGCACTGCTTTGCCAGCTGACGTTTTGCCCCGCACCGCCTTGCTCATGATCGGCTTTTCGGCAACTGCGGACATGCGTCCCCCAGGATCTCTGCGCGGCGCTTTGTGCGCCAACGTCATCAGCGGCACTTCCGAATCGTCTCGACAATGGTAGACCTCACCATGAGCTCCTCAAATGACCGTTACGGATTGACGTGGTGATGCCGACATTCAAATCGCTGGATCCAAGGCTCGGCATGGGCAATCGCCTGCCGCCCGACCGTCGCAAAGGGTCCAAAAGCTATGTTCGTGCGGCCGGCAGCTTTGTGCCGCGCCTAACGGCCAAAGTGTTCGAACGATACGGATTTCACAGCGCCGAGATCATGACGTCGTGGGCCGCCGTCGCTGGCGCCGAAATTGCCGCCGTCTCAGCCCCCGAGCGGTTGCGATGGCCGCGCGGCGCAGCGGCCGCGTCATCGGAACCGGGCGAAACGGCCGGCAGTGCTGCCACTCTGATCCTGCGCGTCGAGCCAGCGCATGCTTTAGATATTGACTACCGGGCCGGCGAGATTGCCGACCGCATCAACCGTTATTTCGGCTATCGCGCGGTGGCAGCGATAAAGATATTGCAAGCGCCGCTGGCCAGAACACAGAACCAGTGCATCCAACCTACGGCGTCGATGCGTCCGCTGCCCCCGCCGCCGTCGTCGCTCGATCGCATCTGCGATGACGGCCTGAAGCTCGCACTGACGGCGCTTTGGCAAAGCGTGGCGGCCGAAAGCACGCGGCTCTGAGCCGCTCCGTCGAAGTTCTGCGAGAAGTCTGTCCGTCGGCAGCTGAATGGTGTCGAGCGAAGCTGCGCTCCACAAGCGCCGCGCCAAGCCCCAACATGACAGGGCATTCAGTTGCCATTCACGGGCGATTTGCCTTAATCGAGGTTGGGTTCCGTGTTAGGCGGGACGAAATTTATCGCCGCCCGCGTTCCGCGAGGCAGGTATCAGCGCCGCGTAGAGGAGCTATCGCCTTGAACGACATCACGAAATCAGTCACGGTCAAATCGGTTCAGCGAGGTTCTTTTTTGACGGCCCTGGCGGGCGCGACTGTTGCCCTTTTGCTGGCATGGCCGACGCCGGGCTACGCACAGAAAAAGACCGGCCCCGCGGAAGTCCCGGTCGAAGAACTGATGAAAGCCACCGATCTGCCGGACTTGAGCTTTGGGCCTGCGGACGCAAAAGTGACGATCGTTGAGTATGCGTCGATGACCTGCGGTCACTGCGCAAACTTCGCCACCAAGGTCTTCCCCGAATTCAAGACGAAGTATATCGATAGCGGCAAGGTGCGCTTCATCCTGCGCGAATTCCCGCTCGATAACCTGGCCGCGGCCGCTTCGATGCTGGCGCGCTGCGCTGGTGGCGAAAAAACGCTGCCGATGGTCGAGACGCTCTACGCCAAACAGGCGGATTGGGCCTTTACCCAAGGCAATCCTGTGCCGAAGCTATTCGACATCGCCAAGCAGGCCGGCTTCACGCAGGAGAGCTTCGACAAGTGCCTCACCGATCAAAAGCTTCTTGATCAGATCACGGCCCAGCGCACGCGCGCCAGTGATACCTTCGGGGTGAGCGCGACGCCGACGTTTTTCATCAACGGCAAGCGCTTGACCGAAACACCCACGGTCGCTGCCTTTGACAAGGTGATCGAGCCCATTCTGGCCGCTAAGTAAGCGCACTCAGACATGATCAACCACGCCCTTCGCCACGTGAGCGCCGTGCTCGCTTTATCGGTCGCCGGAGCCTTAACCGGGTGCGGCGCCGACGGCCTTCCGCCGGTCGCGAATTTGACGAAGGACGGAGCAGCCGGGGGTGGGGCTTACCCCTCCATCGCTGCCGATAGCAAAGATGAAATGCCAAACGCCTTCGGCGACCCGACCTCGAAGGTCGCCGGTGGACGCGAGGTCATTGTTAATCCGACGCAAGCAGACATTCTCGCCGTTGGCCCCCTGCCCGAGTTTTCAATTGGAAGCGCCACGGCCCCGGTGACAATCGTCGAATACGCGTCACTGACGTGCCCGCACTGCAAGCGCTTTCATGCCGAAATTTTTCCCGAGTTGAAGCGAACCTACATCGACACCGGGAAAGTTCGCTTCATTTTGCGGGAATTTCCGATCGGCAAGACATCCGGTATGGCAACGATCACGCTGCGCTGTGCTCCGCCGGACAAATATCTAACCCTGTTTGGCAAGTTCCTCGAGCAGCAGCCAAATTGGGTGTCGCAGGAGGTGCGTCTCGATCCGATTTTCGCTGTTGCACAACAGGTGGGGATGACGCGGGGCGAATTTGACGCCTGCCGAGAGAATCAGGGCATGATCGAAGGGCTTAAGTGGGTGAAGGATCGCGGACGCAAGCTCGGCATCATTGGCACGCCGAATTTTTTCGTTGGCGAAAAGCTCGTCAAAAGCGTTCTGACCATGGCTGAAATTCGTGCGCTCGTAGAGCCGCAGCTTCAGGGAAGTGCGCCGGCCTCTGCCGCCGCCGAGGCGCAGTAGGCGCGACCGAGCTGTTCGTCCCAGCCCCTGTGATCGAGCTTCGAGGACGGTCGACCCATGAAAATCAACAAGCTTCGGCTGCTCGGCTTCAAATCGTTCGTTGAAGCGACGGAACTCGTCATCGAGCCGGGCTTGACCGGTGTTGTTGGCCCCAATGGCTGCGGCAAGTCCAATCTGCTCGAGGCTCTGCGTTGGGTGATGGGCGAGACCTCGCACAAGTCGATGCGCGCTGCCGCCATGGACGACGTGATTTTTTCCGGCACGACCTCCCGACCCGAGCGCCAAAGCGCCGAAGTGACGATGTTCCTGGACAATAGCGAACGCCTTGCGCCGGCCGAATTCAACGGCGCCGACGTCATCGAAATCACCCGCCGGATCGAGCGGGAAGCCGGCTCAGCCTATCGCATCAATGGCCGCGACGTGCGTGCCCGCGACGTGAAAGTCTTGTTCGAAGACGCGGCGACGGGTGCACGTTCACCGGCGCTGGTGCGGCAGGGGCAAATCGGCGAAATCGTCAACGCCAAGCCGGAGCAGCGCCGTCGAATTCTCGAGGATGCGGCTGGCATCGCCGGGCTGCACACGCGCCGTCACGAAGCCGAACTGCGGTTGCGGGCGGCGGAGGGCAATCTGGAACGTCTGAGCGATGTTCTAGGGCAGCTCGGCAGCCAGGCAGAGAGCTTGAAACGGCAAGCACGGCAAGCGAAACGCTACAAGGAAATTTCCGGCGAGATCCGCCAGCAGGAGGCGCTCGCCCTGCATCTCGCGTGGCAGGACGCACAGAATTCAGTGGCGAGCGAAGAGGCGCATCTGGCCGATGCTCTTTCGCGACTCGGCACGGCGACGCAAGCGGAAGCGAAAGCCTTCAACGACGAAGTGCGCCTCGCTGAAAGCGTGCCGCCGTTGCGCGACACCGAAGCGGTGAAAGCCGCAGCCCTCGCGCGCTTCAAGATCGAACAGGAAAACCTCGATCGCGAGGCTGAGCGCGCGGCAACACGGGCCCGCGACCTCGAAGCGCGCATCAAGCAGCTTGAGGCCGACGTGGCGCGTGAAAGCGGCTTCATTCGCGAGGCCAAAGAAACGCTGGTTCACCTCGTCGCCGATCTAGCAGCCATCAAAGACGCCGAACAGAGCACTGCGGCAGAAGAAACCAAAGTCCGCGCTACGCTCGATGATGCCGAGCAAACGCGGATCGCCGCTGACGCGCACTTTGCAGAGGTGACGCACCGGGCGGCCGAAGCGCGCGCCAAGCTCCGAAGTCTTGAGCAGGCGTTGACCGAGCGCAAGGACACGGTTGCAAAGATTGCCAAACACCTCGTCGGACTGGACGCGCAGATTACGACGCTAACCGCCGACGCGCCCGATGCCGTCAAGCTCGCCGGCATCTCGGATCGCGGCTTGACGCTGGCTCAGGAGATCACTGCGCTCGATCAGCAGGCGGTTGCCGCCGAAGACGCGACACGCAACGCCCAAGCCGAAGCCAAACAACGCCGCGACGATGCGGCCCGGGTGCGCCTCGCAGCCAACGCCTTTTCGACCGAACGCGAGACCATCGCCACGTTGCTTGCTCCGGCCAATGACGGCGGATACGCGCCCGTTGTCGATCATATTCGCGTATCTCCCGGTTACGAGACAGCTCTTGGCGCCGCTCTCGGCGACGATCTGGAAGCGCCGATCGAGCCGGATGCGAGCATCCACTGGCGCCACATGGATATTGCCGTCGACGATCATGCGCTGCCCGCCGATGCCGAACCACTGGTCATGCACGTCGAAGCGCCTAGCGCGTTGACGCGCCGCCTGCGCCAGATCGGTGTCGTCAGTCGCGGTGAAGGACATCGGCTTCAACCACATCTGAAACCCGGCCAGCGCCTCGTCTCACGCGAAGGTGACCTTTGGCGTTGGGATGGGTTTGTCGCTGCCGCCGATGGCGTGACGCCGGCCGCACAACGCCTCGCCCACAAAAACCGCCTGGCCGAACTCGATCGCAGCGCGGCCGATGTGCTGGCTAAAGCCAAGGATACCATCGACGCCGAGCGCGCGGCGAGCGAAGCGGCGGTTCGGGCCGACGCGGAAGAGCGCCGGTTGCGCCACCTATCGCGTGAAAAACACGCCGAATTGGCCAATGTCCGCCAGCAACTCACCGCCATGGAACGTGCGGCGCGCGACAGCGAAACGAAGCTTGCGGCCGCCACCGCACAACGGATGCGGTTCGATGAGGATCTGACACTCGCGCAAGCACGCCATGTCGAAATCGAAGCGCACATCGTCGAGATGAGCCAGGACGAAGATTTAGAGCCGCAACTCAAAGCCGCGCAAGCCGATGCCGAGCGCGCCCGCCGTGACGTCGCCGAAGCCCGGGTCGCACTCGGCAGCCTAGAACGCGATCGCCAAATACGCTCGGAACGGATCCGGCACGTCAGCGCCGATACGGCGCGGTGGGCCGCACGCCAAAACAGCGCGGAAGAGCAAGTCGCAACGCTTGACGTACGCCTGAGCGAAGCGCGCACCGAACTTGAAGCCTACACCGGCTTGCCTGAAAAAATTGCCAAGCAGCGTGATCTGCTTTTGACGGAACTGTCGCGTGCCGACACTGAGCGTCGCCAATCGGCCGATGCGCTGGCTGCGGCAGAAAGCGCGGTGCGTGCGGCGACGCAAACCCTGCGGCACGTTCAAGCTGACGTCAGCGCTGCGCGCGAAGCCAAAGCCCGCATTGAAACCAAACTGGAGAGTGCGCGTCTGCGCCGTCAAGACGAAGCCCGGCGCATTCGCGAAACGCTGGAAGTCGCGCCTGAGAATTGCCTATCGCTCGCCGCACTCGCGCCGGGAACAGAACTGCCAAACCTTGCCGACGTCGAACGCCTCCTCAACCGCTTGCGCGCCGATCGCGAAAGGCTGGGCGGCGTCAATCTTCAGGCTGACGAGGACCTAGTGGCCTTGTCGTCGCAGCTCGAATCCATGACGGCTGAACGCGATGACGTTGAGCAGGCGATCGCCAAGCTGCGCGGCGCCATCGGCCAACTCAACAAAGAGGGCAAAGCCCGGCTCGATGACGCGTTCAAAATCGTCAACGGCCATTTCGAGCGATTGTTCACGCATTTGTTCGGCGGCGGTGAAGCGCGCCTCGAAATGATCGAGAGTCCAGAAGATCCGCTAGAAGGCGGGCTAGAAATCATCGCCAAGCCGCCGGGGAAGAAACCGGCGACACTGTCATTGCTCTCGGGCGGCGAACAAACGCTGACAGCACTGTCGCTGATCTTCGCAGTGTTCTTGACCAACCCGTCGCCGATTTGTGTGCTGGATGAAGTCGACGCGCCGCTTGATGATGCCAATGTCGATCGCTTCTGCCGCCTGATGGAGCAAATGGCCGCCGAGACCGCGACGCGCTTTCTCGTCATCACCCACCACCCGATGACGATGGCGCGCATGAATAGGCTGTTCGGCGTGACGATGGCGGAAAAAGGGATCTCACAGCTCGTCTCCGTTGACCTGCAAACGGCGCAGAGTTTCCAGGAAGCCGTGTAAATCGGCCGGGATTTCGACCGCACCACCCTTGGCATGTGAGGAACAATCGGCTCAACCGGCCGTTGATGAGGCAAGCTTGCAACAAAGGAGCTTGCTCATGAAAAGTCCGTCGCAGATGCGCCCATCAGATCCCAGCATATCGACGTCTGACGTCCGCCAAGGGTCGCCGAAACAACTGAATTTTCGGGTGTTGGCTGTGTCGCTGGCGCTTGCTGTCGCGGTCGGCCTGGTAATGGTCGGGTCGTTCTGGTTCGTTACACCCAATAATGTCGAGGGCGTGCCCGAACGACCCGGTGTCTCTCAAGGTGAGACAGTTAGCCCTGACGCGACCACGCCTGCGCCATCCGTTCCGACCGACGGCGCACCTGCCGAAACGACGCCGGCCGCGCCGGTCTCGCCACCGCCGACAACACCCTAAAGAAGGCGAGTATCCACGGCGTTTGGCGATCCACGTGCCCGACATCCGCAATATTTTTTACGGCCCCCGCGTCCTGCGGGGGCCGTTTTTTATATGCGCGTCGAGATGGCGCTATGGTGACTGTCGGGCGCTCAGAAGCCGACGTATAACCTGCGCGCATTCGCCGTACCTTCCGCATCGACGTCCCGAGCCCCGTTTCCTTGACACCCCCTAACCCCGAAACTATGGTCCGCCGCATTCGAAGTCTCCGACGCGACAGGTTTTCCCGCAGTTTTTCGGACCGAAAATGCGATGTCTGACCAAGGTGATGACCTCGGGCCTGGACATGGCCAAATCAGTCCTGAAGAACGTGCGGCGCTGAAGCAGCGGTCGGAGGGGATAGGCAAGCGGCTCGATGAGGTCAAATCTCGTCAGGTTGCAGGGCGACCGCACGACACCGCTCGAGGCGCCGCCTACGGCCAAGCCTTCAAAATTGCGGCAGAGTTGATTGCCGGATTAGTCTTCGGCGGGGCTGTCGGTTGGTTTTTGGACAAGCAGTTTGGCACGCTGCCGTTTCTGCTGGTCCTGTTCGTAATGCTCGGCTTTGCCGCCGGGCTGCTGAACGTCATTCGAGGGGCCAGGCAGGCACAAGCCGCCGCCGAGCCGTTGCAACGCGCCAGTCCGTCTGTCGCCGACGATGAAGACGACGAGAAGTAGGGGAGCCTGACGTGGCAGCAGAAGCAGGTGGCGGGCACGGCCCCATGAGCCAATTCGAGATCAAGCGATATGTCCCGCTCGATCTTTTCGGCCAGGACGCCTCGTTTACAAACGCCTCGCTGTACATGGTCTTGGCCGTGTTGCTGATCACCGCATTTTTCGCCGCCGCCATGCGTAACCGTGCTCTCGTTCCCGGCCGTCTGCAGTCGGTTGCCGAGATGTCCTATGAGTTCATCGCCAATATGGTGCGTGAAAACGTCGGCGACGAAGGCATGAAATATTTCCCGTTCATCTTCTCGCTGTTCGTCTTCGTACTCGTGCTCAACATGCTCGGCATGATCCCGGGCACATTTACGGTGACCAGCCACATTATCGTGACCTTCGCACTTGCTGCCCTTGTGTTTTTAGTCGTCACCGCGATCGGCTTTGCCCGCCACGGCTTTGGTTATCTCAAGCTTTTTGTGCCCGATGGCGTGCCGATCTGGCTGATGCCGCTGATCGTGCCGATCGAACTGATCTCGTATCTCATCCGCCCGATCAGCTTGTCGGTGCGTTTGTTCGCCAACATGATGGCGGGCCATACGATGCTCAAGGTGTTCGCCGGGTTTGCCGTGAGCTTGCCTGTGTTCGCGAAGATCGCGCCGGTGTTGTTTACAACTGCCTTCACCGGACTGGAATTTGTCGTCGCCTTTCTGCAGGCCTTCATTTTCACGGTTCTGACCTGCATCTACCTCAACGACGCGGTCAACATGCATCACTGAAATTCGGGGCCGTGCGCAGGCGATGCGTTGCGGCCTTGTTTCTTGCGTTCCATTCCAACCAACAGAAATCCAAGGGAGACTATCATGGATCCACAAGCAGCTAAGTATATCGGCGCGGGCCTCGCCTGCTTCGCACTCATCGGCGCCGGCATCGGCATCGGCAACATTTTCGGCAACTACCTGTCGGGCGCGCTGCGCAACCCGTCGGCTGCCCCTGGCCAGTTCACGAACCTGCTGATCGGCTTCGCTCTCGCTGAAGCGACCGGCCTGTTCGGCCTGCTCGTCGCTCTCATCATCCTGTTCGGTTGATCGGCGGCTCAACGCCCCGACATAAGGAGCGATGATGTTCTCCGTCATTACTGCTGCGGCGCAAGCTGTCACCGAAGCCGTTGCGGGTGCCGCTGTGGAAGCAGCGCCGCACGCATCCGGTGGTCTGCCACAGCTCAACACGCATGACTTTTCCCCGCAGCTCATCTGGCTCGCGGTGATGTTCACGCTGCTTTACGTTATTCTCTCGCGGGTGGCATTGCCGGCTGTCGGCGAAGTGCTGGCCGAACGTCGCGAACGCATCGGCCGCGATTTGGCGGCCGCAGCCAAGCTCAAATCGGAAACCGATAAGGCATTGTCGGATTACGAGAAGGCCTTGGCGGATGCTCGCTCTAAGGCCTCGGGCATCGCGAAGGAAAAGCGTCAATCGCTCGCCGATGAGACGGAAGCCGAGCGGCTGAAAGTCGAAGCTCAGCTGAACGCCAAGCTGCACGAGGCCGAAGCGCGCATTGCTGCGACAAAGGCGAAGGCGCTTTTGTCGGTCAACGATATTGCCGCCGAGACGGCAAGCGCCGTGGTTGGCAAATTGATCGGCCAGGACGTCAGCGTTGCTGATGTGAAGGCGGCGCTCGCCGCGGCTGGAAAGTGAGAGGTCGATGCACACGCTTTTGACGTTCGACACGCACGATCCGGTGTTCTGGGTTAGCATCTCGTTCTTGCTGTTCCTCGGCTTGCTGGCCTACAACGGCGTGCCGGCCTTGATCGGCAAGTCGCTCGACGCGCGGGCCGATGCCATCCGCAAGGAGCTCGACGAAGCTCGTCGCCTGCGCGAAGAAGCCCAGGCCCTGCTGGCCGATTACCAGAAGAAGGCCAAGGAGGCTGAGAACGAGGCAGCGTCGATCATTGACGCGGCCAAGCGCGAAGCCGAGGCTCTGGCTGCCGAAGCACGCAAGTCGCTGATAGAGACGATCGAGCGCCGCTCGAAGATCGCTGAAGACAAGATTGCGCGGGCCGAGGCACAGGCGCTGAGCGAAGTCCGGTCGACTGCCGTTGCGACCGCGATGTCGGTCGCCGAGACGCTAATTGGTTCGAGAGTTGGTGGTGCGACGGGTATCAATTTGATCGATCAGTCGATCAAGGATCTCAAGGGCAAACTGAATTAAACATCGCCGGACCAGCAGCCGCCAATTTAAAATCTGAAAAGCCGGGCTGCGATGCCTGGCTTTTTTTATCCCAAATTCAATGTGGAGGCTTTGGGCGAGAACGGCCCGGCATTCAGCCCGCGCCCGCAGCTTTGTTGTCGAAGCCGACAATCAACTCGAATTCACCCGGGCGCGAACCTTCGGGAATATCAAAAGTCACCGTACGAACGGCCGAGAAATAGCCGATCGGCTTATCTAAGCCAACGGCGACGTCCACCGTCAGCGATTCGCCGGTCACCTTGGCGCGCTTAGAATCGTTGACGACGACGTTCAGCGGCAACCTGATGTCGCCCGGCTTGCCTTTGGGACCCAGCAGCACACGTCCGGAGAAGCCATATTTGACGGTGACCCGGCCCGGTTCAACCTGACATTCACGGGCCGTTTTGGTGATCTCTCCACGATGCATGATGGCAAGACCATCGCCGGTGCGGCCCGGCTCGTAGAAGGTGATGTGATGATCGCGCGGTGCGACCGTGAGGCGCGGGCATCCGCCAGCTACTTCGCCGAGCGTCGTGCTGCCAGTCGACGACCCGTCATTTGATTTTGCCGCAGCGAGCAACTGATCTTCGGATAGCGCGCTGTCGGTCTTCCCAGTGCTGCTGCCAAAAACACCGCCGCCGAGCCCGGACGTCAGTGACGACATTCCGCAGCCGCCTAGCGCGCAAACCGATAGCATCGCGACGTACAAAGGCGCCCTATGCAGGGCGTGCTTTTGGACCGAGGATGAGGCTCCAGCGCCGCCCTGGTGCGCGCGCCGGATCATAGAATTCTTCAACGCCATCCCCCGAGGTTGCGCAACCCGGCCCCTTGTATTGTCTGCAAACCACCGTAGCATCCGGTCGAAACCTCGTCCAAGAACTTTCCCGCCACGATCCACTGTAAACAAAGGACTTTCTGTCTACATGTCCGCTGTTAACCACGGGCCAGACAAGCCCCACTCAACGGCCGCCAAGCCGCCCCTCACATTGCTCCTCGCGGCCCCGCGCGGTTTTTGCGCCGGCGTCGATCGAGCGATTCAAATCGTCGAGCAGGCTTTGACGAAATTCGGGGCCCCGGTCTACGTCCGCCACGAGATCGTCCACAATCGATACGTCGTTGAGTCTCTCAAGGCCAAAGGCGCCGTTTTTGTGAAGGAGCTGAATGAAATCCCAGAAACCACACAGCCCGTGATTTTTTCAGCACATGGCGTCGCCAAATCGGTTCCTGCCGCTGCTCAAAATCGAAATTTCTTCGTGCTCGACGCCACCTGCCCACTCGTTTCCAAAGTGCACATGGAAGCACAGCGCCATTTCGAGCAGGGACGAGACATCATCCTGGTCGGCCACAGTGGCCACCCGGAGGTGGTGGGCACGATGGGACAGCTTCCCGCAGGAGCCATCAGCCTTATCGAAACGGCGAGTGAAGCGCGCAGCTTTGTGCCGCGCGATGTGAGCCGTCTCGCGTTCATCACTCAGACGACGCTGTCGTTGGATGACACCGCTGAAATTGTGCAAATCTTGAAAGACCGTTTTCCCGGCATCGCCGGGCCAGTGAAGGAAGACATCTGCTACGCCACGACCAACCGGCAGAACGCCGTGAAGGCGATCGCATCAAAGGTCGAAGGGCTAGTCGTTGTCGGCGGCCCGAAAAGCTCGAATTCGTTACGACTGGTGGAGGTGGGTGAGCGCTTCGGGTGTGCAGTTTCGGTGCTGGTTGAGCGCGCTGCCGACCTTCCATGGGACGATCTTTCGGGGTTAAGGTCGGTCGGAGTCACGGCTGGAGCGTCGGCGCCCGAAATCATCGTCGAAGAAGTGGTTGAGGCTTTTCGGCAGCGTTTTGAACTTACCATTGAAGTGGTAACGACGGTCGAAGAACGCGTGGTGTTCAACGTTCCGCGCGAGTTGCGCACGAGGCCAAGCGCTTAAGGTCGTCCGACCGGGGATGGCTGCGTGGCCTTCCTTTTTTGCGACCCAATTGTGCGACCGAAATCCCCGCGACGAGGACGGCATGGCGGTTTACACCGAAGTCAACGACGACGATCTAGCGCGTTTCATCGCCGGCTACGGCATCGGCCGCCTGCTGTCGTACAAGGGCATTGCTGAGGGTGTCGAGAACACCAATTACTTGGTCCATTGCGAAGATGGCACTTTCATTCTGACGCTCTATGAAAAACGGGTCGATCCCGGCGACCTGCCGTTTTTCCTCGGATTGATGGATCATTTAGCGGCGGCGGGGGTGACATGCCCTTTGCCAGTGCGCGATCGCGAAGGACGCCATCTCAACGAGCTCAGCGGACGCCACGCGGCGCTCGTCACGTTCCTCGATGGCGTTTGGCCGCGGAAACCGAAGATCGAGCATTGTCGCGAGCTGGGCGGAGCGCTGGCCGCCATGCATCTTGCAGCCGATGGCTTTCAATTAAAGCGGCCCAACGCACTCGGTGTTTCGGGTTGGCGGCCGTTGTTTGCGAAATTTGCAGACCGGGCCGATGAAATTCTTCCCGGCCTGCACACGCTGATCGCGCGCGAGCTTGATGACTTGGAACAGCACTGGCCGCGCGATCTGCCGCGTGGCGTCATTCACGCCGATCTATTTCCCGACAATGTGTTTTTCATCGGCGAGAAATTGTCGGGCCTTATCGACTTCTATTTCGCCTGCAACGATCAGTTCGCCTACGATATCGCCGTCTGCTTAAACGCGTGGTGTTTCAGCAGCGATTTCGCTTACGATGCCGCTAAAGGTCGCGCGATCATCGAAGCCTATGGGGCTGTGCGGCCGTTGACGGACAGCGAGCGCGCAGCCTTGCCGATGCTGGCACGAGGGGCTGCGACGCGATTTTTGCTCACGCGCAGCTATGATTGGCTCAACACACCGGCAAATGCCCTGGTCGCACGCAAGGACCCGTTCGACTACGTGCGTCGCTTGCGTTTCCATCAAAGCGCGCAATCGATCGCGACGTACTTAGGAGTTGAGCAAGCGTGACAGCTGAGCAAACGAGCGTGTTGATCTATAGCGATGGCGCCTGTTCTGGAAATCCCGGACCGGGCGGCTGGGGCGCCGTTTTGATTTCGGGCGACCATCGCAAGGAAGTGTCGGGCGGGGAACCTCTGACGACGAACAACCGCATGGAACTGCTGGGTGCGATCTCCGCTCTCGAAGCGCTCAAACGGCGCAGCGATGTCAAACTCTACACCGATAGTGCCTACGTCAAAAACGGCATGACCTCGTGGATCCACGGCTGGCGGCGCAACGGCTGGCGTACCGCTGACAAGAAGCCTGTGAAAAATGCCGAACTTTGGCAGCGGCTCGATGCGATTACCAAAAGCCACAACGTCGAATGGCATTGGCTGAAAGGCCACGCAGGCCATCTTGAAAACGAACGCGCCGATGAACTCGCGCGCGCCGGCATGGCGCCATTCAAGACGCCATCCGCGATGTCGCAACAGAAATGATTAGCCGAGCGAACGATCGATCATCGAGCACAGCGCTTCGGCACTCGATTTTTCGGCCTGCGGCGGGCTGTCTTCGATGTTGAGGATTTTGACGACGCCATCTTCGACGAGCATGGCGTAACGCTTCGAACGCAAGCCGAGGCCGAACGCCGAGAGATCGATATCCAAGCCGATCGCCTTGGCGAAGTCACCCGATCCGTCAGCCAGCATTTCGATGCGGCCCGCAGCGCCCGTGTCTTCAGCCCAGTTGGTCAGCACGAAGATGTCGTTGACGGCGGTGCAAGCGATGGCATCAACGCCCTTGGCCTTCAACGCTTCGGTCCGATCGACAAACCCCGGCATATGATTTTTGTGGCACGTCGGCGTGTAGGCTCCCGGCACGGCAAATAGCGCTACTTTTTTTCCAGCAAACACATCCGCTACGGATTTCGCCGTCGGACCATCGGCCCCCATGACGGTGAATTTTGCGTCTGGAAGTTTGTCGCCGATTTTAATCGTCATGCGTTTCCTCAATCGATCCGGATCGTAGTTTCAGACTGTCCCTTCGCGCCGACGAGCGTCACTGTCAACGTTTTGTGTTTCAGCGCCGCCTCGTCGGCGCCTTGCGTCAAGTCGACGCTAAAAATGCTGCGGCCGGCCTCGGTCGACACACGCACGGGCAACGGCAGAAAAAGACCGTCAGGCGCCTCGACGAACGCATCGGTCGCGCCCGGCGCTGGATCGTCAACCTCGAGGGTGATCTGCGGCTTTGGACCCGATCGAACGATCATCCAACTGTTTAAAACGGGGTCTGTGACGGTATTTGGCGGGCTGCGCGGAACCAACACATGGGCGGCCGAAATTTCGTCAGAAATCTTGATGTCGGCCGGCACAGTTATCTCGAATGAAGCTTCCGCTGGAATGCAGATATCCTTGCACACTCCATAGCTGACCGTGAGCTTCAATTGCACGGGCTCGGCCGGCGACTTGGCCGTGATTTCGACCGGAAAAATGACGCTGTCCTTGTAGCCGATGGCCGTGCCGGACTTGTCGACCAAGCGGTGCGGGGCTGGAAAAAGCACACGCGCTGCGGCGAGATTTTGCGACCCTGACCAATCGAATTCCGGCGGCACGCCGCCAGCATCGCCTGGTGATCGCCAATAGGTTTTCCAGTCCGGCAGCATTGAAATTTCAAGGCCGACATAGCGTGTGTCGGCTTGGCCATGGACACTGCCCCCCGAGAGCAGCCGCGCTTTATTGTTGAAGCCTTGCACCCAGGCGGACGTTTCGCTCTCGGCCAACGCGGCGGGCGCCATCGCTGAAACCAGAGCGCAGGCGCGGAGCAAAGCTGCCAAACCGCGCCATTTCGGCGGCGCGACGGCGGCGGACTGAAACAGCGGCGTCATTGGCCAAGATCCTTCGAGTGGGAGCGGGTCATAAGCGGATCGATCCATAAAGCGGGCCATTTCATACCACAAAGAGCGATTACACCACGCATTCCGCCTGTCTTTCCGGACCGTCCATGTCGGTCTAAACTTGGTGCCATGACGTCACATCCCATCAAGAAAAAGCGTAAGTCCGGCAGCGGCTTTCTCGAGGGCCAGCTTCTGGTTGCCATGCCGCGCATGACGGACCGTCGTTTCGCGCGCTCGGTCATTTTCATGTGCGCGCATTCCGATGAAGGCGCCATGGGGATCATCATCAATCAGCGCGCGACGCAAATTTCGGCGCCGAACCTTCTGGAACGCCTTGGCATACGAGTTCCAAACGACACTGGCGATACGCGTGACGATGTCGTTGCGTTACCAATTCACGTCGGCGGACCGGTGGAAAGCGGTCGGGGATTTGTTTTGCACAGCGCCGACTATTTCGCCGATGAGTCGACGCTCGCCATCGAACACGGGGTTTGCCTAACGGCAACGATCGATATTCTGCGCGCCATCGCCGAACGACGCGGCCCGCAGCATGCTCTGCTGGCGCTCGGTTACGCGGGATGGTCGGCAGGCCAACTCGAGAGCGAAATTCAGCACAACGGCTGGCTCAACTGCCCAGCAGATATCGACCTGATCTTCGACGGCGATCTTGAAAGCAAATACGCTCGCGCCATGGCCAAACTCGGCGTCGATCTTTCGCATCTCGTCAACGATGCGGGTCACGCGTGATACGCCAACCTTTTGAAGTATCGGCGTGCGCCAAATCGATCAGCAATTTATGCTTTCCCGACCCGGTTGAGATCCATGGGCTGGCGCTGCGAAACTTGCGGCGCCTCCGGCTCAGCAGCGACCGTCGTGCCGGCCAGTCGAGCCAAGCTCGCGGCGATGCCCGGCGGAAGGTTCGACAGATTGGGCGATAGGACTGGCGGCGGAATGCTGCGCGGCGGCAACGGCGGCGGACCACCCAGGCCATGCGTAGCGCCGTTTTCGGCGCCATTGTAAGAGCCGGCTGGCGGTCCGTTCAAATGGCCATTTCCAACCGAATTATACGCAGGTTCACCCGCGTCCGAGTTGAGCGTGCCGTAGGGCGCAGCGCCGCCATTGTTCGCCGACTGGGCTGGCGCGCCGTGGTACGCAGGCGATGTTTCGAGGGGCAGTGCCCGGGCAAGCGCGTCAGCCAGCGGCTGCAGCGTCCGCGCCGTGTTCCCCGGCCCGTCTGGACCGTTGAATGCAAAATTCTGAAATGCGGGCCCAGCGCCTGAACCACCGTCGGGTCCCGGTGGGCGGTCGAAGCCGTAGTCGTGCGGCGCGGTGTTTGACGGTTGCATCTGCCCGAAACCGTTTGGCGTGGGCTGCTGCGCCAGCGCACCGTTCAACTCCTGCAAATGCAAATGTGACGGGATGGGCATAGGGAACATCGCAACGGCATCCGCCATCGATGGCGGCGGCAACCCGGGCGCGTTGCCGTTGGCGCGGATCGCGGCAGCGGCATCCTGCTTCTGACGCGGCCGAATGATCGAGCCATGCGGTAGACCTTGCGGCTTGCCGACGGCATCGGCGAGCGCCGCGCCGTCTGTCGTACCCTGAACCGCAGCGGCGATCGATTTCTCGTCCACCTTCGGTTTCATCTTCGGCTTGAAGAAGCCGCGCGGCTGCATCTTGCGTTCAGCGCGGCGAACAATTTTCAGAAGTTGAATGACGTCGCGATCCGCGATCGGTTCGCCGAAGTGATAGCCCTGCGCATACTCGCAGCCCATTTCGCGCAAAAGGGCGGCTTCTTCGGCACGCTCGACGCCTTCGGCAACAACGGTTTTGGAGAGCTCGTGCGCCAGCGCGAGGATTGACCGCATGATGGCGGCGCCGCTGGCCGTGCTGCTGGCGCGTACCAACTCCCGATCGACTTTGATCGAGTCAAACGGGAAGCGCTGAAGGTACGCGAGCGAAGAATATCCAGTGCCGAAATCATCGAGCGCCAGTTCAGCGCCGGAGCCGCGCAAAATCTCGAGGATTTCCGCCGCTTGTTCTGGATTTTCCATGACCAGAGTTTCGGTGATCTCCAAACGCAACACGCCGCGCGGCACGATATTGCGACCGAGGACGTGGCGAATTTCCTGGACCGACTCCGGCCGGAACAGCTGCCGGCTCGAAACATTGACGCTGACGAACAAAGGCCGCTCACTGCGCGGCAACTCCGTTTGCCAGCGCGCGGCATCCTTGGCCGCCCGCAGCAAGACATAGGAGCCAAGCTTGACGATCAGATCGCTCTCTTCGGCGACCGGTACGAAGGCGGCGGGATTCAATAGCCCGAGTTTGGGGTGCTCCCAGCGCACCAGCGCTTCGAAGCCTGCGAGTTCCTTCGTTGGCAGATAAATAATCGGCTGATACAGGACTTTCAGCTGGCCGCGCTCGAGGGCTTTGCGAAGATCACTTTCAATCTGTATGCGATCATCGCGATCGCGGCGCATGCTTGGCTCGAACACCTCGATACGATCAGCCCCGCCGCGCTTGGCGCGGTACATGGCGAGTTCGGCATCTTTCAGCAAATCATCGTCGGCAGGATTGGCGTCGTCCCAGACGGCCATACCGATCGAGCCCGTCAGCACGATTTCCTGATTGGCAAGCGGGATCGGTGCGCGCAGCGATCGGCGCATGCGCTCGGCGAGGGCCGGCAAATTTTGCACATCCTGCTCTCCGGTGAAGAGCAGCGCAAATTGATCGCCACCGACGCGAGCGACCGTATCCTGCACCCCGAGCTGGCGTTGCAGGCGGCGAGCCACCGTCAGCAGCAGGCTATCGCCGCGCACCAAGCCGAATGTCGAGTTCGCACTTTTGAATTTGTCGATGTCGATGAAAATAACTGCTGGACGAACGGTCTTGTCGGTTTTTGCGCGAGTGACCACGGCGCGAAGCCGATCGAGAAACAACTCGCGATTTGGAAGGCCGGTCAGGCTGCAATGAACGGCATCGTGGAGCAGGCGCTCGTGCGCGCGCTTGACGTCGGACACATCGCGAATGAGGCCGACGCAGCGCAGCGTTCGGCCGTCGGCGTTGGGAATGCTGGCGGCCTCGAGCTCAAACCAGCGCCAGCTATTGTCGGCGTGGCGTAGCCTGAAATCCGTCTTGATGCGAACTCCGGCCCGCTCCTGCGCCGAAACCAGCATGACGCGAAAGCGTTCTTTGTCGGTCGGGTGCACGTGTTTAATGAAGGCATCGACTTTAGCCGAAAGCTCATTTGGCATGAGCCCCAGCGCAATTTCAATTTCAGGTCCGATCTTGATTTCGTCGCGGCGGATATTCCATTCCCAAATGGACGATCCAGATCCGGCGAGCGCCAGCGATCGCGACTGCAATTCGGTTGGAGCGCCGGCATAAAGCGGATCGAGAGATCGGAACGCGAATTGCGTGACCGTGAAGCCCATCAAGATGATGACAAGCACCAATCCGGCGACGAGCACCGAGACCACCATATCGCCACCGAGCCGGCCACTGAGCGTCATGCCGGCGGCAAACACCCAGACCAGAAACAAAACCCACGTCGGCACCAGCGAGAGCGCCCGGTCCTGGCCGCGCGCGGCGAGAAATAGCGTGAAGACGGCACCGACTGTGCCGATCCCGACAAACGACAAGCGAGCAAACGTCGCAGCCAAGCGCGGATCGACGACCGCGACGGCAATCAACGCCAGCTGCGCCACCATCCAGACGCCGATGAGCATGCGCACCAGCCCATGCCACATGCCGAGCCGCAAGAACGTCGACAGGAAGATGACGAAGCTTGCCGCAATTGCCGACTCTCCGGCGGCTCGATAAACCGCGTTGTCTTCCGGCCGGAGATTGAACAGCTTGTGAAAGAAGCCGAAATCCACACACAGATACATCAGCACCGACCACGACACCAAAGCGGCAGCCGGAAAAATGATTTTGTGATTGGCCGCGAACACCGCCGTAAGGAAGATCGCGAGCAATCCCATCAAACCGAGCATCGCGCCGTTGAACAACTGGCGATCGCGGGTCTTGATTTCGTAGTCGATCGGCTTCCACAGATAGAGCCTTGAAAACCGCTCGCTCGAAAGCTCGGCGACGTAGGTGATCGTCTGGCCGGGCTCGAGCGTGATGCGAAACACGTCGGCCTTGTCGCTCTTGACGCGCTCAGGCACAAACCCGACCGATGGCGTCACCGCCTCGATGCGCCGGGCATCGAGATCTGGCCAGATCGTGCCGGAGCCGGAGATGGTGTAGCGATCGGCGGTGAGCCAGCGCTCCATCGGTTTGTCGGTGCCGTTGGTGAGCGAGAACACCATCCAATTCGGATTGGCACCCGGCACCGAGGCCCGCACCGTCATGCGCCCTGTGACGCCGTCGGCACCCGGCGCGGTTTCGACTTGCATGCTATCGCCGCGGCCTTCGTAGGCATCGCCAAGCGCGGTGATTTCGAGGCGCTCGATATCGGGCTGCACGACGATCGGCGACATCGCCGCCGACGGCAGACTGAGGGCGAGAAACGCCAGCCAGACCGCCGCAATCTCAATCATCCCGGTCGCCAGCCGGCATCGCAGTCGTCGTGCGATGTTGTGTTTCATCACCAGCATCATGCGATCCTCGTCGGATGCAGAGACGTCGGTGCAATACCGGGATCGCCGACCAAACGGGCATACAGAATATGATCCTGCCACTGGCCGTTGATCTTGAGAAATGATCGGGCGATGCCCTCGCGCTCAAAACCGGTTTTTTCGAGAACGCGAATCGATGCCGTGTTGGCGGGCATGCTCGCTGCTTCGATGCGGTGCAAGCGCAGGGCGCCGAACGCGAACGGCAGCAGCGTCAAAACTGCATCCTGCATACGGCCACCGCCGGCATAGGGAGCGCCGATCCAATAGCCAAGCGACGCCGATTGCGCCGATCCGCGCCGCACGTTCGACAGCGTAATGCCGCCGAGCAGAGCGTCCGACATCGCATCGGCGATAAAAAATGAATAGCCGAGATCATCGCGCACGTCGCGGCCGTAGGCCCGCAATCGACGGCGGAACATCGCTCGAGAAAGATCGTCATGGGCCCAGGTTGGCTCCCATCGTGTCAAATGCTGCCGGCTCAGAGCGCGCAGTTCGGCCCAATTGGCGTAGTCAGACCCGGCGGGCGGGCGCAACGTCACCGAGCGACCGCGAATGGGTGCCAGATAATCTTCCGGAGCCGGGGATCTGAGGAAGGCCATGCCGATCTGCCTTACGCTCCCGCCGCGACCGTTGCGATAGCGCTCACGCTTCTCGGTTCAAGAATTCGGGCGGCGCCTTCAGCTTGCGCCAGCGACTTGCCGCCGGATCCAACCACCGTCACTGTTGGCGTAGCGATTGCAAGCTTCTCAGCATAGCGCCGCATATCGTTGACGCCGACCGCGTCCACCTTCGCGACCAGGTCCTGTGCCGGGATTAAGCGATCGTGGGTGAGGAGCTGGCGCGCCATCTGTTCCGCGTGGACTGACGAACTTTCCAGCGCCATCAGCAATCCGGCCTTCAGCTGAGCCTTCGAGCGTTGCAATTCAGCAGCCGTCGGACCGCGATCGGCGAGCGACGCCAATTCGCCGGCAACAACCCTCACCAAGGGGTCGACCGTGTCTGGCCCTGTTGCTGCGTGAACCGCTAGCATCCCAGTATCCCTCAAACCCCAAACCGTCGAGTAAATGGCGTAGCAAAGCCCGCGCTTCTCGCGAATTTCCTGGAACAGCCGCGATGACATACCGCCGCCAAACAAGCCAGAAAACACCTGTGCCGCGAAGTAGTCGCTGTCCACATAGGCAGCCGACGGATAACCGATCAGCACGTGGCTCTGTTCGAACGGCTTTTTAGAGGCCGACACGCCGCCAGTGTATTGAGCCGCCGTCTCTTTTTCGGCTGTGCCTGGAGTGAGCCGGCCGAATAGGGCTTCAACGTGGCGAACCAATTTTTCGTGGTTGATAGCGCCGGCGGCTGAAACGACCATGGCATTGGGATGATATCGAGATGACAGATAGTGCCGCAAATCATCGGAGCGCAGCCCAGCGACGCTTGCCTTGGTGCCGAGGATGGGTCGGCCGACCGCCTGATCGGGAAACGCCGTCACCTGAAGCAGATCGAAGCCCAGATCCTCGGGGCTGTCTTGCGCTCCAGCAATCTCTTGCTGAATGACATCGCGCTCCTTGTCGAGTTCGTCCGGGCTAAAAGTCGAGTTGAGCAGAATATCGGCAAGGATGTCGAGAGCGATCGGTTCGTCGCCCTTCAAAACGCGCGCGTAGTACGACGTCATGTCGAGGCCGGTCGCGGCATTTAGCTCGCCGCCGACTTCCTCGATCTCTTCGGCAATGCGTTGTGCCGATCGCGATGCCGTGCCTTTGAAAGCCATGTGTTCGAGCAAATGCGACAGCCCGTGCTGCGCCTTCGTTTCGTGGCGAGCACCGGCCGCGACCCAAACGCCAAGCGACACCGTTTCCAGATGGGACATGTGCTGAGACACGATGCGCAGGCCGTTGGCCAGCGTGGTGACGTGCGCCGTCGTGTCGTTGGTCATGCTGTTGCCTTGGTTCGACCGCCGCAGCGGCTCTCGACGAAATGTTCGACACGTTCCAGGTCGTTGGGCAGTGTCGCAAACCGTTCCGGATCGGTCATGAGCGTGCCGAGCCGCTCTGGCAGCGATGGGCGCTGCCCGGTGACCGCCGTCATTGCCTCCGGAAACTTGGCAGGGTGTGCGGTCGCGAGAACCACGACCTCGCCTGCGCCTTCAACGCGTTCGCTAGCGACAACAGCGCACGCCGTGTGCGGATCGACGACGTATCCGTACCGTGACTGCAGCCGGCGAATGCAATCGGCGACGTCGGCCTCACTGGCTGCGACGGCGGCGAAGTCGTTTTTGAGCTGCGGCCATATCGGCCCGAGATCGAACCTTTTGGACACCGCTAGCGATGCCATGAAATCGCGAATTTTTGCGCCGTCACGCCCCGACGCTTCAAACAAATAGCGTTCGAAGTTCGATGAAATCTGAATGTCCATCGACGGTGATGAAGTGGCGACCACGCCGCGCATTTCGTAGCGGCCGGTGGCGACGGTGCGCGGCAGGATATCGTTTGCGTTGGAAGCGATGATCAATGTCTTGATCGGCAGCCCCATGCGTTTGGCGACATAGCCGGCGAAAATGTCGCCGAAGTTGCCGGTCGGGACGGCAAACGACACCGCTTTGTCGGGTGCGCCGAGAGCTGCTGCGGCTGAAAAGTAGTATGTCACTTGCGCGACGATGCGGGCCCAGTTGATCGAATTGACCGCGGACAAAGCGACCCGATCGCGAAACGCATGGTCATTGAACATGGCCTTCACGAGAGCCTGGCAATCGTCGAACGTGCCGTCGATCGCAGCGGCATGGACGTTGGATTCCGTCGGCGTCGTCATCATGCGCCGCTGAACGTCGGACACGCGGCCGTCGGGAAACAGCACAACGATGTCGACGCGTTTCGATGTCCGGAAGGCTTCCACCGCAGCGCCGCCCGTATCTCCCGATGTGGCGCCGACAATGGTCGCACGCTTGCCCCGCTTTTCGAGGATGTGATCCATCAAGCGCGCCAAGAGTTGCATGGCGATGTCTTTGAAGGCCAACGTCGGGCCGTGGAAGAGTTCCAAAACGTGCGTGCCAGGCGAGAGCGCTTTCAATGGCGCAACGGCCGCATCGCTGAACACCGCATACGCCTCGTCCGCCATGCGCTGAAGGTCGGCGCGCGAGATGGCGCCGCCGGTGAAGGGAGCGATGACCTCGACGGCGATATCGGCAAACGGCCTGTGGGCAAACGAGCGAATCGTATCCGCCGAAAGTTGCGGCCACGATTGGGGCAGATAAAGCCCGCCGTCGCGCGCCAGCCCGGCGAGCACGACATCCTCGAAGCCGAGCACCGGGGCCGAGCCTCTTGTTGAAATATAGTTCAAAGGACGGTTCTCATTTTCGTAAGCGAGGCTGAACTTTAGTTTGCCGAGGCGGCACGAACAAGGGCGGCGCCGTCATCGTCAACCGCGACGTCCGTTTACGCTAAGATTGGGGTGGCCGGTCCTCAAGCGCGGCCAAGCGCTGGCGAGCAAAGACTACGAACACGCCGACCAGGGTCAATGCCAGCCCGTACCACGTGACGACGTATTGAAGATGGGAGTTTGACAGCCGGATTTCCGTGGTTCCGCCTTTGGGCCAACCGCCCGGATTTTCGGGTTTGGCGTCGGCGTCGATTGAGAACGGCGCATAGGCTTCAAGGCGCATGGTTGCAAGCTGTTCGGAGGTCGGCGGCCCGGCCGCACCCCAGCGCATGGCGTCGCTATCGCGTGAATACCAGCGGTTGCCTTTCAGATCATTGTCGGGCGTGAACGTGCCCTTGACTTCAGGAAGCCGCGCAAGCCCGACGACGGTGACCGGCGGCGTTACCTGCCCCTCGCTGCGCGAAGCGGGGTCTTTCAAGCGTTCGGGAACCCAGCCGCGATTAACGAACAGCGGCGGCAATCCGTCGACGGGTCGAAACAGCGTATAGACGTTCCAACCTGGACCCTGCGATCTCGGCGCATAGACATGGCGCTCCTCGCCATGATCGAACGCGCCGGTTACGGTAACATGCAGATACGTCACGGCTTCGGGTGAGGCAGCCCTGGCCAATGCCTCGGCGTATGAAACAGGCTCGGCCGACCGGCGCTGCTCAATCGTCGCGATCAGTTCCTCTTTCCAGATTTTACGCTGCCATTGCCACGTGCCAAGCCCGATCAAGACCGGCAGCAGCGCCAGGGTCATCAGCGTCGGCACAATCAGCCCGGCCCTACGCCAGCGCGCAAACATCACTTCAGTCCTTCGCGAGGCGGCCTTCCTCGGCCTTGTTTTTGTATTGCAAGGCGATAAGCGTGGCTTTCAGGAAACGCAGCAGAAATACCGCCAAAATCGGCGTCACGACGCCAAGCAATAGTACGTGACCCCACCAGGGAACGCCAAACTTGAATTCGGCGATCAGCGTGCCGCCGAGACAAAGAAATCCGAGAATGAAGATCGCGAATACGGCCGGACCGTCGCCGGTATCGACGAATTTGTAATCGAGGCCGCAATGGGTGCACGCAGCGCGCATGCCTAAAACGTGCTCGAATAGCGGTCCCTTTCCGCAGCGCGGGCAGCGGCATTTCAGGCCCGCCATCAGCGGCGAGCATCCTAGTGTGGCCTGAGACATTCACGATCCTCCGCCAATCACTGCGAGGGGTTGGCCGCATTATACCCGAGCCTCAACGAAAACGCCGATGCGCAAAATGGACGAGGCGGCCCGTGTGGCCGCCTCGATGTGTCTTGGGGCATAAAGCGGTGCGATCAGTGCCCGGCTGCAGCACCAGCCGCTGCCGCGACTTCGCCACCTGCGCCCGCGCCCCAAACGTAGATGCAGGCGAACAGAAACAACCAGACCACGTCAACGAAATGCCAGTACCAGGCCGCGGCTTCAAAGCCGAAATGCTGCTGCGGCGTGAAGCTTCCCCGCAATGCCCGGACCAGACAAACCGCCAAGAAGATCGTGCCGATGATCACGTGTGCGCCATGAAATCCGGTCGCCATGAAGAACGTCGAACCGTAGCTGTGACCGGCGTAGCTGAACCCGGCGTGGCTATATTCGATTGCCTGCAGCACGCTGAACAGCATTCCGAGAGCCACCGTAAACGCCAAACCGATGGTCAGACCTCGGCGATCGTTCTGCAGCAGCGCGTGGTGAGCCCATGTCACCGTGCAGCCCGAAAGCAGCAGGATGAGCGTGTTGACCAGCGGCAAACCCCAAGGATCGAAGGTGTGCGCGAAGTTGCCGGCTGTGGCCGCGGACGTCGCTTCGACGGGGACCGGAGGCCAGACCCCGCCATAAAGTTCGTTGCGGCTCGTCAAGCCGACGAGCTGGCCGGCATTGTTGAGAAGTTCATGGACGCCGGCCGGAAAAAGGGCGCTGTCGAAATAGGCCCAGAACCAGGCGACAAAGAACATGACTTCAGAGGCGATGAAAAGCAGCATGCCGTAGCGCAAATGCAGCTGCACGACCGGTGTATGATCGCCTTTGTTGGCTTCGCGAATGACGTCGCGCCACCACAGCCAAACGATCGCGATCAAGGCCGCCATACTACCCGCGAACAGCCAGGGTCCAGTGATGCCGAACACGCCTTCGCCATCAACGTGCGTGCGCATCCAGGCGATTGCGCCAATGGCCATGGCGAATGCGGCAATTGAGGCGAACAGCGGCCACGGGCTCGGATCGACGAGGTGGTAGTCGTGTTCTTTGGTATGTGAATCTGCCATGTGCGTCTCCGTCGTCCCCGATCGTTTTCCCGGTCCAAAGAATTTTCACACGTCGTGGCTTTAATTGCCATTTTCAGTGTGAAACGTCGTGTGTGCCGATGGTTATGATGCCGTCACGTTTTGGTCATTTCATTTGTCGTCATGGCGTTCATCCGCCGGCTTTCGCGGCCGTCGGCTTCGGGCTGGCAGCCGCTGATTTATCGACCGGATAGAACACATACGACAACGTCACATTCGACAAGCCCACGGTGTCGCGATCATCGACCATTTTCGGATCGACGTAGAATGTCACCGGCATCTCGACCGACTGCCCTGGCTCCAAAGTCTGCTCCACGAAGCAGAAGCAAGCGATTTTATTGAAGTACAAACCCATCGTGTCGGGCGCCACATTGAACGCGGCGGTTCCAGTCAGCTTTTTGTCCGACAAGTTGGTTGCCCGGTAAAAGGCCAGCGTGTTTTCGCCGACCTTGACGTCCATCGTGTGCACGAGCGGCTCGAACTTCCACGGCAGGTGCGGATCGACGTTGGCATCAAAACGCACGGTCACCACCTTGTCGATGACCGTGTGCGATGGCGTGACGACGCGCTGCGTCGTGCCGCCGTATCCCGTGACCTGACAGAAAATCGAATAGAGCGTAGGCGACGCGGCCGTCACGGCGCCCATCACTGCCAAACCGGCAACGCACCACAGAACCACCTTGCGGTTGCTGGCTTGCTGCGTGGCGGCTGATGGTTCCGACGATGTCACGTGACGTCCGATCCTTGTTGCAGAGAAGCGCTTACCAGGTCTTTTGGGCGACCGCACCGCCGAGGCGAACGAGTGTCGCGGCATAGAACAGCACGACCATGACACCAAGCGTCAGCGCGATCGCTATAGACCGGCGACGCGCGACGCGCTGTGACGCCAGCTCGTTGGAGGCTTCCGGGATCGAATCGGGCTTATCGGTCATGTCGGCAGCAAACCTTTGAATCTGTCCTAGCGGTTATCTCGCGTCAGCGGCTTCAAGTCATGAGCCGGAACGCCGCGGCCTCAACCAGCAGCACGGCGAACAGCAGATATAGGTAGAGAATTGAGAACCAGAACAATTGCTTGGCTGCAGCGTCCGCCTCGCGACCCTCGGTCGTCGTGTAAACCTTGATCGCCAGCCATAAAAACCCTGCGCCGAGGACCACCGAGAACGCCAGATATGTCAGGCCGCCAAGGCCGATGACGTAGGGCAGGATAGCGAGGGGCACGAGCAAGATCGAGTAAATCAAAATCTGGCGGCGCGTTTCGGCCAGGCCAGCGACCACGGGCAGCATCGGTACGCCGACGCGTTCGTAGTCGCGGCAGCGGTATAGCGCCAGTGCCCAGAAGTGCGGCGGGGTCCACATGAAAATGATCAGGAACAGCAGCACGCTTTCGAGACTGACAGTGCCGGTCACCGCCGCCCAGCCAATCATCGGGGGAAAAGCGCCGGCAGCGCCGCCGATGACGATGTTGTGCGGCGTCCGCCGCTTCAACCACATGGTATAGACGAAAATGTAAAAGGCGATGGTGAGCGCCAGAAGGGCGCCGGCGACCCAATTAACAAGAACGCCGAGTGTCAGCACCGAACAGACCGAAAGCACCGTGCCGAATTGCAGCGCCTCATCTGCTGTGATGCGCCCGCGCGGCAATGGTCGAGCAGCGGTCCGCGCCATGCGCGCGTCGATGTCGGCGTCGTACCACATGTTGAGCGCGCCCGAGGCTCCGGCGCCGACCGCGATGGCAAATATCGCTATGACACCGATGACGGGATGGATAGCGCCGGGCGCGGCGATCATCGCCGCCAGAGCCGTCAGGATGACCAACGTCATCACCCGCGGTTTCATCAGCTGGATGTAGTCGCTGACATCCGGCTCGTTCAAGACATCGAGTTGTCCAACGTCGCTTTGCACGCTCATGTCTTGGATCGTTCCGTCAAGTCAGCCGAGGCACGTCTCGGACGCGAAGTTTCGTGAAGTTCGAATTTTATCTGCAAAATCGCGGCGGGCCTGACACGTGCAGACCCGCCGCAAAGAGTCTGTTGCGGCGTCGATCAATGATCCG
Source organism: Hyphomicrobium sp. (assembly GCA_019748215.1). Classification (GTDB taxonomy): domain Bacteria; phylum Pseudomonadota; class Alphaproteobacteria; order Rhizobiales; family Hyphomicrobiaceae; genus Hyphomicrobium_B. Next base: position 29,376 of record JAIEPV010000114.1, read on the forward strand.
TCGCGGCGATGCGCGGCAGCTTCTCGAACGAGTGGAAAGCTGGCGGAGACGGCAACGTCCATTCCAGTGTCGTCGCACCAATACCCCACGGATTGGCTGCCGCTTTTTCCTTGCGAAGGAAGGCGAGCGCAATCGTGAAGAGGAACAGAACCGTGCCGGCGGCCGTAATGTACGAACCGTACGACGAGATCTTGTTCCAGTAGGCAAAGGCTTCCGGATAGTCCGCATAGTGGCGCGGCATGCCAGACAGGCCGAGGAAGTGCTGTGGGAAGAACAGGATGTTGGCACCGATGAAGGTAATCCAGAAGTGCATTTTGGCGAGCGTCTCGTTGTACATGTAGCCCGACATTTTCGGGAACCAGTAGTAGAAGCCCGCAAAGATGGAGAACACAGCGCCGAGCGACAGCACATAGTGGAAGTGGGCGACGACGTAATACGTGTTGTGCAGCGCCCGGTCGACGCCGGCGTTGGCGCACATGACGCCGGTCACACCGCCGACGGTGAACAAGAAGATGAAGCCGAGCGCCCACATCATCGGCGCACGGAATTGCAGCGATCCGCCCCACATCGTGGCGATCCATGAAAAGATCTTCACGCCCGTCGGGACGGCGATCACCATGGTCGCAAACATGAAGTACGCCTGCGTATCGACGCTTAGACCCGCCGTATACATGTGGTGTGCCCACACGATGAAGCCCACAAGGCCGATCGCCACCATCGCGTACGCCATGCCGAGATAGCCAAACACCGGCTTGCGCGAGAAGGTCGAGATGATGTGGCTGATCATGCCAAAACCTGGAAGGATCAGAATGTAAACTTCCGGGTGGCCGAAGAACCAGAACAAGTGAGCGTAAAGCAGCGGGTCACCGCCGCCGGCCGGATCGTAGAACGTTGTTCCGAAGTTGCGGTCGGTCAGCAGCATCGTGATCGCACCCGCCAAAACCGGCAGCGACAGAAGCAGCAGAAACGCCGTCACCAGCACCGACCAAACGAACAGAGGCATCTTATGCAGGGTCATGCCCGGCGCGCGCATGTTGAAGATCGTTGTGATGAAGTTGATGGCGCCGAGGATCGACGACGCCCCGGCAAGGTGAAGTGATAAAATGCCGAAATCGACGGCGGGTCCGGGATGGCCAATTTTACTCGACAATGGCGCAACGACAATCCAGCCGGTACCAACGCCGTTCGCATCAGCGGTGCCGGGCACGAACAGCGACAGCAGCAGCAGCGCGAAGGCTGCCGGCAGCAGCCAGAACGAAATGTTGTTCATGCGCGGGAAAGCCATGTCGGGCGCACCGATCATGAGCGGCACGAACCAATTGCCGAAGCCGCCGATCATGGCCGGCATGACCATGAAGAACACCATGATTAGGCCGTGACCCGTCACGAACACGTTGTAGGTGCCTTCATCGGCGAAATACTGCAGGCCCGGCTGTTCGAGCTCGAGACGCATGACGACGGACAGAAAGCCACCGATGCAGCCCGCGAAAATCGCGAAGATCAGGTACATCGTCCCGATGTCTTTGTGGTTGGTGGAGAGGAACCACCGCTTAAAGAACGACGGCGCGTGATCGTGATAATCACCCGCAGCGTGTGCTGTGCTACCCATGAGAAAGCCCTTGTTCCGGTAAGTCTATTGTTCGTACGGAGCGTCCGTCGCCGTGGCCCACCTGCCACCAGCGCCAAGCGTCAATAATTACTTCTGCGTCGTCATCGCAACCGAAGCGCTCGCACCGCTGAGCGCGGCATCCGCTTTCAAGATGCTCTGCGCTTTTTTGCGGTCTTTGGCCTTCAACGCTTCCACCCACTGGTCGTAAACCGGCTGCTCGACAACGCGCACCGTAATCGGCATTGCCGAGTGCAGCTTGCCGCATAAGACCGAACATTGACCGTGGAACGTTCCGACGGTGTTGGCCTTGAACCAGACCGCCGATGTCCGTCCGGGAACCGCCTGCATTTTCACGCCGAAGGACGGGATCGTCCACGAGTGGATCACGTCTTGCGACGTCACCAGCAGATGCACAACCTTATTGACCGGAACGGCAATCTCATTGTCGACCGTCAGCTTGCGCGGCTGATTGCGCTCGGCCCAGATTGCAGCCGAATCTGCGTAAAGCGCTTTGTTCCGCGCAATGCCTTCGAGTTCGCCATATTTCTGCGCGAACGCCTCTTCGCCAAGCTTTTCCTTCAGCACATCTTCATCGTTGATGACGTTGGACGATACGGTGAAGCCGCTATCAATGTACTCATGGTCCCAAGCCCAGGCTTGGCCAATGGCTTTTACCGTCAAGTCCGGTTTCGGGAACGAATATTGATCGTAGAGAAGGCGGAACGACGGGATCGAGATGCCGGCCAAAATCAGGATCGGGATAACCGTCCAAGCAACTTCCAGCACGGTGTTGTGCGTGGTGCGCGACGGCGTCGGGTTTTTCTTTTCGCTGAAACGATAGATCACGTAGATCATCAAAAACAACACGAACAACGCGATCGCGATGATGACGATATTGACGATATCGTAGACGTTATGCAGTTTCTGCATCAAGTCGGTGGCCGGAAGCTGCAACCCCATCTCGCCATCAGACGGCGCGCCAAGACCGGCAAAGGCCGGCGCTAGAGTCGAGGACGCCGCGATGGAAAATACCGTGGCAATGAACGCGACGGCCCGACCGGCCGCAGCGCCAAACAAACGTCTCAACATTCCGTCGCTCCCATTTCCGGCCGCGTGCGCACATTTACGCGCATTCGGCCGTATCCCAGTTGTCACTTCCCATACGTCTCGCGCGCCATTTGCCGGCTGAGCAGCGCCACGTCGTATCGCCTCGCTGGAACGAGGCTAAGAGTGGCAGGCCACCGCACGATTTATTGAGCTTGGCCCACCGCCATCGCTGCGAAAGGATCACAACTGCGATATCGGCCTCAAGTCAAGTTTTCTAAGCCAAATCACTGTGAAATTTCGACGCGGCACGAGCAAGCGGAGGATCGCCGGTGGTAAAGTCGTTCGACAATGATCGGCGAAGGCGGCGAACAGAAATAAGCCTTGTTCGTGGTCGACCACACGCAGCTTGGCGGCGCTTTCGTGGCATCTTGGGTGGGCGGCCCGTCGCGGTCAACACGGTTGCACGCCAATCTGTACGTTAAGTTTCATTCGGCGTCGTCAACGTCGGATCATCCGCTCGACTGCACGCACCCATCCAATCGGCCATTTGATTACGAAGGATGCTCCCTTGTTCGCGACGATGCTGCGCTGCCTTGCCGATTTTCGATCTTCTGACGCTGTCGGGCGCGAGGCCTGCCGATATGCTGCGCGCCCGACGCTCGGCCGACGCCCCAGCCATCGCGCTTTGGCCACCACGTTGCTGATCATAACGATCGGTCTAGCAATCGGTCTTAGCGGGATCGGCGCTGCACACGCCGTCGATGCGCCTGAAGGCAGCGTGAAGTCCCAGCACGGCGATTGGCAGGTGGTGTGCAAAGACGCTCCTGCTGGCGCGAAGTCAGGCGTTTGCGCCCTCGTCCAGAGCGTCACGGCCGAGGACAAAAACAACATTGGTCTGACGGTGTATTTCCAGACGTTTTCGAACGGCACGCGGGTGTTGCGCGTGTTTGCCCCGCTCGGCGTTCTTCTGCCCCCAGGGCTCGGCTTGAAAATCGACGATAAGGATGTCGGGCATGCGCCGTTTCTGCGCTGCCACAACTTCGCGTGTTACGCCCAGGTCGTCGTCGAGGACGCTCTGATTGAGCAGCTCAAGACCGGGAAAACCGCCATTTTCATCATCTTTCAAACCGAAGAAGCGGGTATCGGCATCCCAATCTCGCTCGCGGGCTTTGGCGAAGCGCTGGCCGAACTCAAATAGGTCCGTCTGCTAGCGCTTCGACACGTTGACCCAATTACGCGACGCGCCGGTCGAGAGCGGGATGATCAGCGGCATCAGCATCGTCGATGATGAGTTCATCGCGATTGCGCCGGATCGGCAGCGGCAACAGTTGGAAGCCGACGACGGGCTCAGCGGCTTTCGTCATTGCACCCGAAACGCGCGGCGCTGCCTCTTCACAATGCGTCAGCACGGACTGGCAGAAGCCGACATTGGCGCGCAGCAGATCGTCTGGCTGTCGCGCCGTAGCGATCGCCCGGCTCCAATTCATGGCCGCCTGAAGGTTCTTCGCTTGCAGCCCGGCGATTTCGAGATGGGCTCGGCCAACACCTTTGACCAGCGGCTGCCACCAGAACGACATCACGTCAGCGGTGTCGAAGGCGATTTGGAAAATATCTTTGTAGAACGAAGTATTCGCGCGTCGAGCGGACATCTCATCACTCATAATGCATCCTCCCAGAAGCAAGTGGGAACTCGAAGCGCTGCCCCGGCACCCTTTTTATTGGACGCTAACTATACGGCTTTTGATTAAAGCTTTTTTATCACGACAATCGCGGTCGTCCACATCACAGAAAGTTTCATTGTGTCGATGATTGATCGCGCAAGTGACGGCAGGTCAAATCAGTTGGCCGGCTCATACCATCGCATTAACAGCGAAATCAACAAGGTATCGACGCGGATCGGTGGCGCAACCCAGGATTGAATCTAGCATTATATTCAACCTTAAAAACAATCGGTTAACCCTGTTCACTTCATTCATTTCCGGCCTATACTCGAAATACGTTTTAGCCCCCGTCGGGGCGGTTTTTGTTGCTTCGAGTGGGTCATGGGGGTGTGGCGTCACGACGGTCGGGGGCTCGGTGCGCCTTGGCGACGGCCGAGCGCAGAGTTTTTCGCAGTTGTGGCCATCGCGACAATCAGCGTCCCCTTCGAAGCCTCAGCGCAACCGGCCGAACCGCCCCAGCCTCAGTATGGCTGGCAGGAGGTGTGGGCTGGCGCCGATGTCACTAAAGACGTTTGGCTGCTTTACTCGGGCGTGACGCTGGCGCCGCTGACCGCCGACATTCACAGCAACGGACTGCGTCTGCGCGCAGCCGGCGGTTATGGCCAATACCACTACAAGGTCGACACGTCGAATGCCGGCACAGGGTTGTGCGGCTCACCCGGCCAGGACAACTGCACCACGACGCGACGCAAATTCAATGTTGATCATTCTTATGCCGAGGCACTGATCGGCTATCAGCAGCGCTTCGGCGAGTTGACCGCTAAAGGCCTAGTCGGCATCGCTAGCATCACGCACGCATTCGATCGTGTTGATCGCAACAACGCGGCGTCCGGCTCCAGCATCGGCGTCAAAGGCGTCATTGAGCTTTGGCTCAATCTCGGGCCGATTGCTTGGTCATCGCTCGATTTAAGTTACGCCAGCGCCTTCGACACAGGCGCGCTTCGGTCGCGAACCGGTTGGCGGATCGTGCCAACAGTCTCGATTGGCCCTGAAATGCGATACGACACCAACGTCGAAGGCCAAAGCGTCCGCGGTGGCGGATTTCTGCGTTATGAATGGGTCGGTGGCGAGATCTCATTGGCGGGCGGCGTGGCTGGAAATGCGCTGGTTCCCGAAACGAAAGACCTCGCGGGCTATGGCACACTGAACATTCTGCTTCAGTACTAACTTGGGCATCGCACGCGGTACCGCAGCTCTATTGTTTTGAAAACAACTGCGCGATCTTAATCTCTGCCGACATAGGCAGCCCGCCCTGCGGGTAACGTGGCTCCCGCCCTTGATCGCCTCAGCAAAAATCAGAACGAAATGAGGCGCGAACCCAGTCAGGTGTTCCGCACGTAACAGACGAGCGGGTGACGTTGCCCGATCCTGCCGCATTCGCCTGAAAATTAACAAAACGAACAATCATTCTCCTTGACCGCGCCGCAATTCACCTACAAAAAAAATGAACATTCGTTTTGCTGCAAACGGCGGGGGTAGAGGTGGCAAACGCAGGACATGATCGGCCGGCGATTGCGGCTGCCAATTGGCTGGGCATCGATAGGACACGTCGCTTGCTGAGCGCTTGGGTCGCTCGTGCGCTGGTCGCTCAAACCTCGCTTGGGATGGAGCCGGCATGCCGAAATTGAAACCACAGACGCAGCGACTGCGGCGCGAACACATTCTGGATGCGGCCGAGCGAAGCTTCGCGCGCGGAGGATTTCACGCCACGACGATGCAGGACATTTGCCGCGAGGCCGACGTCAGCCCGGGCGCTTTGTATCTTTATTTCGATAGCAAGGAAGCGTTGATCGCCGGATTGTGCGAGCGCGATCGAGCTGAGTTCGCCGAGAAGTTGGCGACACTCGCAACGGCCCCAGACTTCATCAAGGCGCTGAACGCCATCGGCGAACATTACTTCATCGAAGAGGGCGCCGAAAAGCAGCGTTTTGTTGTCGAGATGGGCGTCGAGTCGACACGCAACCCGCGCGTTGCCGAAATCTTTTTAAGTGTCGATCGGTTCTGCAATGAAAGTTTCGAAAAGCTGTTTCAGCGCCTCAAGACCGAAGGCCGCATCGCGCCAAGTGTCGATATTCCGACACTTGCGAAAGTCTTCACCGTCATCGGCGACGGCATGTTCTGGCGTAGGGCGATCGAACCGACGTTCGACGCCCGTTCGGTGCTTCCGGTCCTCACCGAACTCTTCGGCACGTTGCTCAAGCCAACGGAACTTCCAGACGCCGCCCCGGCTTCCGCAAAAATTCGCGTGGTACACATATGAGCCGTCTTCGTAATCTTGCGGTTCTCGCCGTTATCCTCGGGACGGTTGGCGGCGGTTATTACTGGCTGGCCCAGCGACACGAGACACGGCAGCGCGAGGCCGCCGCCGCAGCATCGAAACCGGTCGCGCCTCCGTCCGTCACAGTGTCCAAAATTGTCATGGCGGACTTTGTCGAAACCGCCGTGGTTTCGGGTTCACTGGTCGCGCGTGAAGAGATCTTGGTCGCGCCGGAAGTTGAAGGTTTTCGCGTCCTCGAACTGATGGTTGACGAAGGCAATCGCGTCAAGAAAGGCGATATCCTAGCGCGCTTGGTCTCCGAACAGCTCGACGCTCAAGTGGCGCAAAACACCGCTGGACTCGCCCGTTCCGATGCCGCCATCGCGCAAGCGAAAAGCCAGATTGTCGAAGCGGAGGCCCGCGAACGCGAGGCCAAGGCGCAGCTCGAGCGCGCCGAACCGCTCAGCAAGTCCGGGTACCTGTCAGGCAGCGTCTATGACCAGCGCAAAAGTGCAGCGAGCACGGCTGCCGCTCAACTCGTCGCAGCTCGCGATGCGCTCAAGGCGACGGAAGCTGAAAAAAATCAGATCATCGCACAGGGTCGCGAAGTGGCTTGGCGTCGCAGTAATACAGACGTGCGCGCGCCTCAGGACGGCATGGTAAGCCGGCGAAATGCGCGCATCGGGGCGATGGCGACCGCAATTGGTGATCCGATGTTCCGCATCATATCGAAGGGCGAAATTGAACTCGACGCTGAAATCGTCGAGACGGAATTGCCGCGCGTTCATGAAGGTCAAAAAGCCATCGTCACAGTGCCGGGCACCGGCGAGTTTGAAGGCACCGTTCGCTTGGTCGCACCCGAAGTCGATAAGGCGACGCGGCTTGGCCGGGTGAAAATTTTCCTCGGCGATAATCCTGCCCTTCGCATTGGGACGTTCGCGCGCGGCCGGATTGAAACGTCCCGCAGTCGCGGACTGGCAGCACCATCTGCCTCGGTGACGTTTGAAGCCGATGGCGCTCACGCCCAGGCGGTCGTCGATAATAAGGTCGAGCGGCGGACTTTGAAAACAGGCCTGATCGCGGGAGAGAACGTCGAAATCATAAGCGGCCTCGCCGAGGGCGACGTCATCGTGACGCGGGCCGGCACATTCCTGCGTGACGGCGACCTCGTTACGCCGATCATGCCGACGGCGAAATTAAGTGAGGCGCAATAATGCGGATCAACATTTCCGCCTGGTCGATCCGCAATCCGATCCCGGCGATCGTGCTGTTCGCGGTTTTGATGCTGCTTGGCATCATCAGCTTCATGCGCCTTCCGGTAACGCGGTTTCCGAACATCGACATACCGATCATTTCCGTCACTGTGACGCAGTCGGGGTCGGCGCCGGCCGAGCTTGAAACTCAAATCACAAAGGAAGTCGAAGACGCCGTCTTAAACATCACAGGCATCAAGCATGTCCGATCGACGCTGACGGACGGCGCCTCAACGACGGTGCTCGAATTTCGTCTCGAAACCGATATCGATCGCGCGTTGGACGACGTCAAAGATGCCATTACAAAAATCCGGGCCAATCTGCCGCGCACCATCGACGAACCGATCATCACGCGCATCGACGTCGAAGGCCAAGCAATCTTGTCATATGCGGCGACATCACCAGCGCTGACGCTCGAACAACTGTCGTGGCATGTCGATGACGTCATCAAACGGCGGCTGCAAACGGCGAAGGGTGTCGGACGGGTTGAACGCTATGGCGGCGTCGACCGCGAGATCCGCGTTCATCTCGATCCCGACAAGCTCCTCGCCTATGGCATCACGGCCGCCGAAGTTAATCGGCAAGTTCGCGCCACCAATGTCGATCTCGGCGGCGGGCGCGGCGAAGTTGGCGGGCAGGAACAGGCCATCCGCACGCTCGCTGGCGCGCGCAAGGTCGAAACGCTGGCCGATTCCAAAATTATCCTATCGGGCGCCCGCGAAGTTCGCTTGAAGGATCTCGGGCGCATCGTCGACGATGCCAGCGAGCAGCGCTCGTTTGGACGCCTGAACAGCCAGCCCGTCGTTTCATTCTCGATTTTTCGCTCGAAGGGATCGAGTGATCTGTCCGTCGCCGATGCGGTGACCAAAGAACTCACCGCCATCGAGGCGGAGTATCCCGATGTGAAAATGGCGAAGATCGACGACGCGGTCGCCTACACGCGGGGCAATTATGAAGCCGCCATGACGGCCCTCATTGAAGGCGCTGCATTGGCCGTTCTCGTCGTGCTGCTATTCTTGCGCAACTGGCGTGCGACGATGATCGCCGCCATTGCCTTGCCGCTGGCCGCGATCCCGACGTTCTGGGCGATCAGCGTCATGGGCTTTTCGCTCAATCTCGTCAGCTTGCTCGGCATCACGCTGGTGACCGGCATTCTTGTCGACGATGCCATCGTCGAGATCGAGAATATCGTCCGCCACATGAACATGGGCAAATCGCCCTATCGCGCTTCGATCGAGGCGGCCGATGAGATTGGTCTGGCAGTCATCGCCATCACCATGACAATCGTCGCGATCTTCGCGCCGGTGTCGTTCATGGGCGGCATTGCTGGGCAATACTTCAAGCAGTTCGGCTTGACGGTGGCTGTCGCCGTGCTGTTTTCGCTGCTCGTCGCGCGACTGATCACGCCGATGATGACCGCGTATCTGATGCGTCCGCTACCCCCGCACGTGCATGGCGACGGAACATTGATGCGGCTTTATACACGCTTTCTCGCGGTGACACTTCGCTGGCGCTACCTCACCTTGTTGACCGGTGTCGCGCTCTTTACAGCATCGGTCTACGCAACGACCCTGCTGCCAACGGGGTTCATTCCAGATGAAGACACATCGCGCGTGGTCGCCTCCGCAGAATTTCCGCCCGGAACACCGCTGAAAGAAACGCGCGACCGCACCGACGACATGGTCAAGGTGTTGCGGACCATTCCGGAAGTTGCGCAGGTTTTCGTGCTCGGTGGCACCAGCCCGACGGGGCAACTCGAAGTGCGGCGAGCCTCACTCTTTATCAAGCTCGTGCCAAAAACCGAGCGCAAGATTTCGCAAAAGCAGCTGAAGACGGTGATCGCCGAAAAGCTCGCCACCATTCCCGATAGCCGCGCCTGGTACGTGAACGAACGCGGCGAGCGCGAGCTCTCTTTTTCGATTTTGTCGCGCGATGGCGATGTACTGAACGCGGCGATTGGCAAACTCGAAGGCGCGCTACGGCAAGTCCCGGGGTTTCGCAATGTCGCCGCCACCGGATCGACCGATCGACCCGAAATCCGCGTCGTCCCAAGGTTGGACGAGGCCGCCCGGCTTGGGGTGTCGCCGGAGCAGATCGCCGAGACTATTCGCGTCGCAACCATCGGCGACGCGGAATTCAATTTGGCCAAATTCACGGTCGGAGACCGCCAGATTCCGATCCGGGTCCAACTTGAGGAATCGACCCGAACCGATCTGCGTCAGCTGGAGCAGCTGCGCGTCACCAACGGGGCTGGGCAAGCCATCCCGTTGACGGCAGTGGCCAGCGTCGCGTTCGGGCGCGGACCAAGTTCGATCGAACGATACGACCGCGAACGGCGCGCCGTGATCGGGATCGATCTTGAAAAAGGTGTGCCGCTGAGTGTCGGACGGGAGCGCTTTCAAACGATCGTCGAAAGCGTGAAGCTGCCGCCGTCGATCCGGCTTCAGCCCTCGGGCGATGCCGAGGTCCAAGACGAGGTGGCGAATGGCTTCATCACGGCGATGGGCACGGGCATCATGATTGTCCTCGGCGTGTTGATCTTGCTGTTCCGCAGCGTGTTCCAGCCGATCACCATTCTACTATCGTTGCCGCTCTCGTTCGGCGGCGTTGCGCTCAGCCTGCTCGCGACCAACAACCCGATCAGCATGCCGGTTTACATCGGGCTGCTGATGCTGATGGGCATCGTGACCAAGAATGCGATCATGCTGGTTGATTTCGCGATCGAGGAAGTGGCGCGCGGCGTTGAACGCAAGGAAGCGATCATCGACGCCGGCCGCAAGCGCGCCCGGCCGATCATCATGACCACGCTGGCGATGGCGGCCGGGATGCTGCCGAGCGCCTTGGCGCTTGGCGACGGCGGCGAGTTTCGCGCGCCAATGGCCATTGCGGTGATCGGCGGATTGCTCGTCTCGACCGTACTATCGCTTGTCTTCGTGCCGTCGTTCTTCACAGTCATGGATGACTTCGGAAATTTGATGCAGTGGATTTTTGGCCGCTTCATCGGTCCAACGGACGAGCCTGAAATGGCTGATAACGCCTCGACCGGCGCTCTGCCCGATCGGCCATCGCAGCTTCACGATCCAATAGAGCCGCAAATGAACCCGAGACTGCCACTCGCCGCAGAATGAGATAGTTGCTAAAACCGCGTTGTAGTCCTGCGCCATGACTCCTAAGTGTCGGGTGCCGCACAATTGTCAAAAAGGTGGCGTGATGTTTGACGCGAAATCGATCCTGGAAGGTCTCGTGAAGGGCGCAGCGCCCAACGCACAATCGCCGTCAGGCGGCGGAGGCCTTGCGGAAATTCTCGGCCAGATCCTCGGCGGCGCCAACAATGCCGGTGGCGCGGGGGGCAGCTCCGGCGGTGGCCTTGGCGGCGGATTGGGCGACATCTTGGGCAAGCTTGGCGGCGCGGCTCAGGGTCAGCGCGGTGGCTCGCTGGGCACTGCTCCGCAGGATCAAGGCGGCGGACTGGCCGACATTATCGGCGAATTGCAACGCCAGTTCGGTCAAGGTGGAGCCGCACCGGCATCACCCGCAACGCGCCACGCTACGGATGCGCCGGCCGGAGGATCAGGCGGCGGTCTTGGCGATATTCTCGGTCAGTTGAGAGATCAGTTGGGCAAGGCTGGCGGCGCCAGTGGTGGCGGCGGGATCGCCGACATTCTCGGCCAGGTTCTGGGCCAAGCAACGCAGGGCGCACGCGAAGGCGCGACGAAGATTGGCGATGCCACAGGCGCGCGCGACGCACTCGGCCGCGCAACTGGCGGGCAAAGCGCCGACGATCTGCTCGCCAAGCTCAAAGAGATCGTCCAACAAAACCCCATGGCGGCCGGTACTGCGGCCGGTGGTCTTGGAGGCCTCGTCCTCGGAACCCGCACAGGTCGGTCGATTGCCGGCAGTGCGGCGAGGATCGGCGCGTTGGCTCTGATCGGCGGCCTCGCGTACAAGGCGTTTCAAAATTATCAGGCCGGCAAGCCGCTCATCACAGGTGCGATGCCGGCGGAAGCCGCGCCAGATGGATCCGGTTTTGAACCAGCAGCCGTGACCAACGAAACAGCCGCACTCTACATTCGCGCGATGATTGCGGCGGCAGCTTCTGATGGACGCGTTGACGCTGACGAGCAGGCCAAAGTCATCGCCAGCTTGCGCCAAGCAGGTGCGGATGCCGAGGCTGAGGCGTTCATTGCGAGCGAGCTGAATAATCCAGCGACCGTCGAGCAGCTTGCGGCAGCGGCGCAATCGCCCGAGGAAGCCATGCAGATTTATACAGCCGCGCGCATCGCCATTGAACCCGATGAGCGGGCAGAGCAGGCGTTTCTCACGAAGCTGGCTCAGGCGTTGCGCATCGATACCAAACTGATGGCGCATATCGAAGCCACGACGCGCGGCGCAGCGGCTTAAACGACGCCGGTCAGAAATTGAAAAGGGGCGTCCGCACAAAATGCAGATGCCCCTTTTTTTTATTTGTCGTCGCTGATCGAAAGCGCGCTCTAGTTGGCGGCCGTCTTCGGCGTCGTCGCGGCGCTAGCGGCCCCATCGAGTTTGAAAAACGCATCGACGCGCATGCCGGTGAAGAGAGGCGGGTTGCCGTCAAGCGTGACGATAACCTCGACGACCTCGACATCGTTTGGACGGCGTGGTCCCCGCGTAGCGATCCGCGGCGCGCCAAGTGATTGCGAAATGGAAGTTACCGTGCCTTCGAACGTCTTGTCGGGAAACGCATCAGCCTTGACGACAACTTGTTGGCCGACGCGAACCTTGGCTGCGTCGCGCTCTTCGACTTCGGCGCGCAGTCGCAGGCTCGTCAAATCTCCAAACACGACGAGAACGCTTTCAGGTGACGGCACCGCCGTCTCCCCGACTTTACCCGACATGTTCAGTACGGTGCCGTCGGACGGAGCTCGCACCCGCGTCCGCTCCAAAGCGATTTCAGCCGCCGAAAGCTCGGCCCGCGCCATGGCGAGAGACGATTCGAGGCGCAGAGTCAGGGGCACGCCGGGGCGGCTGTTGATTTCGCTCAAGGCGGCACGATCAGCGGCAAGCTTGGTGAGCGCATCCGACACTTTGGTGCGTGCGACGTTCATCGCATCGGCGGACGACGTATCCGTCTTGGCACTGCGAGACGTGGCGTCGAACGCTTCGCGGGCGGCGAACAGAGCCCTTTCGGAAGCGGCGATGAGATCCTCAGCCTTGCGGCGCTCCAGCGCAAGTCCGGTTACCTTTTCTTCTTCGCGCTCGCGCTCACGGACACTGACTTCTGCCAGTGCCGCAGCGATTTTTACGTAAATATCTTGATCGTCGAGACGCACGAGCAGGTCGCCGGCCTTGACCTGATCGTTGGTTTTCGCCAGCACTTCGACGATTTTGCCCGGCACTTGGCTCGCAAGACGGACTTCACCGTCTTTCGGTTCAACCCGGCCGGTGGCGGACGCCGCCCACTGTGCAACCGGCGCGGCGCTCTGCGCGTAAGCCGATCCGGCGATTGCCGATCGGTTTTTGTCGGCACTCGCGAAATCGGCAACGACATAGCCGAGCACGATCGCCAACGTCCCAGCCGTTAGAATAGTGGTGATGGCCGGATTAATTTTCTGTTTAAGCATGGAGCTTGCGCCTCTTCGTCAAATCGGTGATTTCGGGGGCATTAACGCCTTCCGGCCGGCGCTCTTCGCCGACGATACGGCCGTCTTCGATCCGCACGACACGGTCGGCATAGCCGAGTGTGCGCGGATCGTGAGTGACGGCCAAAACACTGCGATGCTGTTCTTTCGCAATACGCGACAGCAGCGCCATGACGGCGTGCCCATTCTCGCTGTCGAGTGCCGCTGTCGGTTCATCGGCGAGCACGATCGACGGCGACGAGGCAATCGCACGCGCCACTGCGACGCGCTGTTGCTCTCCGCCCGACAGGTTGCCTGGATAATTGGTGAGCCGATGCCCGAGCCCGACGTCGCGCAGCACTTCCTCTGAACGGCTTGTCGCTGCGAAGCCGCTGATGCCGCGCACATCGAGCGCGATGCGCACGTTTTCGATGGCGTTCAAAGTCGGGAACAGGTTGTACGATTGAAAGATGAAGCCGATGTGGTCGCGCCGCACGCGCGCCAGATCTTCGGCCGAAAGCCCGGACATTTTATCGCCTGCGATCGTTAGGTCGCCGGAGGTCGCCGTTAGAATACCGCCGAGAATCGACAGCAAAGTCGTCTTGCCGGAACCAGACGGCCCCATCAGCAACGTCAGCTCGCCAGGGATCAGCTCAAGGCTGACGCCTTTCAGGGCCATGACCATGCCGGCGCCACTGCCAAGCTGCTTGACGATATTTTCAGCCCGAAGCACCGGCACGGGCGGCGCTGTCGTGGGCGTGTCGACGGGTTGTTTTGCGATCATCTTGAAAACACCGTTGCCGGATCAATTTTGGTAACTTTGACGATGGCTGAAAGCGCCGAAATTGCGCACATGCCGACCGTTAGTGCGAACAGCCAGAAGGCCAACCCTGGCGTCATCACCAGGGGTAACGCTGAATTGCGGCTAGCATAAAGTATCAGCAGAGCAATGATCATGCCGAGCGCATAGCCGATGACCGCGCTGAAACCTGCCTGGGCCAAAATCACTTTGTGAATATAGCCCTTCGATGAGCCGAGCGCGCGCAACGTTGCAAACTCGTGAATGTGGTCTTTGGTGCTCGAATACAATGTTTGCGCGACGATGACTGTTCCGACCAGGCTGCCGAGTAAAGCGCCGCCGATCAGCGCCAGACCGGCGCCGGTTTTGAACAGCCACTGCTTAAGACTTCGCGTGCGGAATTCTTCGGTGGTCAAGACCTCGGCGGTCTGGAAGCGCCGGCCTAAATCTGTCTTCACAGTCTCGATGTTGGCGCCGTCCGCTACTTTGACGAGCAGGAAGGTCGTGCGATCACTGTCGGCACCGAGCAGCTGGCGGGCCCGATTGAGCGTCGTGTAAGTGTATGGCGACTGCGTGAACGAGCGCACGCCCTCGGTCAAAGCCCTGACCTTAATGCGGCCCGATGCGACCTGCGCCGTATCGCCGATGCCCGTGATGCCGAGATCACCGAGGTAGCTGCTATCGACGGCCACGGCATCGGGCGCTTTGATGTCTTCCAGTGTGCCCTGGCTCAGCGACCAAGGTATCAACCCATTGTCTTCCGCATCGCTGCCAACGAGCACGACGCGGGTCGAGCCGCCTTCGGGTTTGCGCCACTCGGCAAATGAGACGAGCAGCGGCACGACCGACGCAACGCCGGGCGTCGCCAAAGCCTGATGGCGCTCGCGGTCGGTCAGAAGCAAGCCGCCATCTTCGAAGCTTTTGGCGCCGAACGTCGTGACCCACAGATCGGCGTTGGCGCGGTCGATATTAGCGGTGATCATCCGGCTCGACCCGAGGTAAAGGCCGAGCTGTACGGCGACGAGCACGATCGAGAACAGGATGCCAATGAGCGTGACGGCGAGGCGGATGCGATCATGAAGCAAATTGCGGAGGGCGAGGGTCAGGATCATCGGATCTGCCAGTTCTCTCTAAGTTGTGCGCCGTGAACGGCTGACCGTCGGCGAGACGTCAGTTGTCCAGGGATGGAGTGGCCCGCCGAGCAGCGGCTCGTGTATTCGCGTGGCGGAAGGTCTCGTTAGGTATGTTGATATATATGTCTGCCGAACCGAAGACCACACCCGACAACGGCCGCGTTGCCTGCGATATTTACAGTTTAATGCTGTCCAATCGTCGCGCTGTCTTGGCCGTATCACTCCAATAAGTGTCTTTCAGCGAACGTTGTTAAGCACATCGCTCCAATGTTTCGCCGTTTTCGAGGCATAGGACGACAAAACTCAGGGATCGACATGCGGTCAATTGTCATGATGAAGCGAAACACATTGAATATTCTGGCCAGCCAACGCGCCGCGGCGTTCAGCAAGGCGCTTGTGACGTCAATTTTCGCGCTGGCGATAACGGCGGCGGCAGCGTCGGCTGTACCTAAAGAGGTCGGCGTTTGGATCGACGATACCGGCAAGGGCGCCGTCAAGATCGACATCTGCGGCAACAGATTGTGCGGCCACATTGTTTGGCTGAGGGAAACCGTCAACGCTAAAGGCGAACCGCTATTCGACCGTCATAATCCCGACGCCTCCAAGCAGACGCGGCCAATCTGCGGTTTGCAGATTTTAGGCGAGCTTGCTCAGATGCAGGGCGGCGGTTTTGACAACGGCTGGGTTTACGATCCCAAGGTCGGAAAATCTTACAGCGTCGCACTTGATTTGACCGCGCCCGACGTGTTGCAGGTCACCGGTTACAAGGGCATGCGATTCATGGGCAAAACCTTCATTTGGACTAGAGCGCAAACCGAGCTTCCACCGTGCGATGCGAATGCCCCACGGGCGGACGATGCGCTTACACCACCGAAGGCATCGAAGGCCGCCGCTGCCAAATCGGCAGTTGCGAAACCGGCGGGCGCTAAGCCGACCGCAATCAAGTCTGCGGCGGGGACGACACCAGCCAAACAAACGCCGCCGCAGGCCAAAAAAACCGCTGCTGAAAAAATGCCGTGGGATGCCACGCCGAAACCGGCCCCCAAACCGACACAGGCCAAAGCGGTCCCCCAGGCACAATAACAGGTCACCGTGATGCGGTGCGCGCGCTGCTCACGCGGTGTAGTGGCCCAGCTTTTTCGATCGTTACCCGCAA
This sequence comes from Hyphomicrobium sp., assembly GCA_019748215.1. Lineage (GTDB taxonomy): Bacteria > Pseudomonadota > Alphaproteobacteria > Rhizobiales > Hyphomicrobiaceae > Hyphomicrobium_B. The sequence continues at coordinate 45,948 of JAIEPV010000114.1, forward strand.
AGAAAAACGCGCCATTGCGAGGTTGCATGGCGCGTTGGTCGAGCTTCGATGCTGCGGTCGTGCCGTTACTCGGCTGCGCCGTGCATTTGAGATTGCGGCATCGGCCCACGTGCTGCAGCGGGCTTCGCGGCAACACGGGCGAGAATGCGATCGACAAATTCCATCGAGCGGTCAGCCACGTAGCCACGTTGGCGATCGAGTGTCACAAGATGGTAGCTATCCTCAAGCACGCAAACTTCGACCATACCGCTGAGTTTGCGCTGCAGTGTCATCGTGTTCTTGATGTCGCTTTGGTCATCGGCGCGAGGATGGAAAATCAGTGTGTGCAATCTGATTTTTGAAAGCAGCGGCCGCACATTGCGGACAAGTTTGAAAAATTCATAGACCGTACCGCCACCACGAACCGTGATGTCGGCTTGCGCGCCGCCGTCACCCTTCATGGCTTCGAGAGCGAAGTTGCGAACCCGCTCATCTTTTATGCCAAACGGTGCCGGCGTGCGGAACGAGAACAAGCGCGCCGTCCACTTGTCGCTGACAAGGTGGAACAAGCGGATGGTTCTCGGGATGGCCCAGCCATTGACCGAAAGTGTCGGCGCATAAAGCATCACGGCCGAGATTTCGTTTTGCCGGTTGGCAGCCAGCCGCAATGAAAGGATCGCGCCAGCAGACGCGCCGCCGACCAATAACGTCTCGCAGCTTTTCTTCAGGTCGTCGAAAGCGTGCTCGACTGCATCGTACCAGTCGCGCCACGTCGACATGCCCGAAACATCAGTGCCGAACGTCAATCCTGGAATGACTGGGCAATAAACGGTGTGACCCTGGCGCGCGAGTGATTGCGCGACGAATTTCAATTCGAGCGGCGAACCGCCGAGCGAATGAATCAGCAGAATACCCGTGGAACCGCCCGGAATATAAAGACTGCCGCGCGTGGGAACAAATTTCTCGATATTTTTCATTACGTTACGAAGCACTCGCTCTTACGTTACGCGAAACATTTACGACGACGCGTCTTAGAATGCCAACGCAACTTTGTCGCGCCGCCGCACGTCCTCCATAAAAGCTATTCCGGGCATGTTAAGATCCCATTATCGAAATTAATATGAAGCCGCTGAAAACGCCACACCTTTTGCTGACCGCAACCTGCGCCGTGGCTCTGCTGGACCCATTGCCGCACTGCACCCAAGGAATGCAAATATTGAGGAATACGGCGGTTTTAACCCATCCGTCGCGGGATGACGCTGCGTCGACATGCGCCGATATCACAATGTATTTGCAATTGTGATAGTCACTCTGTGCAACCGGAATAGCAGATACCGTACCGGCCCCCTGGTCGTCGCGCGGTCGTGCGCTATAGTTAAGAGCTGCGGCATGGCTTGATGTGCTTTCAGCACAGGTGCGTCAGCCTGCAACTCCGAGGAATTCCGATTGGTCCGATCGTTCCGCGTTGTTACCACGGCCGCCCTGGCGACGATCGTTGCCGTGACGTCGATCGCTCCGGCTTATGCGTCGCCGGAGCTCAGTCGCAGCGATTATGAGGCCTGTCAGGCGCGTGACGAAGCCGGTCTCAAGTCGACCATCGAGACCTTGTCAGCTGATGCGTTCAAGGCCGGCATCAAAAATGTCGATTATGCTGCGTTGGTTCGCGATCAGTGGCGAAAAGGCGGCGTTGACGCGATCATAGATAGCCGGGTCGATATCGCCATCGAAGAGGTGCGCAGCGAAACGAGCTGGGCTGAACGCCTCAAATCGTTAGCGAACACCGAGACCTCGCAAAAGCTCGCAACGACGGTTGCAGAAAAAGTCTATCGCTCCGCTGCCGTGACGGCGGCTGTTGAAACGTTGGCATCCGGCGTCGCAGCCGAGGTTGGTAAAACCATCGAATTCGTCAGCGCCGATGCGACCTCGCCTCTGCTTGCGTGCCTGACGGCGTTCGTTGGCCCGCGCTATGGCAGCGCCGTGGCGGCCGCCGTCTCGGGCGAT
>JAIEPV010000167.1 GCA_019748215.1 Hyphomicrobium sp.
GCGGCGCAGACTGCACACCAGCATTACGCCGAACGCCGCGCATTTTGCCCTGGCACGCCTGGAAGCGGAACACGGCGGTGTCGTGATCGTCACGCAGAATGTCGACGCGCTGCACGAGGCCGCCGGAACAAAATCACTCATTCACATGCATGGCGAAGCCTTGAAGGCGTTCTGCTCGTATTGCGCCAGCCGTCATGCGTGGCACATCGATCTGGCGACCAGCACACCTTGCCCCTCCTGCGCAAAGACCGGCGGCATGCGCCCTGACGTGGTTTGGTTCGGCGAAACGCCCTACGATCTCGGCCGTATTAGCGACCTGTTGCTGACGTGCGATTTGTTTGTTTCGATCGGCACGAGCGGCCATGTCTATCCGGCTGCCGGTTTCGTGACCGAAGCGAAGGCATCCGGGGCGCGCACCATCGAACTCAATCTCGAACCGTCACAAGGCGCCAGCCTCTTTGATGAAGCGATCTATGGCCCCGCGACCGACGTCGTCCCGCGTTTCGTCGAGCGGATGCTCGGCGCGAACGGCTAGAGCCTTTCCGGCTTCTCACGGCGAAAAACGCCGACGGCTTCAATGTGCGGCGAATACCGGAACTGATCGATGGGCGTCACGTCCGTCATGGTATATCCGCCATCGACGAGAATGCGCGCATCGCGGGCTAGCGTTGCTGGATTGCATGACACCGCAACGACCGTCTTGACCTTTGATTTTGCAATCATGCGCGACTGCGCTTCGGCCCCCGCGCGCGGTGGATCGAAAACGATGGCATCGAAATCATTCAGCTCGACCGCCGACAGCGGCTCGCGAAACAAGTCGCGCACGTGGGCGGAAATTGGCTTCAAACCACTCGCGCGTTTGACGGCGGCATTGAGCGCACCTATGGCCCGAGCATCGCTATCGAAGGCCGTCACTTTAGCAGCGCGTCCCAGTGGGAACGTGAAAGCACCGACGCCTGAAAACAGATCGACGACACGTTTCGCTTTCCCCACGGCGGCCAAGATGATCGCCGCCATGTCTTGTTCGGCCTCACGCACGGCCTGAATGAACATCTGCGCGGGGATGACGACCTCGGCCGAACCGAATTCAAGCGACGCGGGCAACACTTCATAGACCGTATCGCCATCGACGCTGACGCGCGCCAAGTGAAGTTCGGCGGCATCACGCGCGAGACGGGTGCGAACATCGGCGGTCAATGTACGGCGGATGCCCTCCACGGCAACATCAATCCCCGACGTCATCATCGTGGCGCTGATGCGGACATTTTCGCGTTTGGGCATCAAGGGATCGATCATCCGCCGTATCGCCGGGAGTGCTGCAACGATGCGGGCATCGAGCACTGGGCATTCAATGATATCGATCAGATCATGCGTCCCTGAGGCGTGGAAACCGAGGCGCACGAGATGCCGATCGTGATGCGCCGAAAACGTTGCGCGGCGTCGCAGTCCACGCGCCGGAATGATCGCATTGATCGCTTCATCAAACCCGCGCGCCTTGAACGCTGAGACGACCTGATCATGCTTCCACGATAGATAGGCGGGCCGCGCCATATGCTGGAGCGCGCATCCACCACACCGGCCAAAGTGCTGGCAAACGGCCGCGATCCGATCTTTGCTCGGCTCCAGAATTTCGATCACGTTGGCGACGGCGCCCGTCACCTCGATGCGCACGCGTTCGCCGGCAAGCGTGAACGGCACGTAGAGCGGACCATCGCCACCCACGACAAGCCCGTCACCTTGCGCACCGACGCGGGAGATCTCGACGTCGCGCACATCACCCATCGCGACGGGCTCCAATCAAAAATTCTGTATTGCCCGACCCGCCGAGGATCGGCGATGGGATCAATCCGACGACGCGCCATCCGTTGACACCCGCGATCCACTGGCGGACCGCCTCAACTGCGGCGTCTCGCGCGGCCGCGTCCCGCACGATGCCGCCGCTGGCGACCGAGTCTGGGCCGACCTCGAATTGCGGTTTGATGAGAGCGACCAGCCACGCACCCGGAGCCGTCAATGCCAGGGCGGGCGCCAGAACTTTCGTCAGCGAGATGAAACTCACGTCTGCCACCACGGCGGTGATCGGATCGGGGACCAGATCGCGGCTCAAAGTCCGTGCGTCCTGCTGTTCGAGCGAGATCACACGCACATCTCGACGAAGCTTTTCGTGAAGCTGCCGTTGCCCAACATCAACGGCATAAACCCAGCGTGCGCCGCGCGAGAGTAGCACCTCGGTAAATCCGCCCGTCGACGCGCCGACATCGAGCGCCGCCACGCCGCGCGCCTCAAACCCGAACTGGTCCAGCGCCGCAACGAGCTTTTCAGCGCCGCGTGAAACGTACTGCGGTGCATTGGTTGAGAGCGCGATGCGGGCGTCATCGGCGAGCGTCTGGCTTGGTTTGTCGCAGGCAACACCGTCAACCGAGACGAAGCCGCGCAAGATCAAATCGCGGGCTCTGGAACGCGTGGCGACAAGCCCCGCCTGCACCAAGCGCAAATCCAAACGTGATTGTGCCATAATCAAAACGTCCACTAAAAGGCTCATGTTTGCCGTGGTGCAAGGTCGCCGTTATCGGTGATCTGTTGCGGCACTTGCAACCACTCAATGGTCTAGAGCCCTTTCTTCCCCAAAGCCGGAGCACTCCAGATGAATCGTCGCGACCTTATTCGAACGCTCGCCGCAACAGCTTTGATCAGCGCAACTGCGCGGTATTCATCGGCTGCTGTTGCCGAGGATGCAGGGGAGGCGGTGTTTAAGCTGCCGCCACTCGGTTACGGCTATGAGGCGCTCGAGCCGCATATCGACACGGCGACGATGACAGTGCATCACAGCGGCCACCATCAGGCCTTCATCACCAATTTGAACAAGCTCGTCGGCAAAGTTTCCGAACTCAAAACCAAACCGATCGTCGAGATATTGACGTCTCTCGATGGCATTGCGACCGAAAGCCGGACGGCAGTGCGCAACAATCTCGGCGGCCATTTCAATCATACGTTTTTCTGGGATGTGATGACGCCCGGCGGAGCCAAGGCGCCTGCCGGTGATCTGGCCCAAGCGATCGATGGCACCTTCGGATCAAAGGACAAAATGATCGACGAGGTTACGAAGGCTGCCATGGGCCGATTTGGATCGGGCTGGGCGTGGCTCGCCGTCGGAAAGGACAAGAAGCTCACAGTCTTCAGCACGGCCAACCAAGACACCCCACACATGGAGCTTGCCGCCAAACCGGTGATCGGCGTCGACGTTTGGGAACACGCTTATTATCTCAAGCACAAGAACAAGCGCGCCGATTATCTGACGGCATGGTGGAACACGGTCAATTGGGATAAGGCCGCCGCCAACTTCAAATCTGCAGCGGGCTGATTGGGCAGACGCCGCCGCCTCGCGCAATCGGCGAGGCGGCGCGTCTAAGAGCCGTCGGCATCAGCGATTGTTGATTGCGAAACGTCCAGGGCCTTGCGCAAACACCATCAGCAGGCCACCGGCGACGGCTACATTTTTCATGAACATGACGGACTGCGACTGATCGGCGAACATGTTGTGAAAGATCGCAGCGGCCGCGAGTGTGAACAAGGCTAGGGCCAATCCCGCGAAGCGCGAAAAAAAACCGAGCATCACCATTGCGCCGCCAACCACCTCAAGCGCGATGACGGCTGGCAAAAGCGCGGCCGGGATACCGAAGGACTGCATGTAGCCGCCGGCACCTTCATACCCGGATATTTTGCCGATGCCGGCCTGGATGAACAGGATCGCCAAAAGAACGCGACCGATGAGGCTTGCCATATCGTTCATGATGATCTCGCAGCGTTTGTAATTGCAGACAAAGAGCGTCAGTCGGTAGTACAGAATGTCAGACGATGCCACAAGCTGAGCGCGGCCAGCGCCGTTGTGCGATAATTCGCCTGGATGCTGTCATCTGACGATCGTTTCCGTCAGCGCGAGCCGCGCATGCGGCCTCATTTTTCGGGATCCAGCGGTTCACTGCCCTTCGGCCGCCCATCGGCACCGAGCGTCAATTTTTCGACCTTGGCTTCGGCTTGGCGCAGCAAACGATCGCAATGATCACGCAGCGCTTCGCCGCGTTCGTAGATCGCAATGCTCTCTTCAAGCTCAACGTCGCCGCGCTCGAGACGGCCAACAATCGCTTCAAGTTCTTTGAGCGCGCGCTCGAACGCCATGTCCCTGATGTCGGCGTGGCTCTTGGCCGGCGTTTTTGTCATCGTCATAGCTCAATGCCTTTTGCAGATGGCTGAGCCCGCCTCGAGATGCGGGCGCGGCTCAGGATCCGACTTCCATAAGCGTTTTGACGTGGACCGCAACTGACCTTGCGAGGCCGGTCAAATCATAGCCGCCTTCCAGCATCGAAATGATGCGGCCTGACGCGCGGCGCCGCGCCACTCCGGCGATTTGTTCCGTTGCCCATCGAAAATCTTCTTCTACAAGGAGAAGCCCGCCCAATGGATCGCGCTCGTGCGCATCGAACCCAGCCGAGATGACAACAACGTCCGGGGAAAAGTTATCGAGCGGCGCAATGATGCGCTCGCTGAATGCCTGCTCGAAACGATCCCGGCCGTCACCTGCCGAGAGCGGCGCGTTGAAAATATTTCCGACGCCGGTTTCCTTCAATGCACCCGTACCTGGAAACAGCGGCATTTGATGCGTCGAGCCATAGAACAAATTTTTGTTCGCCCAGAATATTTCCTGCGTGCCGTTGCCGTGATGAACGTCAAAATCAATCACAGCGACACGCTCCGCACCGTATCTGCTCCGCGCGTAGTGGGCGGCGACGGCGACGTTATTGAACAGACAGAACCCCATCGCCTTGTCATGCTCGGCGTGGTGCCCAGGCGGGCGAACCTGACAGAATGCATTCGACGCAGCGCCACTCATCACTGCGTCAACTGCATCAAGACCAGCGCCAACGGCGCGTCGTGCCGCCACCCATGTCCCAGGCGACATCACCGTATCGCCGTCGATGTGTGTCGACGTCTGGCCGAGCTGATCTGCAATCACTCGCATGTTGGCCAAATGGTGCTGGCTGTGTGCTTGGGTGATGTAGACCTCGTCATCGTCGCGTAACGATGCCTCGCGCCGTTGCAACGGGCCGTATGCCTCATCCGCCAGTGCCTTATCGATCGCGCGCATGCGATCCGGACGCTCGGGGTGCCCGGCGCCGGTGTCATGCTTGAGAAAATCGGGATGTGAGAAAAGAAACGTGGTCATGCTTTGCCGTTGCAGTCCTGAGGGTGACGTTGGGCGCCGCGACGTTCAACGGGACTGCTCGACGCCGCGAACCGAACATTTTGAATGCCGAAACAATGAATTTTATTGCAGGCCTCAATCGGTTTTGGGCGTTATTCAAGCCATCTGCGACACGCGTGCTATCGTCACGCCGGGCGGGGGAACACTATCGGCCGGGACAAAGAAGTCAGGCGCAAGCGGCATCGATGGATCAATCCGATAGGGCTCGAAATCGGTGACCTTGCCGACGTCATGCAAAAACGTGTCGTCGATCAAGAAGTGTCCGGTGAAAGATTTCGCCGGTTGCGTGAACAGAAGATGTGCGGCGTCCGCGACGATGTCAGGCGTGCGGCTCATGCGCATCAGCTTATCGCCACCCAGGATATTCTTGATCGCCGCCGTCGCAATGGTGGTCCGCGGCCACAGCGCGTTGACTGCGATGCCATCCTTTTTAAGTTCCTCGGCCAGTCCGAGCACGCACAGACTCATGCCGTATTTGGCAATCGAATAGGCGACATGACCGGCGAACCATTTAGGGTGTAAATCCAACGGCGGTGAAAGCATGACGATGTGCGGGTTCGCTGCCCGGCGCAAATGCGGCAAGCAAATCTTTGAAACGAGAAACGTGCCGCGCGTATTGATCGACGACATGAGGTCGAAGCGTTTCATGTCGGTTTGCTCAGTCGGCGTCAGTGAGATGGCGCTGGCATTGTTGACGCATATATCGATGCCACCGAACGTCGCGACCGTGAGGTCGATGGCATTCTGCACCTGGTCCTCGTGGCGAATATCGCAGACGATGGGCAGCGCGATACCGCCGGCCTTCTGGATTTCAGCGGCAGCCGAATGGATCGTGCCTTCAAGTTTCGGATTGGGATCGGATGTTTTGGCGGCGATCGCGACCTTGGCGCCGTCGCGGGCCGCGCGTTTGGCGATGGCGAGGCCAATGCCGCGGCTGGCGCCGGAAATGAAAAGCGTTTTGCCTTTGAGAGACGACGGTAACGCGACGGCCATTTTCTTATCTTTCGTTAAAATAGGTCGGGCGATGGAACTGAACACGGCGGCGGAGGACAAACACATTTGGCTTGGCGCCGGTGCTAGTCTAGGCCTCACGCACTCCACTGGCACGCCCGAAATTCGCCGGTCGCTTTTCGAGAAATGCCCCAAACGCCTCCATGGCTTCGCGCGATCGCACGCGCTCACTGAACAAGCGCTCTTCCTCGCGCATTTGGGCAGTGAGTTGCTGCGGCGCCCCCTTGAGCAATCGCCGCGCCATCGATAGCGCCTCGGGCGGCTTGGCAGCCAGTCGCGCCGCGGCCTCCAGCACCCGAACTTCGAGGGCGTCCGCTTCCACCACATGGTTGACGAAGCCGCACTCGCGCGCGCGGTCCGCAGAAAATACCGCGCCCAAGACCAGCATCTCGAATGCGCGCTGATAACCGATCAGGCGCGGGAGCAGCAAGCTCGATCCTGCTTCGGGGACCAGGCCCAGATCCAAAAAGGGCGTCGAAAATTGAGCCGCCGGCGTTGCGTAGACGAGATCGCAATGAAACAGCATCGTGGTGCCGATGCCGACCGCTCGGCCATCGACGCCAGCGAGCAACGGCTTTTCGACGGTCGCCAATGCCGTAATGAACCGCGTGACGTCGTCGCCGAGGCCTGCGCCGCTTTGCGCCGCCTGCATGAAATCGGCAATATCGTTGCCGGCTGAAAATACGCCACCCGAACCTAAGATGACTTGGGCGGCGATGTCGTCGTTTTTGTCGCCAGATGAAAGCGCGTCGGCCAAAACCCGATACATCGCGCCGGTGAGCGCGTTTTTCTTTTCGGGCCGCACTAGGCGAATGATCTGTATGGCGCCGGAGGTTTGGACATCAACGTGTGCGGTCATGCGAACACCTCAGCGTCGTACTCAACCAGTACGGAGTCTGCTCCCGTCGTAATGGCTTCCGCTAAACCGTGCGATTGCGTCAGGATATTTTCGGCAAAAAACCGCGCCATAGACACTGCCGAAGCACCGCTTTCGGACTGCAGGGCACCCTTGGCAAGATAGGCCGCGCCGGCGGTCACACTGAACAAGCGAAGATATGGCGTTGCGCCCGCTAATGCCGACGGCTGATTGTTGCGAACGGCATCCGCCATCCACTCGGTTGCCTCCTGTAAAGCCCGAATGGCCTCGGCGAGGCGATCGCCGGTTCGCCCCAAATCGGGCCGGTTTGACGCCCGGACCTCGGCGGCGATTTTGGCTAGTTCGAGCAAGTAGCCGCTGACCACGTTGCCATCCTCGAGCGGCAGCTTTCGAGTGACGAGGTCGATCGCCTGGATGCCGTTGGTGCCTTCGTAGATCGGCAAAATCCGGGCATCGCGCAGATGTTGCGCGGCTCCCGTTTCCTCGACGTAGCCAACGCCGCCGTGGACCTGAATGCCAAGCGACGCGACATCGACGCCGACGTCGGTTGCATACGCTTTGGCGATCGGCGTTAAAAGCGCGGTACGATGCAACGCTGCCTTGCGCGCGGCTTTATCGGTGGCCGTGTTGGCTGCATCGTGCGCCCGTGCAGTTGCAAAGCAGATCATCCGCGCAGCTTGTGTTTGCGATTTCATCGAGAGCAGCATTCGGCGAACGTCCGCGTGCTCGATGATCGGGCTCATGGGAGCGGTCGCAGCGCTCGCACCATGACCTTGCGTGCGGTCTTTCGCGAAGCGAATCGCTTGCTGCGTGGCGCTCTCGGCAACCGCGACGCCTTGCATCCCAACAGCAAGCCGCGCCGCGTTCATCATCACGAACATCGTCGTGAGGCCGTGATTTTCTTCGCCGATCAAATATCCGATCGCACCATCGTTCTCACCGAATTTCATGACGCACGTCGGGCTCGCGTGGATACCGAGTTTGTGTTCGATGCCAGCACAGACGACGTCATTGCGGGCGCCGAGCGACCCATCGTCGTTGACCAGATATTTTGGAACCAGAAAGAGCGATATGCCATGCGTGCCCGTCGGCGCATCGCTCAGGCGGGCGAGCACGAGATGAATTATGTTTTCGGCCAGATCGTGCTCGCCGTAGCTGATGAAGATTTTGGTTCCGGTGATGCGGTAGTTTCCGCCAGCGTCGCGCACGGCTTTGGTCCGCAGAACCGAGAGATCGGAGCCGGCATGCGGCTCTGTCAGGTTCATCGTGCCCGTCCAGCGGCCCGATACCAAGTTCGGCAAATAGATCGATTTGAGCGTGTCGCTGCCGCCAACTTCTATTGCGTGGATAGCGCCCTGGGTCAGCAGCGGGCACAGCGCGAAACCCATGTTGGACGAGTTCCAGATCTCGCACACGGCAGACGCGACGATTTCGGGCAAGCCCTGGCCGCCAAATGCTTCTGGCCCTGGCAGTGCGTTCCATCCCGCTTCGGCAAACTGGCGATAGGCGTCGCGAAAACCGGGAGCCGTGGTGACCACGCCGTCGACCAGTTTCGAACCGATGCGATCGCCGATCCAACGCAGCGGCGCTAGAACGTCGCCACCGAACTTCCCTGCCTCCGAGATCACCGCCTCGATGGTGTCGATATCGAGCGCCGGGTAGACACCGCTCTCGATACTAGGCCCTAGGTTGGCTGCGATTTTAAGAGCGAACATGATGTCATTGACGGGAGCCTGATAGGTCATGGACGTCTCTGCCGGTTTGGGTCTATCGAATTGCCACCATGCGGCGACGATGTGATGCGCCAGTTTGTGGGCACTCAATCGCTTTAACCACCGCACCTGACGCAAAGGACAATATGCCGAATTCTGGCGAGATCAAACCTCATGAGCAGGACGCGGCGAGTGCCATTCAGCACGCGACCGACCGCGCCATTCTCGACGCTGCTCAGCATATCGCAGCGGGCCATCTGGTGGCGTTTCCAACCGAAACGGTCTACGGCCTCGGCGCCGACGCGAGCAATAGCATGGCCGTCGCACGAATTTTCGACGCGAAAGAACGCCCGCGATTCAATCCTCTCATTGTTCATGTTGCAGACCTTTCGGCGGCGCGCCGTTATGGAGAGTTTTCGCCGGGCGCCATCGAACTTGCCAATGCTTTTTGGCCTGGGCCGTTGACCCTCGTTGTGCATCGGCACACTGGCTGCTCCGACGAACCGAGGGTTTGCGACCTTGCCTCGGCCGGCTTGCCGACGCTTGCGATCCGGGTGCCGGCGCATCCGGTAGCGCAAGCCTTATTGCGCGCCAGTGGCCGCCCGCTCGCGGCTCCGTCGGCGAACCGATCCGGACACGTCAGCGCCACGCTGGCCCGACACGTCGCCGATGACTTGGCCAACCGCGTCAGCATGATTCTGGATGGCGGCGCGACGCTCCATGGCATTGAATCGACGATCCTCGATGTTACCGGAGACCGTGTGCGTTTGCTCCGGCCGGGAGCCATCTCACGCGATCAGCTTGAGCACGTCGTCAAACAGCCAATCGAGATCAGCCATGGAACGAGTTCAGAGCGACCGTCGGCACCTGGCCAATTGCAGAGCCACTATGCGCCGCGCGCGCTGTTGCGGCTCGACGCGACGACCTGCGCGCCAAATGAAGCGCTCCTCGCGTTTGGCATGAATTTACCGCCGACAGTCGGACCGGTGATCAATCTCAGCCCGTCCGGCGATGTGCTCGAAGCGGCGGCGCGCTTGTTCGCGGCGCTGCGCGAACTCGATCAAACCGGCGTCGCATCCATTGCCGTGATGCCGATCCCGATGATAGGTCTGGGAGACGCGATCAATGATCGGCTTCGCCGGGCTGCCGCACCGCGACGTTAATATACTTCGACGTCACGCAAACTTCAGGTGCTCGTCAACGTCAGCATGCGATAGACGATCGGACCCAGCAGCGTGTGGTCCATGGCATATAGGTCAATGCCTTGACGAATGGACTGAACGAGCGTCGCCATGCTCGGCACCACCGCCCAATAAGCCCCATAAAAGGCAGCGGTGGTGATGCCGTTGATGATCAAATACCGACGCAACATGATCGCCCCGCAGTCCGCACGTTAACACTTTTTTAATGAAAGCACGAGCGGACGGCGCGACTCAAGCGCTAATCATCGGCGGCGCGAGATTTCATGTTTTGGCGACTATCAGCGGCATGGCGAAGCGACCAATCGCGGGATTTCGGCGAACAGGGACGGACCGCAGGACGAGCTCGAGCGCTGCAATCAGACGTGCGAAAACTACGGCGCTTTTGACAGAAGTAAGCGAAGCGCGCTGAAGCAGTGTGGTTGCCGTGACGTCTGACGATCTCAGCTTGCCGGAGCTTTCAGCGTCGCCTTTTCGCTTTCGAGTGCAGTCGCCTGAGACGGCCAGCTGCGGCCGATCCAGTCATCGGTGCCAAACAGCCAATACCAAAAGCGGTTGCGGCGATGATATCGCTCGACGATCAATCGATTCATCGTGTCCATGTGATCGGTGAGCGCATTGAGGGTTTGGATCGGTCGCTCGTTGTCGGCGTCGAGATTGGCGAGACGTGTCGAAATGCCGGTGACGTCGCTGGCTAAATCCGTGCGCCATTGGTCAATCGCCCCAGCCAGCGTGTGCTGATTTTGATTGAGCTTCATGATTGCGTCATGAACCTCATTCAGGTCCTTGGCATAGGCTTGATGCTTCGCCCCGGCGGTTTCGATCTCAGCCGTGATGGCGCGCTCGACCGCTTCCATGCGGTCTTGCAGCGAACGCTGTCGCGCGTCGAGCCCCTCGCTCAACGCAGCTAAACGATCGGCGATCGGCGCGGCATCGCCGCCGGTCACCAGCGACGCGCCCGACAACAGGGCTTCGAGCTGATCGGTTTGCAAAGTCAAATTCGACAATCCGCGCTCGACCCCGGCTTCCAGCGCCCGCAGCGCCGCGCTGTCTCGACCATCGGCGTCCCGCGAGAGCACGGCCTCCTCGATGACATCGAGGCGATGCGACAGTGGCTGGAGATCAATCGCCTGTCTGATGGCATCAATCGACACGCCACCGGTTTTTTCGCCTGTCTGTCGGACGGCGGTCTCAATGTCGGCCAGACGACGATCGAGCCCGGCTTCGAGCCCGGCCAAACCGTCCGCTCTGCCGTCGCCCGCACTGCCCGAACGCGTCTCCGTCACCACTCGCTCGAGTGCTGTGAGACGATCATACAAGCCCGACTGCCAGCGGCTGTGATCATCGCGCTGCTCCTGGGTATCGAGGCGAAGATCGCGCAGCAATTCGCCAACCAACTGGCGGCCGGTTGCGAGATCGCTACGCAATGCTTGGATTGTTTGCTCAAGAGCGTCGATCCGGACGTTTTGCGCCAGATCCGGCGTCGCCGCCGCGCTCTCGACGTCAGCACGGTCGTGCCGGGCCGGGCGCGCCATGTCGGCGACGTAGCGCGGGCTCTCGGCAGGTCGCTCCGCCAGCGGTCGGGCATAGCGCTCGACGGGAGCCGACGAATAGCGCGGGTCGGCGCCATAGCGCGGTGGCGGAGCGAGTGCCTCGACCGGTTCGCGGTAGCCGACGCGACGGCTGTGACGCGTCAATAGCGCCAAGCCTGGAAATTCCATGCGGCGATCGAGCATAGCTTGAACCAAATCGTCGACGTCGGCTGCTTCGTTGCGGCGGCCGGCCAGCGCCGACGCGAAGCGCATGATTTCGGCGAATTCGTCGGAACGGCGCGGTGAGCCTTTGCCATTCGATAAGCCGACAGGAATTTCACTGGCGACGATGGTGGCGCTTTCGCGTCGAAGTGCGGCCACACGAACGCCGCGAGCTTCCAGCGCTTCAGCGGCCAGATCGATGCGCGTCAACGCATGCAAAAGATGCTCGAGGTAGACTTCGCCTGCTCGATGCGCGAGCGCGATATCGTAGGCATAGTTGGCAACCGTCAGCACGGTGTCATCCACCCACACAGGGCCGGACCGCAAAGCCGATCTCGGTCCGTTTCCGCCGCTGGCCGGATCGATTGCAGTCCCGAGTTCCGCCGGATTTGAACTCCACGTCTGCGACGTGCGCAGATCCAGATCCTCACCCCTGTAACTCATGTCAACTCGTCTCCTTGATCGCGCGTCGTCGGCATCTAGCGTGGCAAACGTTGCAGTCACGCGCGGTCGCGTGCGCCCGCCGAGCGTTGGCGTCGGCGTCGATTTCAGCGGCGCCGTGATCACGTTCTCGCAAATCGCTCAGTCCACTGGTGGCAGAGGCTTGTTGAAGGTGCTCGCTTAGCAAGACTACCGGTGAACAGGCAACTGGACCAGACCGAAACGCGCCCTGCCTGGTTAATCGAAAGGGCCATCGAAAGACCTTTGGAGTCCTGTGAGCATCACAAATTCTGAATTTGCAGGTCAGCGCCTTCGAGCCGCGGATTATTGAGACGGCGATCGACGGGCACGATGTCGAGTAGACCTTCAGCGAGCGGCTTGAGCAGGCGGGCCGCGTCAACTCCTGAGCCGCTTCGGCAATCCAGCCACTGATCGAATTCGGCCGTTGAAACGATCACTGGCATGCGGTCGTGGATATTCGCCATGTCGGCGTTAGCTGCCGTCGTGATGATGGCCGACGTCTCGATTTCGCTGCCATCGGCACCGAGCCACGTTTCATAAAGACCGGCTAGCGCAAAGAGCTGGCGCGACGCCAGTCGCACCAGGTGCGGCTGCTTGGCGCCGGGTTTGCCAGTCCACTCATAGAAACCGTCGGTCGGGATCAGACATCGGCGATGCCTGAAGGCTCCCCGAAACGACGGCTTTTCGCCGACTGTTTCACCACGCGCATTGATGAGGGTCGTGAACTCTCGCGGATCCTTGACCCACGCCGGGATCAGGCCCCAGCGTGTCAACACAGCCTCGCGATCGGCGCGCTGCCCTCGTCGAACAATCAAAATCGGCTGCGTCGGCGCGATGTTGTAGCGCGGAGGAAATGCATCCACACTGTCCAAGTTGAACAAGCTGCGAACGGCTTGCGGTGGTGAAGTCAAACTGAAACGCGAACACATTTTTGGTCGCCGAGCTCGGGTCATCGACATGAAACTGGCAAACATTATAACCTGGTGCGGTTATGAAGCCCAGAATCGGTGCGAGAAAACTTCGATGATGCTTGCTCTAAACGGCCTTATCAGCCGGCTCAGACCTGCCGGGGCCGGAACTCGCGCTGCACTCGCGGGCGTCACCATCGCAGCATTTCTGTGCAGTGCGGTCTGCGTGCGCGCTGCGCCTGACGTCAAGCCTTATGACGACAAGCTGCTGCGATTGTCGGAGATCATCGGCGCGGTGCACTATCTGCGCGAGCTGTGCGGCGCGAACGAGGGTCAGTATTGGCGTGACCGTATGCGTGATTTGATGGACGCCGAAGCTTCAAGCGCCTTGCGTCGCGCCCGTCTGACACGCGCGTTCAATCAGGGATATCGCAGCTATAGCCGAACGTACAATACGTGTAGTCCGTCGGCGCAAACCGCCATCACGCGATTCATCACCGAAGGCGCACAATTGTCCGATGGCTTGGTCAAAGCATTCCCATGACGATCAATTGTGCGCGCACGCGCGCCGTGCCTCTCCTCAAGATATGCAGTGATTTACTGTGAATTGTTGCGACTGCGACCTATGCGAACGGGTCGTGCTACGCCACATCGATACACCGGCGCGGAGGAGTGTCTTCAGGCGCGGATGTAAGGGCGGGCTCGATGCAGTGTTTTGAAGATTTCGATACTGAAAATCCGAATTTGAAGGCCCTCGATCTCATCTTGGCGGCGTGGGACGAGGGTGTCGACACCGGCGTCGCACCTCAGCACATGGCGTATGCAGCTTTGTTCACGGCGTTGACCGACCTCGTCGCCATCTACGGCGAGGCAGCCGTTATTCATCTGACCAAGGGCTTGGAGAAGCGCATCGTCGAAGGCGAGTTCACGCTCGCGCGCCGCGACCAGTAGCCTTCGGCGTCAACATCGAACGCGGCTTGCAATTGGCTTAAAGAAAGCCACCCTTCAAAACTGCTTCAACGAGCAAAATAGCGCCAAATCCGGCCAGCAGAATGCCGGCAATGCGATTGACGGTATGCAGGCGCGCCGCATCGATCCGATGGCGGTGGCGCGAAATAAAATTCGACAGCGCGATCCACCACATCAGACTGCCGGCCATGATCGCCGCAACCATCAATAGCACGTCGGCTGTCGATTTGACTTCAACGAACGTCGAGACGCCACCGAAGATCGCAAAAAGTCCCAGCACAGCGCCCGGATTCGTGATGGTGAGAAAAAATGTCTGCGGAATGTCCCAAGCAAAGTCTTTGAGGCTTGTTCCGGACAGCTCAACGCTTTCTGCCTTGCGAACACCGGGCGCGGTCAAAAACAGCTTCAGTCCGAACGCGACGAAAGCGAGACCACCGACCATTTCGATGATCGACCTGTGAGATTGAAATGCGCCCGACACAGCGCCAACGCCCAACCCGGCAAATAGTGCGATCAGTCCATCGCCGAGGACTGACCCAATGCCGGCCGCAAGCCCGCCCCAAAAACCGCGCTCGATCGCGCGCTGGATACATAAAACATTGACCGGACCTACAGGAGCCGCGACCAGAATTCCTATCAGCAGACCGATCGGAATGATGAGAGGGTTGGGAATATAGTCCATCAGGCTCCAAAGCTCAGTCACAAACGCTCACGTCAGACGCTAAGCCGAACCTAATCGTTCCAACAGCTGAGCTCAGTCACATCGCGAGTCGGCCGTGCCTCACTGGTACTTAGGCCCGGCTGAGATGTCCATGGCAGCGACCCGGCGCCTATCGATTATACAGTTTCAACTGTGCCGGGCTGTCGCGCGCAACATGGTCGCAGTGCCGAGCGGCGATGGACGGCATGCTGTCCCAACGTCATCGGATGAGGCTGCGACAATCACGGCTGCAGGCACACGTTCGATCGAACGCAATTGGAAAATCATCTTTTTGGCTGATCAGCTTACGTCTGCCCCGGCTGCAGTCGCGTGGTCTTAGATAACTGTAATTCCAAAGCCATCGATTGGCTTTGATAGCCTCCGAAATTTCGCCGCTACGACGTCGCCCATTAGGTCCCGCGCGGTAACCATAATGGCCAAGGGGGTTGGTTCAGCACCGCTTTTCTGGTTAATTGCCGCCTCACATTCGATCTGAAGATTGAGGACCAGAGTTATGATGCGTCTCACGCTTACAGCCGTTGCCTTTATGGCGATCGGTTTTTCAGCGCCCGCCTACGCGTTCCATCCATTCGACGAAACATACGGCTACGTTTCGCCGCGCGAGGCCGCAAAAGAAGCAGCGCGCAAAGCAGCCAAGTCTTCCGCTGAACCGTTTTTTGGCAGCCCGTCGGCGAAGTCGAATTCCGCCTCTGGTAAGTCATCCAAGAAATATGCGAAGGGCCCTAAGGTTCTGAGTGGCGGCGGCAAGCCACACGTCTCGCCGACGGCACCGCAGACCGTTTCATTTCCAAACAGCTACGGCTCCGGCACGATCGTCATCGATACGGCCGGACGGCGATTGTATTTCGTGAAGTCGTCCTCGTCGGCGTACAGCTATCCGATTGCGGTTGGACGCCAGGGCTTCACATGGACCGGCACGCAAAAGATCTCGCGTAAGGTCGACTGGCCGGATTGGCGTCCACCGGCTGAAATGCTTGCTCGCAAGCCTGAGTTGCCGGAATTGATGGAAGGCGGAAAGCGCAACCCTCTCGGCGCCAAGGCGCTTTATCTCGGCAACTCGCTGTATCGCATCCACGGCACGAACGATGCTTCGACGATCGGACAAGCGGCATCTTCGGGCTGTTTCCGCATGACCAATGGCCACGTCACGCATCTGGCCAACATCGCGGGCGTTGGCACGACGGTCATCGTCAAAGGCAAGTTGCCGAGCACGATCGCCAAGGCTGCGAAGGCCGGATCGCAAAGTTGAGTGCGTTAACGCACGAAAGCGTAGAGCACATCATGCAGCGGTGACGGCCCCGCCATGAGATCAATGCCCAACGCCGACTTTGCGAGATAGAGGGCTGCGATGGCTGGAACCGCAAAAGCAATCGCGACCAGCGAAACAATGATCGCTTCGGTCCAACCCATCGGTCGGGCCGGAGCGATCGCGTTCATAAAAGCGGTCGAAACCATGTTGGCTCGCAGTTATTGATCGATCCTGGGACTGACAAAGCAAATCCGGGGCCAACGCAGCCTAGCGATTTCTGAGTTCTTTATAGGTGGACTGAGGGTTCGAGAAAACGCACTGGCTCGCCGGTGGCCGGGCCTGCAATCTCGCCCTCCCACATCACGCGCTGTCCGCGAACCACGGTGCCAACCGGCCAGCCGGTGACGCCGACCCCGTCGTAAGGCGTCCAGCCGCAGCGGCTTTCGATCCATGAATTGCTGATGGTTCGCTGATGCTTCATGTCGACAACGGTCAGATCGGCATCGTATCCAACGGCGATCCGGCCTTTGCCAACGAGACCGAAGATGCGTTGCGGGCCGTGGCTCGTCAGATCGACCAGCCGCTGAAGCGATAGGCGTCCCGCATTGACGTGGTCGAGCATGATCGGCACGAGCGTCTGCACACCGGTCATGCCGGAGTGCGTGTCGGGATAGGCGTGATCTTTTTCTTCGCGAAGATGCGGAGCGTGATCTGAGCCAAGGACATCGACGATGCCGTTTTCGATACCGTGCCAAATCGCAGCCCGGTGAGCCGCATCGCGCACGGGTGGGTTCATCTGCGCGTAGGCGCCGAGCCGTTCATAGCAGTCGGGTGACGCCAACGTCAGATGATGCGGCGTCACCTCGACACTAGCGTAAGCTTTATGATGGCCGAGAAATGCAATCTCTTCACCCGTCGAGATATGCAGCACATGCACGCGTTTGCGGTGCTTTTCGGCCAACCCGACGAGACGCTTGGTGGCGATCAGTGCGACCTCGATATCGCGCCATTCAGGATGGGACGAGGGATCGCCAGCGCGACGCAGGTGCATGCGCGACTTCAATCGGGCTTCATCTTCGGCGTGAAACGACGCGCGTCGCGACAGCGCCGCAATGATGCCCTCAAGCGTCGGCTCATCGTCAACCAGCAGATCGCCGGTCGAAGACCCCATGAAAACTTTGATGCCCGCCGAACCTTCGAGACGTTCAAGCGACGGAATTTCCGCAATGTTGTCGCGCGTTCCGCCGACAAAAAAGGCAAAGTCGCAGAACATACGATGCCGGGCGCGGCTCACTTTATCGGCCAGCGTCGCAGCCGATGTGGTCAGCGGCTTGGTGTTTGGCATTTCGAAAACCGCCGTGACGCCGCCCGCGACCGCCGCCCGGCTGCCGGTCTGCAGATCTTCCTTGTGTTCGAGGCCCGGCTCCCGGAAATGCACCTGACTGTCGATGACGCCGGGCAGAATATGCAGCCCGCGCGCGTCCATCGTCGACACAGCCTTGGCGTTGGCCAGAGTGCCGATCGCTGCGATGCGGCCGGCAGTCACGGCAATATCGCGGATGCCCACGCCGTCATGATTGACGACAGTGCCGCCTTTGATGATCAGGTCGTAGGTGACAGTCATGGCGCTCGTCCTTGCAGCGGGGACTGACGGTCTTGCGTTCAGCCGACCTCCCGCATACGTAACTCGTGCCATTCTTGCAATGATCGAGACACGACATGAGCGCCGCAAAAGTTGCCCGCCTGCACGATCGCGGTGTCGTCAGCGTGATCGGCCCCAACGCCGGCCAATTCTTGCAGGGCTTGATTACCAACGACATGGCGGCGTTTGAAAACGGTGCGGCGGCCATCCATGCGGGCCTGCTGTCGCCGCAGGGAAAAATTCTGTTCGACGTCTTTGTCGTGCAGTCGCCTGGCGGATTCGTGCTCGAAATCGCGCGCGAAAAACTCGCCGACTTCGTAAAGCGGCTGACGATGTACAAGTTGCGGGCCGACGTGACGATCGACGACGCCAGTGCCGATTTCCAAGTGCTGGCATTGTGGGGCGAAGATGCGTCCTCATCGGGTGAAACGGTGAAGACAATCGCCTTCGGTGATCCGCGCGTGCCGGCGTTGGGCCGGCGCATTCTCGCCGAGGCGCGTTTTGCATCTGACATCGCGTCGGCAACCAACGGCGTCGAAACCGATCCCAATGACTACCACGCGCACCGCATCGCACTCGGAGTTCCGGAAGGCGGCAAAGACTTTGCGTTCGGCGATACGTTTGCGCACGAAGCTGATTTCGATCTGTTCCACGGCGTGTCATTCACCAAAGGCTGTTACGTTGGCCAGGAGGTCGTCGCGCGCATGCAGAACAAGTCGATCATTCGCAAGCGCGTCGTCGGCATCGCCGCAGCAGCATCGCTGACGTCGGGTGCAGATATTATGTTGGGTGATGTTGTCATCGGCCGCGTCGGCTCAGTTGCAGGCCAACGTGGCCTCGCATTGATCCGGCTGGATCGGGCTGCTGAGGCTGTTGATAAAGGCACTGCGCTGACAGCCGATGATCATCCGATCGATGTCGATGCGGATGCGATCCACCGGTATCGGGCGTCCGCTGCGGCCAGATCGGCCGTCGCTGAACTGCCGCGCCGGGAGTGACGCGATGGGATCTCCGTCGATCACGCGCTGTTCGTGGCCCGGCATCGAAGATCCGCTCTATGCGCGCTATCACGATACGGAATGGGGTGTCCCGCTCACCGACAGTCAGGCGCTGTTTGAAAAAATCGTGTTGGAAGGCTTTCAGGCGGGATTGTCTTGGCTGACAATCCTCAGAAAGCGCGAAAATTTTCGGCGCGCCTTCGATCAGTTCGATGCCGACAAGGTCGCGAAATACCAGGCGAAGGACGTAACGCGACTCATGGACGACGCCGGCATCGTTCGTAATCTCGCAAAAATCGAAGCGACGATCGACAACGCCAAAGCCTACATCGCAATCAGCGCGCGCCAGTCCTTCGCTTCATTCATTTGGAGCCATCTCGACGGCCCGCCCATTCAAAACACCCTTGCCTCATATCGCGATGCGCCCAGCCAAACCGAGCTTTCAAAGCACCTCAGTCGAAGCCTTAAGGCCGAAGGCTTTCGCTTCGTCGGACCGACCACTGTCTATGCCTTCATGCAGTCGTCGGGCATGACGAATGATCATCTCGTGACGTGTCCGCGCCATTCCGCGTGCCGCAAATTGCAACTCGCGTTGAAGGTTCCGATACGATGACAGTGCCAGACATGCCGAAATCGCCGCCGCGCGCCTGGCAACGCATGCTGTCGGGGCGAAGGCTGGATTTATTGCATCCGTCACCCGACGATATCGAAATCGAGGATATTGCACACGGGCTTGCCCGCGTTGCGCGCTGGAATGGCCAGACTGTCGGCGAGCACGCGTTTTCCGTCGCGCAACATTGCCTCGTCGTTACCGAGATCGTGGCCGAGTTGCATGCCGATGCGTCGCGACAGTTTTTGCGGGCGGCGCTCCTGCATGATGCCGCTGAATATGTCATCGGTGATTTGATCAGCCCATTCAAAGCGGCCATCGGACTGGATTACAGGGCATTCGAAACACGCCTGTTGTCAGCCATTCACGAGCGCTTCGCAGTCACCGATCTTAGCGACGCGATGCGCGTCGCCATCAAGAACGCCGATCGAATCGCGGCGTTTTACGAGGCGACGACATTAGCGGGCTTTGAAATCGTCGAAGCCCGAACGTATTTTGGCCATGCTTCAATTCCGCATAATTTAGTCCGGCAATTGGAAAATCTGGCCGCATGGCCAGCAAATACGGCTCAATCCACTTATCTCTCGATATACGATAAGATAGCCGATATTTGAAATTGGGTCCTTTTTGCGGCATTCAGCGGGCTTTTGTTGTAACACTAATTCTGAAAATCGCCATGATCGCCCGCTAGCTCGGCTCTTGGGGAGCACGGGGAAGATACGCAATGAATATGGAACTTTCAGGCCGGAGAAAGCCGACGCCCGAAAAATCTCACCGCGCATCTGAAGCGGATGCAGCTGAGCAGTCACCAGTTGGAATAGGCCTTAACGCTGCAATCGTTGCCGTCGCTGATGACGAACCGG
This sequence comes from Hyphomicrobium sp., assembly GCA_019748215.1. Classification (GTDB taxonomy): domain Bacteria; phylum Pseudomonadota; class Alphaproteobacteria; order Rhizobiales; family Hyphomicrobiaceae; genus Hyphomicrobium_B. The sequence continues at coordinate 20,236 of JAIEPV010000167.1, forward strand.
TTGCACTTGCCGTTCGTAGCGAAGCCGATGCTGCGTCTGCGACTGATGCCCTGCCGTTTGGGCCATTCAATCCGAGAGAGCATCGCACACTAGAGGGCGGACTTCGTGCCTGGGTGCGCGATCAAACCGGTTTGGATCTTGGTTACGCCGAGCAACTCTACACGTTCGCTGATCGCGGACGTCATCTCGAACCCGGCGATCAATCTCCGCATGTCGTTTCGATTGGTTATTTGGCGCTGACGCAGGCGGGCGCGCAGCACGGATTGACCAACGGCGTATGGCGGAGCTGGTACCATTACTATCCGTGGGAAGACTGGCGCAAAGGCCGGCCAGAAATCATCGCTCGCGACATCGAGCCTCGATTGAAAGCTTGGGCGGCTCGCACGGTGACGGTATCAGCGGTCCAAAATCCGCTGGCGCGCGCCGATCGGGCACGCATGTGCTTCGGGCTCGATGGTACGGCGTGGGACGAAGAAAAAGTCTTGGACCGCTACGAGCTTCTCTATGAAGCGGGCTTGGTCGACGAAGCTAAACGAGACGGTCGCGTTTCGGCGCGCGAATGGTCTGATTTGCCGAAGTTTGGCGTGCCGATGCAAACCGACCATCGGCGGATTTTAGCAACCGCAATCGGGCGGACTCGGGCGAAAATCAAATATCGTCCGGTTGTTTTCGAACTGATGCCGGACGAGTTCACGCTGTACGAGTTGCAGAAAACGGTCGAAGCCATTCTCGGGCCGCATCTGCATAAACAAAACTTCCGACGCCTCGTCGAAGGTGCCGGACTGGTCGAGCCGACAGGCGATGTGAAGACGCGGACTGGCGGACGTCCCGCCAAGTTGTTCCGCTTCAGACGCGAAGTGTTGCTTGAGCGGCCGGCGCCCGGGGTACGCGTCTCGGCTCCGCCCAGCAGGAACGGGACAAACTGAGGCTTGCAGTGACGTCGCGTCGTTGGGTCTGGAAAAAGTTCTGTCTTTGAACTATGTTATCTCTATCCAGGAATGCTCTTTTCGAGCATTTCTGGATAGGTGGGTCCGGCGTGAAAGCCGGCTCGTCGCTTGGCTAAGATATGCTCGATTGGAGCATAAAATATGCGCGAGGAGTTGGTTGTCATGAGCGGTGATGTTTTGAGCCAAGCAGCATCTTCGTTTGCAAGCCGCCAGCATGCAAAGGTCGCGCTCCCGTTCGAGTGGTCACCGGCTCTGCGCGCTGAAATGGCGCCGATGTACGACCGTGTGAAGCACGTTATCACGCCAATGGAATGGCCGCATTACGCGCCGTTGATCAAGGCGATCAATGACCTGAAAGTCGAGCGCCACGCCGTCATCTTGGCCCACAACTACATGACGCCCGAAATTTTCCACTGCGTCGCCGATTTTCGCGGCGACAGCCTGCAACTCGCCAAGGAAGCAGCTCGCACCGACGCGAAAGTCATCGTTCAGGCCGGCGTGCACTTCATGGCCGAGACATCGAAACTTCTGTCGCCCGACAAGACAGTCCTCATTCCGGATATGCGGGCGGGGTGTTCGCTCGCGGCCTCGATCACCGCTGACGACGTCCGGATGCTGCGCGACGCCTACCCCGGCGTGCCGATCGTGACTTATGTCAATACATCAGCGGCGGTGAAAGCCGAGTGCGATATCACGTGCACTTCATCCAACGCCGTCAAGGTGGTCGAAAGCCTCGGCGCGCCGCGCGTCTTGTGTATTCCTGATCAATACTTGGCGCAGTGGGTGCAATCCCAAACCACGGTCGAAGTCTTGACCTGGAAAGGCGCCTGCGAAGTGCATGAGCGCTTCACCGGCGAAGAGCTCAACCGCTTGCGCGCCGACGATCCGGGTTTGAAGATCATCGCTCATCCGGAGTGTCCGCCGGACGTTATCGCCGCGTCTGATTTCACCGGCTCGACATCGGCGATGATCAATTGGGTCAAAGACAAGCGGCCGAAAAAGGTCGTGCTCGTCACCGAATGTTCAATGGCCTCCAACGTTGCCGTTGAAGCTCCTGACGTCGAATTCGTGCGGCCGTGCAATCTCTGTCCGCACATGAAGCGTATTAGCCTCGAAAATATCTATGACAGCCTTTTGCATTTGCGCCACGAGGTCACCGTTGATCCCGATGTCGCCGAGCGCGCGCGCCGGGCCGTGGAACGCATGGTCAATTTGACGAATTAGGAACCGGCATAAGGGCGTTCGTGCCCTTGGCTCACGTCGTTTTCGCTGTGAAAGGCATTGTCGCCATGACCGCAAAGCCGCGCACGACGTCAAGCAGCCTGAAGGGCCGTCCTCCGGCAACGTCGCGCTTTGCAGCGGCGCAAGCCGAGCCACGTGCTGGCGATGTCGTTATCATCGGCGCCGGACTTGCCGGATTGTTCACAGCTTTGAAATTGGCGCCTGTGCCAGTGACCGTCATTGCCGCCGCGCCGCTTGGCGAAGGCGCATCGAGTATGTGGGCGCAGGGCGGCATTGCCGCCGCTGTCGGCGAAGGGGACAGCACGGACAAGCACGCCGCCGACACCATCGCCGCCGGCGCCGGCATCGTCGACGAGCACGTGGCGCACACCGTTGCTGATGAAGGCCCGGACCGCATTCGAGATTTGCTGTCGTATGGCGTGCCTTTCGACCGCGACCTTGAAGGCCACTACGTTTTATCGAAAGAAGCCGCGCATTCTGAAAAACGGGTCGTGCGCGTCTCAGGTGATCGCGCCGGTGCGGCGATCATGCAAGCCTTGATCGCCGCCGTGCGAGCCGCACCGTCCATTCGCGTGCTCGAGGGTTATGAGGCCGATGATCTCATTTCAGAGGATGACCGCGTCGAAGGTGTGCGGCTCATCCGCCCCGCAAATCTTGGCAACGGCACCTACGAATTCGTCCCGGCATCCGCGGTTGTTCTTGCCACGGGCGGTGTCGGAGCTTTGTTCGCGCTGACGACGAACCCTGCCTATGCGCGCGGCGAAGCCTTGGCAATGGCCGCGCGCGCAGGTGCCATGGTGGCCGACGTCGAGTTCGTGCAATTTCACCCTACCGCGATCGACGCCGACATCGATCCAGCGCCACTGGCCACCGAAGCTCTGCGTGGCGAGGGCGCGACCCTCGTCAACGCGGCGGGCGAGCGCTTCATGTTCAAGCTCGACCCGCGCGGCGAATTAGCGGCGCGCGACGTGGTTGCGCGCGGCGTCTTTGCAGAAATCACGGCCGGGCGCGGCGCCTATCTCGATTGCCGGGATGCCATCGGCAGCCGCTTCGCCGATGCCTATCCGACCGTCTACGCCCATTGCCTGCGCGCCGGCATCAATCCGGTGACCGATCTCATTCCGGTTGCGCCGGCCGAGCACTATCACATGGGCGGCATCGCCACCGACTTGCGCGGACGCACCAGCATCAAGGGCCTATGGGCTGTCGGTGAAGTCGCTTCAACTGGGTTGCACGGCGCCAACCGCTTAGCGTCCAATTCACTGCTCGAGGCTGCTGTCTTCGGCGCACGCGTCGCCACCGACATCAAAGCCAATATCCCGCCGGACCGCACGGGGCACTTCGTCGAGCCGCGTCGCGTGGCCGGCGCGCGGCCCGCTGATCCGGAGGAACGCGCGATGGCCGTCGCGAAATTGCGAACCATCATGATGACCTATGTCGGTGTGGTGCGGACCGCCAAGGGACTGCGCCGCGCGCTTGATCAATTGTCAAAGCTCGAAGCCGCCGGTGCCCGCGACAGTGTGTTGGCAAATATGCTGCTCGCAGCGCGTTTGATTACCGCTGCTGCGTTGATGCGCAAAGAAAGCCGGGGCGGCCATTTCCGCACTGATTTCCCGGACGCTGATCCCCGGCTTGCCGAGCGTACGTTCATGACGATCAGCGACCTCGCGGCAATCGAACGCAAAAAGCCGCCTCGCGCGGCAGCTTTGGATCTTGCGGGTTGCCGGACGTGACAACTCACGAACCGATGATCGCGCCACTGGCCTCGCTGCTTGTCGAAGATGCTGTGCGAATGGCATTGGCAGAGGATCTGGGCCTGCAAGGCGACATCACCACCAACGCGACGGTCGCGGCCAATTCCATCGCAACAGCTGTAATCGCCGCGCGGGCCGGTGGCGTCGTCTCAGGCGTCGATGTTGCCGCTGCCGCATATAAGATGCTCGACAGCGATGTTGTGGTCGAAATTTTAGCCGCCGACGGCACGGTCATCGGCGCGGGCCGAACAATTGCGCAAGTGCGTGGCCAAGCACGCGCGCTGCTCACCGCCGAGCGGGTCGCATTGAACTTCATGGGGCGGATGTCGGGCATCGCCACCGTGACACGGCGCTACGTCGACGCCGTCGCCAACACGTCGGCGAAAATCGTAGACACACGAAAGACGACGCCCGGCCTGCGTGCGTTCGAAAAATATGCCGTGCGCTGCGGCGGTGGCCAAAACCACCGATCCGGCCTGTTCGATGCAGTGCTAATCAAAGACAATCATATTGTCGCTGCCGGTGGCCTGACCATGGCGATCGAACGGGCACGATCGGCGGCTGGCCACATGGTCAAAATCGAAGTCGAGGTCGATACGCTGGACCAGCTCGATCACGTTCTTCGCCACAAGGTTGATGCCGTTCTGCTCGATAACATGACGCTCGCGCAGCTTCGCGAGGCCGTGCGGCTGGTCGCTGGCCGGTGCATCACCGAAGCTTCTGGCGGGGTCACGCTCGAGACTGTTCGCGCGATTGCCGAAACCGGAGTTGATATGATCTCGGTCGGCGCGTTGACGCATTCGGCACCGGTCCTTGACCTCGGGCTTGACTTTGAAGCCGCCTCAACCCACTGACGGGCCAGATTTTTCCGTCACATTAGCCTGCAACCGCTTTCGCCTTACTTGCACCGCACGCGCGCTGCCATGCTACACTCGATAGTCGAAGAACATTGAGACCTGACAGGCCTATGACTCCCACCACAAGCGAGGCCGTGATGCAGTGGATCGTGATCTGGGGCTTGTCCTCGATCTGCGCCGCCGGGCTAGCGGCAGTTTTTGCAGGTCAAAAAAACAGAAACTATTCGGTGTGGATGGCGTGGTGCTTTTTGTTTCCGCCGCTCATCATCTGGCTGATGCTGATGCCGGCCAACAAAGGTCCGCGTCCGCACCAGCCCAAGCTCGATGATCTCGATCGCGATGGCGGACCATTTTAGGCGGCTGCCTTTGAACCATGCATTCTGCACGTCGCGATAAGCCCACGGCGCATCGTCATTGACCCGACGCATCCGGCTCAGACATCCGCGCACGGATCGCCGCCTGCGCCGCCGACAACCGCGCGACGGGCACCCGATACGGCGAACAAGAAATATAGTCCAAGCCGACACTCTCGAAAAACGCGATCGAGCGCGGATCGCCGCCGTGCTCGCCACAAATTCCGAGCTTGATGTTTGGTTTGACGGCACGCCCGCGCTCAACGCCGATTTTTACCAGTTCGCCGACACCCGCCGTGTCGATGGAGACAAATGGATCGACGGCAATGATTTCGTGTTCGAGATAGTTCGAAAGGATTGGCGCTGCGTCATCGCGTGAAAGCCCGAGCGCTGTCTGCGTCAAATCATTGGTGCCGAACGAGAAGAAATCAGCGCCCTCGTCACCCATCGCAATATCGCCAGCGCGCAAAGCCGCACGAGGCAATTCGATCATGGTGCCGATGTCGTAGGCGAGCGTGACACCGCTCTCTTTTTCAACCGCCTCCGCGACAGTTTTGATCACGGCGCGCAAGATGTCGAACTCCCGGCGATAGCCGACGAACGGGATCATGACCTCCGGCCGCACCGGCTTGCCGGTCTTTTGTCCGGCGCGGATCGCGGCCTCGAAAATCGCCCGGGCCTGCATGGCCGTGACCTCGGGGAACTTCAGTGCCAAGCGGCATCCACGAAAGCCGAGCATCGGATTGACTTCTTCGAGCTCGGCGACGCGGGCCTTCAGCCGTCCAAGATCCATGCCGAGCGCGGCGGCGACCTGCGCCGCTTCACGATCCTCGTGCGGCAGGAACTCGTGCAGCGGCGGATCGAGCAAGCGGATCGTGACGGGCAGGCCGGCCATGATCTCAAACAGCTCTTCGAAATCCGCCCGTTGCATCGGCAGCAGTTTTTCGAGCGCCGCCAAGCGGCCTTCCTCGCTGTCGGCGCAGATCATTTCGCGCACGGCGAGAATCCGGCCCTCTTCGAAAAACATGTGCTCGGTGCGGCACAAGCCGATGCCTTCCGCGCCGAACAGCCGAGCTTGGCGCGCGTCGCGCGGCGTGTCGGCATTACAGCGCACCCGCATGCGACGGGTTGCATCAGCCCAGCCCATAATCGTTGCGAATGTCCCGGACAATTGCGGCGGGCGCATTTTCGCCTGCCCCGCGAACACACGGCCTGTTGCTCCGTCGATGGTGATGATGTCGCCCGAGCGAAACGTCCGCGCGCCGGCCCGCATGATGCCGCCATTGGCATCGATGCGCAGCGTACCTGCGCCAGACACACAGGGCCGCCCCATCCCGCGCGCGACGACGGCCGCGTGCGAAGTCATGCCGCCGCGCGCCGTCAGCACACCGACGGCCGCGTGCATGCCGTGCACATCCTCCGGGCTGGTTTCTGCGCGCACCAAGATGACGTCCTTGCCCTTGGCTTTCAGCGCCACGGCCATCTCGGGATGGAAAACGATTTCGCCCGACGCGGCGCCGGGCGACGCCGGCAGTCCCTTAGCGATCAAATCGTTTTCAGCCGTCGGATCGATGGCGGGATGCAAGAGCTGATCGAGTGCAGCAGGATCAACGCGCAGGACTGCCTCATCCTGCGTGATGATGCCTTCGCCGGCCATGTCGGAAGCGATTTTCAGCGCCGCCTCGGTCGTTCGTTTGCCGGATCGCGTCTGCAACAGCCAAAGCCGGCCGTTTTGGATCGTGAACTCGACGTCCTGCATGTCGCGATAATGGGCTTCGAGTGCGGCGAAAATCTCGACCAGTTCCGCAAACGCCTTTGGCATCAGCGTCTCGAGCGACTGATCGCTGTCTTTTCCTGCTGCTGCGCGCGTCAATGGTTGCGGTGTGCGGATGCCGGCCACGACGTCCTCGCCTTGGGCATTGGCGAGATACTCCCCGAACACCTGCTTGTCGCCGTTTGACGGATTGCGCGTAAACGCGACGCCGGTCGCCGAGTGATCGCCCAAGTTTCCAAACACCATCGCCTGCACCGTTACCGCGGTACCCCAAGCGTCAGGAATATCGTGGAGGCGGCGATACGTGACCGCGCGCGGGTTCTTCCATGAGTTGAGAACAGCGGCGATGGCGCCCCATAACTGTTCCGCCGTATCTTGCGGGAACGGCGCCCCATACTCGCGTTGAATCGCCGCCTTGTAGTCGGCGATGATCTCACGCCAGGCCTCGGCGTCGAGGTCGGTATCGGCGGCAAAGCCGTTCAGGTTTTTGAAGTTTTCAAGAATGTCTTCGAAAGCGCCGTGATCAACGCCGAGCACGACGTCGCCGTACATCTGGATAAAGCGCCGGTAGCTGTCGAATGCGAAACGGGCGTCGCCCGTCAACTCGGCCAGGCCCTCGACCGTTTTGTCGTTGAGACCTAGATTGAGGATCGTGTCCATCATGCCGGGCATCGAGGCGCGAGATCCCGACCGCACCGACACGAGTAGAGGTTTCGCCTCATCGCCAAGCCGGGCACCGACGGTATCGCCGATCGCATCCAACGCTGTCATGACGTCATCGCGCAGTGTTCCGGGTAGCGCCGTGCCGGCTTCGAAAAACGCGGCGCTGACATCGGTCGTAATCGTGAAGCCGGGCGGCACCGGTAGCCCAAGGCGCGCCATCTCGGCGAGATTGGCACCCTTGCCACCGAGCAATTCGGACATGCTGGCATCGCCATCGGCCGCGCCCGGCGCGAAGGCGTAGACCCATTTCTTTTTGCTGTCCGAGCTTGGCTGTGGCATCACACCTCCGGCGCGACCGGGCGGCTTATGATCCAACGCCGGGCCTCGTGCCATAGCAGCGAAAGCGGGGCATTCCTAGGGGAGGAGCGCGCAACGCAATCGAGATCAGCGATGGCCAGCGACGACCTCAGTGGCGGCCAGCGGATACCAACCCAACACCAAAGCCGGATACGGACCAGACATGAGCGATCTCGCCAAAGTTCTCGACACGCTTGGCCAATCGAAGCAAGCGGGGCTCGATCGACTGTTTGAATTTCTGCGCATTGCCAGCGTATCGACCGACCCGTCGTTCAAGGCGAATTGTCAGGCAGCGGCGGACTGGTGCAAAGCTACGCTGCTCGATATCGGGTTTGCGCACGCCGAAGTCATCGCGACCTCGGGCCATCCGATGGTCGTCGCGCACGATCGCCTCGAACGCCCAGCTGGCATGCCGCACGTGCTGTTTTATGGCCATTATGATGTTCAGCCGGCCGATCCGATCGAGTTGTGGACGTCGCCACCGTTCGAGCCGCGATTGGCGAGCGAGCCCGGCAACGGCGAAGTCGTCATTGCGCGCGGAGCGGAAGACAACAAGGGTCAGTTGATGACCTTCTTTGAAGCGGCCCGCGCGTGGAAGACCGTGGCCGGCGAACTACCGATTGCTGTCTCGGTGCTGATCGAGGGCGAAGAGGAGTGCGGTTCGCCATCGCTTCCCGAGTTTCTCCGCCAGCACGGCGACAAGCTGAAAGCCGATCTGGTGCTCGTCTGTGATACCGGCCAGTGGGATCGGGAAACGCCGGCCATTACCACCATGCTACGCGGACTGGCCGGCGACGAACTGGTCATCACCGGGCCAAATCGCGATTTGCATTCGGGCATCTATGGTGGACCCGTCACAAATCCGATTCGGGTGCTGGCAAAGGTCATGGCGGCGCTTCATGACGACGCGGGACGCATTGCGGCGCCTGGTTTTTATGACGGCGTCAAAGAACCTTCAGTTGATCAAATGGCTCAGTGGCAGAGCCTTGGCCTACGCGCCGATGCATTTCTCGGCGCAGTTGGGCTGACGACGTCTGCCGGTGAAAAAGATCGCTCGGTTATCGAACAGCTTTGGTCGAGGCCGACGCTCGAGTTCAACGGCGTCACTGGCGGCTATCAAGGAGTCGGGTCAAAAACCGTGATCCCGGCGAAAGCGTCAGTTAAAATCACCTGCCGCCTGGTGCCTGGCCAGGACGCCGACCGGGCCATGCAAGCGGTCCGCGATTACGTGGCCACTGTGCTGCCACCTGATTGCACGGCGACTTGGCTTGGCAGTCGCGGGTCAGGGGCCATCATGTTCGATACCGAGGCGCCCGCCATGCGCGCGGCGGCAAAAGCGCTGCACGACGAATGGGGCAAGCCGGCCGTACTCATGGGCTGCGGCGCTTCGATCCCGATCGTGTCGTCGTTCAGAGATGCGCTCGGCATGGACAGCCTGCTGGTCGGTTTCGGCCTTGACGACGACCGCATCCACTCTCCGAATGAAAAATACAACATCACCAGCTTCGTCAAAGGTGCGAGAAGTTGGGCGCGCATCCTGCAAGCCTTTTCTGAAACAGCCGGCGCGACGGCTGCAAAATCATCGTGACCATCGGCGGCAAAGCCCGCAGCAGCCATAATCGAGATATATAGACCATTGTGTGGACCACAGCCGGCGGCGAACAAATACCGGCGCCGGATTGCAGAGGATAGACGAAGCGGATGCGCGTGACCGGCCGGACCAAAACCTTCGCGTCGATCCTGGCGGGGTGCATCGTCGTTTGGGCGGCGCACGGCGTGTCACAGGCGCAGCAGCGGTCCCAGTGGCCGAGCGAAACGTTTAACGAGCGTGAGCAGCGCCAAGGCGATGTCGCCGGTCAGTTCGACTATTACGCCCTCGTGTTGTCCTGGAGCCCGACCTTCTGCTCGAACGCGACCGCTCGCGACCGGCTACAATGCGACCGGCAGGATGGTCGCCGCTTCGCATTCGTGTTGCATGGGCTTTGGCCGCAGTACGAGCGCGGTTATCCCGGCGATTGCCGCACCGCGCGCCGGCCGTTCGTGCCGCCCCAACTCATCGACAGCATGCTCGACATCATGCCGAGCCCGGGTCTCGTGACCCATGAATACCGCAAACATGGCACCTGTTCGGGGCTCGATCCGCAGTCGTATTTTGCTTTGGCACGGCAGTTGTTCAATCGCGTGCGCATTCCCGAAAAAATGACAAATCCTTTCGAGACGCAGAGCTTGGGGCTGGATGAACTGGCGCGCGATTTTCTGCGCGCCAACCCTGGCTTAAAGCCTGAGAACTTTGCGATTGCCTGTTCGGGCGGAAACAACGGACGTTTGAAGGAAGTGCGGTTCTGCTTCAGCAAGACCGGCGAGCCGCGCGCTTGTGGCGATAACGAGAACCAGCGGCGGATGTGCTCTGCCAACCAGGTTTTCGTGCCGCCCGTTCGCTCGACAGCCCGCGACAATGCTCTTGGCGAAAGCCGCAAATCACCGCCGCCAACCGCGAATGATCCGCGCCGTCCGCTGCCGAACTTCAAGCCACTGGATGGCGCCCGCGGGATTTGAGCGCCTCGCGATCTTTGTGCCGGTCACCGCCCGTCTCGTCTGGCCGCGAAACACGGCGTTTGCGTCAGTGCGCAGTCGTCGAATTGGCGCCACCGAGCATTGGCTATCGGAATTCGGTAAGCCAGGGATCGACTGGCCCTATCTCAAGCCGCGTCTCCCAAAACAAAACCGGGACCCAATGGGTCCCGGTTCGGATGAGTGACTGTGTGTTAGTAGCAGCTTATGGGAGTGTGATCTTGGCAGTGAACACGAAGCGCTCTTCAGCAAGACCCGTGTAGACATCACCCGGGATCGAATCCAGGTCGGTGTCCCAGTAGCGGAAATCGAACGTCCACTTTTCGACGCCGAGCGCCAAGCCAGCGTTCCAGTAGACGTAGTTATCAGTGAAGTTCGAGAATAACCCGTTGTTACCCGTCTCTTCAGTATAGCCAACACCGCCACTAACTGTCGGCGTAAAGATACCGACTTCCGGAAGCACGTAAGCCAACGAACCTTCAATCGTGTAAGTTTCGCCGTAGTTGTCGGTTTCAGGCGTGTAGTAAAAAATTGCCCCGCCGGTCAAATTCTTAACGACCTCCGTGGAGACACCCGCTTTGAACTCGACGTACTCCAGTGAGTCGTCAGCTAACGGGTAGAGGTACCCGATGACCCCGAAGTCGAAGTTAAACTGGCCAAGTGATGGCTTGTAGCCGGCATAAATATCAAGCTCAGCGGGGCTGAAGCCATCGCCGTCGACATTCGAACCCCAGAAGCCGAGGTAGAATTTGCCATACGAGAAATCGATCGAACCCTGCGCCGCTGGGTCTTCACTCGTAAAAGAGAGACCGCGGAAGATGTAATCCGATGTTGCGCCAAGCGTTAAGCTGTAGCCGAACTCGCGCTCTTCCTCAGCACGGGCCACACTTGAGAATGAAAGGGCGGTTACCGCAACCAACCCGACTAGTGCCAGACCGCTCTTGATCATTGTCATGTTTACGTTTTCCCCGTGCCGGACCGCCGCAATATGCGCAGCCCCCCAAAATCCGTTACGAGTCGTGTCGCACCTAGATTTATAAAACCGGTTTCACGCCGCGCACTCAAGAAGTTCCACACGCCGAGCAGTGACTTGAGAGAGTGCTGTCACATGTCGGCAACGGTGCCGGTAAAACGGGCCCGCAAAGTTGCCAAACTGCCTCGTCCTTGGGCACAAAATCCCGCACCGTCGGCGCCGGTATGAGCATTATTAAGATTCGCGCCGGCCGCTTTTGGGCCATGGCCTGACTCGACGACAGGCGAATTCCTGACGCACGACGAATCCGGTGTTGCCGTGCCACACTCGATGCCGGGAGCCCCCCCCCGACAGTCGTTCAAACCCGTCAACCTCAGGATCGATATGACATCCGCCTCATCTGCGACACGCCCGACGGCCTTGATTACGGGGGCGGCAAGGCGGATCGGTCGCGCCATTGCACTCGATTTGGCCGAGCACGGGTGGAACATCGCTCTGCACTATCGCAAATCCGCCGATGACGCCGAGCGCCTTATCAGCGAAATCGAGGCCTTGGGGGCAAAAGCCGCCTCGTTCGACGCCGACTTGGCCGATTTCAATGCGCTCGAACCGCTGCTGGCCCGGGTCGCTGCCAAGCTTGGCGCGGCGACGTGCCTTGTCAACAACGCCTCCGAGTTTCAGCGCGATAGCGTCCAGAGTGTCGACCAAGACGTTTGGGACACACATCTCGACGTCAATCTCAAAGCACCCGTGTTCCTCGCCCAGGCCATGGTTCGCCACCTCCCGGATGGCGCCGATGGCAACATCATCAACATCATCGATCAGCGCGTCTGGAAGCTGACACCCGATTTTTTCTCGTACACGATTTCTAAAGCGGGTCTTTGGACTGCCACTCAGACACTGGCGCAAGGTTTAGCGCCGCGCGTGCGCGTCAACGCCATCGGTCCGGGGCCTGTGCTGCGCAGCGTGCATCAGAGCGACGACGAATTCGCCGCCGAAACGTTGTCGACGCTTTTGAAGACCGGCCCAACGCCGCAGGAGATCGCCGCAGCCGTGCGTTTCATTTTGTCATCGCCATCGATGACGGGGCAAATGATCGCTCTCGACGGTGGACAACATCTGATGTGAGGCGAATACCAAGCTGCTTGAATGGTCGCGCGTGGCCAACATCCGCCGGTTGCGCCCGCCGCAAAGCTTCCCCATCCGCTTCTCATTGCTGCCCCATTACGCGCTCATCGTCGCGATTGAGCCACGGGGGCTCGGTCAATACTTTTTTAACGTTAAGCGTCTACGAACATTAATTGTTCAGTAGGGCGCTCATCGAGGGGTGCCGCGTCATTATGGGTGTATTCATGATGTGCCGCGTTCGGGCGCAGGTCGTGCTCGCTTTGGCTGCAGCCGTGCCATGTTCGGTTGCTTTGTCTCCGGCCGCCTTGGCCGATCTTCCTCAAATCAAAACCAACGCCAGCAACGCTGTTCCCGAGTGCGCGACGCCCGGACGATTGACGGCGTTTTTACGTGCCCGAAACGGTCGCCTCGACGATAAGTTCCAGTCGATTGCCGCCGACTACATGCGCATCGGTGAAGAGCTGAACGTTCGCTGGGACGCGGCGTTTTTTCAAATGCTTCTGGAAACCGGCAATCTGACATTCACCGGCGACGTCTCGATCAAGCAGAACAATTTCGCTGGCCTGGGAGCGACGGGCAAACATGCTCCGGGCGAAACCTTTACCGACGTGCCGACAGGGGTGCGCGCTCACATCGAGCACTTGCTGCTCTATGCCGGTGACAAGCTCGACAATCCCGTCGCCGAGCGCACGCGCAAGGTCCAGGAGTGGGGCATCCTCACCGCATGGCAGAAAACCATTTCCGGGCCGATGACGTTTGGTGCTTTGGCCAAGCAATGGGCGCCAACCAGTCGTGCCTACGGCCGTGATATTGAAGCGGTGTCGGACGCTTTTTACCAAGGCGCTTGCAAGGCTGACGATCCAAATCCCGAAATGATGGCGCTGGCACGCCCCGGAGTGGATGTAAAATCCGGAGCGGTGACGCAAATCGTCGAGACCGCGTCGGTCGCAACGGAACCCAAACTGACCGGTGCCGAACTCGCCCGCCGCGCTGTCGACGAGGCACGGGCCTCCGGTTCATTCGTCAAATCGAGCCTTGGCGCATCGTCGCTAGTCGCCGACATGGATAAGGCGAAGATCAGCGCCACGTCGCCGGTTGTGACCATTTTGAACGCTCCGCCTGCAGCAGCCACCACGACCGAGCCCGGCCCGACCGCCGCACCGGCGGCGGCAGAAAAAATCGCAAGCACGCCAGGGTCGGTGTCAGCCGCAGGATCAGGGTCAGGAAGCGTTCAAGTGGCCGCCCTCTCGACAGGTGGGTCCTTGAAGTCCGCCGTCGCCAAGCCGTCGGCATCGGCCAGCAAGCAGCCCTCGAAAAAATCGACGTGCCGTGTATGGACGGCAAGCTACGGTGGCGGCCGGGCCGTCATCATCCGCGCCAACACCGATGAATTCGACAACTATACCGTCCTAGATGTGAACGAGGGTGCCGAAAAGCGCGAAGCTGAGGCGTATATCGCGGCCTATGCTCAAGGCGGCGAGACGGTGGCGGAATTCGCCTCGCCGTCGCAGGCGCTCGATAAGGCCTTTGAAATGTGCCCCGAGGGTTGATCGCTATCGGACTTCTCCATGGGGATTGGCCATGATGTCGATTGCAATGCGGCAATTTCCTCGGCGCTTGATCGCCTCTTCGGCCTCACTCGCGGTCGTCCTCGTCGTCTCCGGCCGTGTGCAGGCCGCGCCGGCAATCCGCATGAGCGCCGTCAATCATGTGCCGGCCTGTGTGACGCCGGATCGCCTGATGGCCTTCGTCTCCGCTCGCAACCCTCGTCTCGATCCTCGTTTCAAAGACATCGCCCGCTGGTACAAATACTGGGGCGAGGCTTGGCGCGTCCGATGGGACTTCGCGTTTTTTCAGATGGCCATCGAGACAAACTATCTGTCCTACCGGCGACCGGATGGGCAGCGCGGCGATGTCCATGAACGACAGAATAATTTTGCCGGCATCGGCGCGACTGGCGGCGGAGTGCCCGGCAATCGCTTTCCCGATGTCGCAACCGGCGTTCACGCACAAATTCAGCATCTGGTCGCCTATTCGGGCGAGCGCATTGCTCAGCCGATCGCCCCGCGTACAGTGCTTGCGCAGGACGAAATCGTCGCTAAATCTTTGGCATTACGCCGCGACGTGACCTTCGGCGATCTGGCGCGCCGGTGGGCGGTAGATCGCAATTACGCGCGGTCGATCGACGCCGTCGCCGCCGAATTCCGCGCGGTGCATTGCGCCGGAGCGGCCGCTCTCGTCAAACCCGTGGCAACCCGCGCCAATGGCAGCGGACCAGAGCTCCAGCGATTGCCGCAGCCAGCCCGCCGGATGCCGCGTGACGCATTCCCCGAACCATCAGGGCTCGGTGGGCCAAAGCCGCTCCAGCTTGCAGGTCCGCTAGCGGAGTTCGCGGAAGACTTGCCATGGCTTACAAAAACAGCACCGGCAACTGAACCGCCCGCGCTCGCGGAACCCGCCGCGCCGCCGGCTATAAAACCAACACCCAAAAAATCGACGGTCAAGAAACAGGGCGCGCCGCCCAACAAGACAGCAAACGTGCCCTCGCGCGAACCTGTGCGAACGATCTGGACGCGGGAAAAAACTCAAGTCGGCGGCGGCCAGCGTGATGCGCCTGACGTCGAACCTCGCGCAACGCCCGCGACAGCGACGTTGCAACCGTCAACGGACGACCAACCTCAACCGCAAGTGCGGCCGCCCGTGGACGCCTCACCGCGACAGGGGGCCGGGTTCTTCAGCTTGCCGACGTTTCTGATCGCGCCAGCCTCGAATGCGCCGCAACCATCGCGCCTAGGCGGACCGTTGCCAGTTATCGCGGCAGCACCAGCCCAACTGCGCCCAATATGCCGCGTCATGAGCGCGAGCTATGGTGGCCGCAAGACGTTGCTGGTCCGCTCGATCGCTGATGGCCAGCTTCGCCTGACGGCGCTCACCGTGCATGATGGCTTTGAAAAATCGATGTTCGAAACCTACGCCAAGGCGGCGGCTCCCGGCGCCCAGCTCATCGGCGAATACGATACCCAGACCGATGCCCTGGCCGACGCACGCATGAATTGCGATCCGCAATAGGACGTCATTATCGGCAGCAGCCATGCAGTCCTGACGGACGTGACGTATCGCGGTGGGTGGCTATTGACCTGGCGAAAAATATTTGAGCGCGGCCGTCGATAATGCGCCGCCAACGACGCACGGAATTCCAAATTCAACCTGACCCAGCGCACCTGCCGCGACGCAGCCGAGTGCCAGCACGGTCTGTCCTGTCTGGCCCCACCAGTTGTACGTCCGCACGCGCTCGGGGCCTTTGACTTTCAATTCCTCGATTGAAGCCAGCGCCTGCTTCCTGATTTTTGCAAGTTCGAGTGTCTCGGAGGCTTCAATGACTTCATGCATCGGCTTGCGTATATCGGGCGTTTCATCGGCTGCGATCGATTTCAGCATCGCCAGCAGATCTGGATCGCGCGAGGCGTTTTGCGCCAGCGTCCATTTGGCCATGGCACCGATGGTCAGTTTCTCGACTTCGTTTTTGTCTTCGGTCCAGGCAAGAACTTTCGAGATGCGGCGCACCGGAGGTTCCGACCCGGTGGCGAAATAGTAGCCCCAGTTGACGTCGATGGCCGATTGATCTTCTGCGATCGATAAATCCGCCAACACCGGTTTGTTGGCGAACAGATAACGATCGATCAGAACTTTGCGGGCCGGCATGCGTTCGACGAATTTCGTCAACAGCGGCTTCCAATCGAATAGCCCGGAATAGGCGATGGCCTTAATGACAAGGACTTGGTCTTCGCTGGGCAGCGGAAACATGTCGGCGATCAGCTGTTCGGCATCATCGGGATTGGAGCCGATGACACCGGCTGTGAAGCCGATGTAGACACCGGCTTGATCCATGTCGCGCATGACGCCAAACTTCGACATAGCTTTGACGGCATTGGGCAACCCTTTAAAATCCGGATTGAGCCGATAACCGTTGATCCACGCGAGAAGCTGTTCGGCTTTTTCGAAAGTCTGCGGCGCTGCGGTTTTATTCGCTTTAGTGGCCGCGACAGCAGAGACCGCCAATACAGAGACGATGACGCCGGCGACCAGCGCGTAGCTTAACGTCGTCCCCCAGCTACGCATGGTGCCGTCTCCGATCGCAGCAAACTTCGGTCGATGTCCTGAAGCCTCGACTGCAACGCTTCGCACATGGTGATTTTGTGGCGGAGCACTTATCTCAACGCCTTGACCGCAGCCTGCCGCTGCCAATAGTGACGCCATGAGCGACTTGAAAAACGGCCCGACGAACGGCCAGCCGGCCGACAGCCCGGAAAATGCGCCGACCACACTCGTCGCGCCTGTCGAAACCGGCCCAGACGTGATCGCGCGGTATCTGAAGCTGTTACCAGCGACACCTGGCGTGTATCGCATGCTCGATACCGCCGGAGACGTGATCTATGTCGGCAAGGCGCGGTCGCTCAAGGCCCGGGTGTCGAATTATGCTCGCCTCAACGGACATACCAACCGCATCGCGCGGATGATCACGGCAACGGCCGCGATGGAATTTGTATCTGTCAGAACCGAAGCCGAAGCCCTGCTGCTCGAAGCCAATTTGATCAAACGCTTCCGTCCGCGCTTCAATGTTTTGATGCGCGACGATAAGTCATTTCCCTATATCCTCATCACGCGGGATCACGGAGCGGCGCAGGTGACCAAGCATCGCGGCGCGCGCAATCGAAAGGGCGATTACTTCGGACCGTTTGCATCGGCCGGTGCCGTCAACCGAACGATTACGATGTTGCAGCGGGCATTTTTGCTCAGGACCTGCACTGATAGCGTTTACGACAGCCGCACGCGTCCTTGCCTGCTGCATCAGATCAAGCGCTGCGCCGCACCCTGCACAAATGAAATTCCGCGCGACGAGTATGACAAACTCGTCGATGAGGCCGTTCGCTTTTTGCGCGGCGAAAGCCAGAACGTGCGCGAAATGTACCAGCACATGATGCAGGACGCCTCCGACGCGCTCGATTTCGAGGCGGCTGCCAAGTTTCGAAATCGCCTGTGGGCACTCGCCCACGTCACCGCCGACCAAGCGATCAATCCCGATGGCGTTGAAGAAGCGGACGTGTTCGCGGCATATCAAGATGGCGGACAAACCTGCATTCAGGTTTTCTTTTTTAGAACCGGCCAGAACTGGGGCAATCGTGCCTACTATCCGAAAGCCGACCGATCGCTGCCGGTCGAAGATGTTTTGGATAGCTTCATCGCGCAGTTTTACGATGACAAACCCATCCCGCGCCTGATTCTGCTGTCGCACGATGTGCCAAACCGCTCCGTGCTCGTTGAAGCGCTATCGAGCAAAAGCGATCGCAAGGTCGATATTCGCGTTCCGGCGCGCGGCACCAAGTCGGGTCTTGTCGATCACGCATTGTCGAATGCGCGCGAAGCTCTTGGCCGCAAGCTGGCCGAGAGCTCATCGCAGACACGTTTGCTTGCCGGAGTTGCGGAAAGGTTTGGCCTGACGCGACCGCCGCGTCGCATCGAAGTGTTCGACAACAGCCACATCTCGGGCAGCAACGCCGTCGGCGCGATGATCGTTGCGGGACCCGACGGCTTTGTCAAAGGCCAATATCGAAAATTCAATATCAAATCGCCCGATATCGCGCCGGGTGATGACTACGCGATGATGCGCGAAGTGCTGACCCGGCGCTTCAAACGCATCGCCGATCAGGCAGGAGCGATGAGCCAGAACGAGGACCTAGGCGCACCACCAACTGGCCCGGATCAACCCGCGAGATCAGCTCCCTTCGACCCCATCGCCGGCGCTTTAGATGATAACGAGATCGATGACGATGAAACCGCGCTTGCGGACCCGAACGAATTTCCGTCCGTCCCCGATCTCGTTTTGATCGATGGCGGCGCCGGGCAGCTTGCCGTCGCCAAACAGGTGATGGCCGACCTAGGCGTCACGACAATCCCGCTCATTGGCGTGGCCAAGGGGCCCGATCGCGATGCCGGTCGCGAGCATTTCCACATGCCAGGGCGGGGCGCGTCGATGATGCTCGAAGCGCGAGATCCCGTTTTGTATTTCGTGCAGCGGTTGCGCGACGAGGCGCATCGCTTCGCCATCGGCGCGCACCGCGCCAAACGGTCGGCCGCGATCGGAGCCAACCCATTGGATGAAATCGACGGCATTGGGCCAACGCGCAAGCGCGCGCTGCTCAAGCATTTCGGATCGGCCAAAGCCGTATCGCGCGCGGGCATCGAAGATCTCAAGGCTGTGACCGGTGTTTCGGCGGACATGGCACAAAAAATCTATGATTTTTTCCATGATAAGGCTGGATAAATTCAGCCTGCGGCGGCATGGACATCGTCATCGATCCACGCCCTGCCCTATTCGTGCGCGAAACAAGGTTTGAACACGCCAGCCGGGCGCATGTTCGTTCCATCAATCCAGGTTATCGCTCTTGTCATACAGCACCAAAATTGCCGCTCTCGTGGTCGCCCTCACGATGGGTCTAAGCACGATATGTGTCGCACAAGATGCGGCACCGGCTGCTCAACAAAAGCCGCCAGCCGCGACGGCGCCGGCTCCTGCCACCAAACCAGCAGCCGCGCCTGAGGCGGCTCACGCTCCGGCACCAGCTCCGGCACCCGTGCCCGCCGCCGACAACGCCGCTAAAGCGCCCGCAGCAGACCCACCGTCGGCTCCCGTAGCGCCGATCTTGCCGCCCGAAGTCAACGAGACCATCGTCAGAGTGGTCGGCACGATGGAAGGCGCTGAAAAATCGCTCACTGCGATCACCAGCGTCGATACAGATCTCGGCCGTCTGCGCGACGAGATTGACGGTGTGATTTCGAAGAGCACGCGCACCGCCGACAGCCTGCGACCACGCCTTGCCGATATTCAAAGTCAAATCGACCGCCTGGGCCCGGCGCCTGATAAGGGCGCTCCTCCCGAAGCTCCATCGGCAGCGGCCGAGCGCACGCGCCTGTCGGCAGACGGATCGGAACTCGGCGGCGCCATCAAGACTCTGGAAGTGACGTGGTGGCGAGCGCGCCAGGCGATCGACAAGATCACCGAGCTGCGGCTGCAATTGTTCGTGCGCAGTCTCACCGAGCGCATGTCGAGCCCGATGTTTCCCGACCTATGGAAAAATCTGGCACGAGATTGGCCGGGCGTCGCCTGGCGCATGCAGTATAACGCCACCGATATTGCAACATCCGTCAATCGGCAGAAGGCGAGCGTCGCCGTACTTCTCATTGCAGCCCTCGCTTTATATATGCTGCTGAAGGGCGTTGTGATGCGCGCAACGCGCTATCGCGGTGCTCCCAGCGCGCTCAGTCCAACATTCTTCGAACGTGCGGCGTCAGCCTCGTGGATTGCTCCGGTCCGTGCGATCCCGGGCGTCGCAACCGCCTTTTTGCTTTATGGCGGTTTCGATTATCTCGGACTGCTTTACTATCCGACGGCGGCACCGGCTGGCGTGGCGCTGCTACGCACGTCGCTGATCTTTATCGGCGTGGCGGCCTTGCTCTGGGCCGTGTTCGCACCCTCGCACCCCCATCGCCGGCTTGTGTCCCTGTCCAATCGCAGTGCCCGGCGAACATCGCGGCTGTTGAAAATTTTGGCCGCAATCTATGCAGGCGATTTGTTTCTGTCGAGCCTTGGACAAATCCTCTATTTCCCGCTGTCAATCAGTGTCGTCCAATCACTGATGGCGTCGCTTGCTTTCGCTGGCGTTCTGATCGGATTGCTGCTGACACCGTTTGAACCCTTCGAACGATCTGCCAGTGAGCCGAGCGTCACACGGATCGTCAGCCGCCATGAGCCGCGCTGGCTGAAGATCCCGTTATGGATCGCCGCCGCTGCCATCGTGATCGCCTGCCTTAGCGGCTACGTTGCGCTCGGACGCTTCCTCGCCCAGCAGATCGTCATGACGGGTGTCGTCGGATTGGTGGCGACGTTGCTGTATCTCGCTATTCGGGCCTTCACCCGCGAGAACGCCGATAATCGCAGCGCCACGAGCATTTTCCTGGAAGAGCAGATTGGCTTCGACGCAGCACGCCGCCGGCAACTGGCATGGGTCACGGAGAGCCTGTTATCAGTCGCCGTCGTTTTGATCACGCTGCCGCTGCTGTTGCTGCAGTGGGGGTTTGCCGCCGCCGACATTCGCGATTGGACGAAATCACTCCTGTTTGGCTTCGAAATCGGCCAGTTCAAGATTTCGCTCGTGCGCATCCTGCTCGGCATCCTGCTGTTCATGGGTTTGCTGTTCGCCACCCGGCTGATCCAACGGCGCTTGCGCGACACCGTTCTCGTGCAGCCGCGCATGGATGTTGGCATCGCCAACTCGATCGATACCGCCGTCGGCTATGCCGGCACGGCAATCGCGGCCATTGTCGCGATATCGTATGCCGGGTTCGATATCACCAACCTGGCGATTGTCGCCGGCGCACTCTCGGTCGGTATCGGTTTCGGCTTGCAGTCGATCGTCAACAACTTCGTTTCAGGGCTGATCTTGCTCATCGAACGTCCGATCAAAGTCGGCGATTGGATTGTGGTCGGCAATGAGCAGGGCAACGTCAAACGCATCTCGGTGCGCTCGACTGAAATTGAGACGTTCGATCGCGCCAGCCTCATTGTCCCGAACTCGGAACTGATCACCGGCCGGGTGTTGAATTGGACGCATCGCAATGCCTTGGGCCGCGTCGTGTTGAAATTCAATGCCGGTCCGAACGCCGATCCCCGGCGCGTGCTGGAGATCTTGAAATCGTGCGCCGACAAGCATCCCGACATTCTGCAAGAGCCAGCACCCCTGGCCGTCTTCGAAGGCTATACGTCAACGTCGACCGACTATTCGCTGCGCGTTCTTCTACCCGATATCAATCGCGGCCTTCGTGTGCAGTCGGACCTGCGGATCGCCGTCTTTGAAGCCCTGCGGCGCGGCAGTGTCGCAGTTTCGGGAGCCGTTGCCGCCGAAGTCCAGGACGTATCCGCCGCGTGATGACGGCATCTTCAAACCGCGAGGCCGTGGCGGTCACCTGGCCGGCGCCGACCGCCGCCGCCGCGTGCACGATGGGCTGCCGACCGCCGCCGCCAAGCCAGGGCTTGCCGACGGCCCATTGACGGGCAGGCGAGGCAAAGGTTAGCCAGACGTATGGATCACGCCGCGCGCCGCAGCATTTCGACCAGCCTGCCCAACATCTTGACCTATGGACGCATCGCTGCGGTGCTGGTGCTGGCGGCTTTGCTGTTTTTCGGGACGGGCGAAGCGTCACGGTGGACGGCGTTTGCGATTTTTGTCGTCGCCTGCATTACCGATTGGCTCGACGGTTATCTCGCCCGCATCTGGCAGCTGCAATCAAATCTCGGGCGAATGCTGGACCCGATCGCCGACAAGCTGCTCGTCGGCGCAACGCTGTTGATGCTGGTTCACGAGGGCACGATCACCGGATGGTCGATCTGGGCCGCGCTGATCATTCTATCGCGCGAAATTCTGGTTTCCGGACTGCGCGAGTTTTTGGCTGAGTTGAACGTTAAAGTTCACGTCACGCACCTGGCCAAATGGAAAACCGCGTTCCAATTCATCGCCCTCGCCGTGCTGCTCGCTGGACCGGCGGCCGACAGATACTTGCCCGGCATTACCGAAGCCGGTCTCATCCTGCTGTGGATCGCCGCTCTTCTGACGCTGTTTACGGGGTATGATTACCTGAAAGCCGGCGTGCGCTCAGCAATCGACGAATGACAGCGATGGTTCATCAAGAGACAGTATCCCACGCGGTTACCATTCGTTATTTCGCTTGGGTCCGCGAACACATCGGCCACAGCGAGGAGCATGTCGTCCTGCCGGCTGCGGTCGGCACGATCGCTGATCTGATCACGTGGTTGAGCAATCGCGGCAGCAATTATGCGGAAGCTTTCAAGCATCCCCCCGCCATTCGCGCCGCCCTCGATCGTGTCCATGTCAAGCATGACGCCGTCATCGGCGAAGCCCGCGAAATCGGCTTTTTCCCGCCCGTCACCGGGGGATGACGATGACGATGACGATCTCAGTTCAGGAAAACGATTTTGACGTCGCCGCCGAAGTTGCGGCGCTGACGCGCGATAATAATGACATCGGTGCCGTCGCAACATTCATCGGCAAGGTTCGCGGCCGTGACGGCGAAAGACCATTGGCGTCGATGACGCTTGAACATTATCCCGGCATGACCGAAACAGAGTTGCATCGACTTGCCGACGAAGCGAAGCGGCGTTTCTCATTGTCTGCCGTTCGGATCATTCATCGCGTCGGCGCCTTGATTCCAGGCGACAATATCGTACTGGTCGTTGCCTGCGCCCGCCATCGTCAGGACGCCTTCGATGGCTGTTCGTTCACAATGGATTATTTGAAGACCCGGGCACCGTTCTGGAAAAAAGAGGTCGGCGTCGACGGTTCCGGTGATTGGGTCGATGCACGCCACAGCGACGATGACGCCGCAACTCGCTGGGGCAACGATGCCTGAGTGCCGGGGCACGCTGACGCGCCCATCTCCATAGCCTGTCTGGCGGGTCTTTACGCCGACTTAACCATGCGCCCGCGATAACTCTAAGATGCCCGGAATGGATCGCTAAAACGCCATCATCCGTCGGCACACCATACATGTCTGGTCAGTTTTTGTTTACGGGTTCTGGGCCGACGGGGGAAGTCACGATCATGGGTTTTTCGGCCTCGCGCGCGGCGCTTCGCGTGTGCTGTATCGCCATAACGTTAGGACTGACGGCACCACTCCGGGCCGAAGATACTATCGCGACCGTGGTTGCACCCAAGGGTGATTTGCTCGCAATCACCGTCGCAGCGCGCACGGATCTTCCGGCAACACCGCATACACGCTTTGTCGTCGGACTCGATCGCAAAGTCGACTATCAAGTGTTTTCTCTGTCCAATCCCAATCGCGTCGTTGTCGAATTGCCTGATGTCCGGCTGCGCCTGCCCGATCCGGTCGTTGCTGCATCGAAGGGGCTCGTGACGGCTTTTCGCGGCGGGCTGGCGGCGCCGGGCAAGTCGCGCGTCGTCATCGATGTTGCCCAACCCGTCATTGTCGAAAGCTCGAAACTCAGCAAGGACGCCGCAGGCCAGTATCGGCTCGCCATCGACATCATGCCAGCTGAGGCGACGCCGAAGTCCAGCCAAAAGAAGTCGCTCTCCTCGCAACCCTCAGGCCTCGGCGCAGCGGGGATTCAACCACCGCTGCCAAAGCGCGCCGAAAATCCGAAATCTCGGGCCGCGAAAGCCTTCAAGCCGATCATCGTGCTCGATCCGGGTCACGGCGGCATGGACACCGGCGCGACCAAATTCGGCACCGTTGAGAAGCAGGTCGTCCTTGCATTCGGCCATGTTCTTCGCGAGCTCCTGGAAAAGACCGGTCGCTATAAAGTTATGATGACCCGCGACAAGGACTTTTTCGTCGAGCTTGACGAGCGGCTCGCGTATGGCGAGCGAAACAACGCCAACCTGTTCATCGCCATTCACGCCGACTACGCCAATTCGAGCGCGCGTGGAGCAACCATTTTCACACTCCGCGACAGTGTCGCCAAAGATCTCGAACGTTCGACGAAAAGTCATATCGGATCGAAGTTGATGACCGATCGCGAAATCAGCACGGTGAAAGCGACGAACGGCGATGTCGATGCGGTGCGCGACATTCTCTCGGACCTCGCCGAACTCGACGTTCAACGCACCAAAGACCGGACCAGCGTCTTCGCAAAATCCGTGGTCGAGACGATGGGTGAAAGCACGCCGATGCGTCACGATCCAGAGCAGCAAGCCGCGTTTCGCGTTCTCAAGACAGCGCAGTTTCCGTCGGTCTTGATCGAGCTTGCCTACGTCACCAACAAGCAGGACGCCAACAATTTAAACTCGGACGCCTGGCGCAGCAAAGTGGCGGATTCAATCGTCACGGCCATCGACAATTATTTCAACAACCAGGTGGCGCGTCTGCCGATGTAATCGGCGATACGAGCGTCGACTAATGGTCGGCCGGTTTGCGACCGGCGGGGAAAACAAAAAGGCCAGCTTCATCGAGCTGGCCTTTTTTACATCGGCGTGGCCGGACAACGTCGCACCGCGTCCAGCGAAACCTCAGTTATGTCCTACTTGGAGGATGTTTGAGATGTTGTCGCCAGAGGAGAAGCAACCAACGCGACGTCCTTTGTGGTTGGTGTCCGGGGGCTTTGCGGCTTGGTCGCATATCGAGAGTTGGTTGGTGACAGCGCTTCTGCATGAGGCACTCCATCTTCCAATTGTCCGCACACCTCACACCCGCTGGTGTCGAGGTTTCGAATGCTGCATCAAACCACCGATACGGCCAGCACACGGGCTCGCTGTCGTGCCGATGGACGAAATATTTGCAACATCGATGAAGCGGAAAGGGTTGGATAGGATCGCAAGGCTTTTGAGCCAGAACCGGAACGACGCTCCCTCGGGCAGCCCTATCCATTGCTGCCACGCGTCATTCCAAGCCAACGGCCGGCCGATATCGAACCGGTTCAGAGAAGCAAAGGGCATAGACCCTTACGTTTCGCTCTGACGCTCGCACTAGGTTGCTGCTGTCGCTCAGACGAATCTGATGCAATGCATCAACGCCCTACACGTTCAACGTACGCGATTCGCATGACAATTCGTGGCAGCGGCAACATCAACCGCCGCGCTAGTGTCAGCGAACGGCAACACTCAGCGCATCGGCATAGCTTTTGGGCACGATGAGACGCACGGTCGGGCCATCGGCATCGATGATGACCGGGGCTGGTGTTGCAGCATCACCATCGACTTCGACAGCGACCGTACTGCGGTTGCCTATTTCAACGTGGCGCGCTTCGCGGATGGTCACGAACGGCGGTCGCTTCGATGCGTCAATCATCCGCCCGAGCGGCAGCGCGAGCGCGGCCGCAATCAATTCGAGGCGTGTTCGCGCAGCGATAATAATGGCGATCAACGGCGCTCGCCCGACGCCGGTGTCGCGCGTCAGCACAAACTGACCGCCATAGTGGCTGGCACGGGTGACGATGATCCAGCTCGCCTCGAAGCGCTCGCCGTCGAGGACGACGTCGAAAGCCTCAGCGCCGTGGCCCAGGGCTCGCAGCACAGGCACTGAGTACGCCGCCCGGCCAAAAATGCGCTTGCTGCGATAGTTCAGTGCGGCAACGACGCGGCCGTCAAACCCGGCACCGACCATGAGAAAAAAAGGCGCGCCGTTGACGAGGCTGGCCTTCGTCGCGATCACCGGGCCGTTCAGCAATGTGTCGGCAAGTGCCACGCGACGCCGAACGAGACCCAATTCATGCGCCAGGACATTGCCCGTCCCCAGTGGGATAAGCCCAACGGGAAGGCTGGTGCCAGCTGCGCCAATCGCGACCCCGCGAAACGTGCCGTCACCACCGGCTGCAATCACCGCATCGCAAACGCCCCGCGCCGCCGCCTCGGACACCCGCTCGGCCGCCTCCTCGGCGGACCGAGCCGGCAACTGAAAAACATCGCATCGATGGACGGCTCGTAACTCGGCCAGCACACCGTCCAGCAGGCGTGGCACAGCCGATCCGGCACGAGCATTGAAAACGACGGCAAAGCGGCGGCGCATGAAGCGTCTTTTGCTGACGACTGACCACGAAAAATTTGTGGCGGCACTCAATTGAGCGCCGCCACAAGAACAAGGAACCACAATCAGCGGTACGCGGCAGGCGGATGGCCGTCAAGCCGGCATACCGACGTGATCAGCGCGCCGGAAGCTCGGCCGGAGGTCCTTCGGCGCGACGGGCGGACGCCGTCACCGCCTTCTGGACCTTCTCGAACGCCCGAACTTCGATCTGGCGGATGCGTTCGCGGCTAACGCCGAACTCGGTCGACAGATCTTCTAGCGTTGCGGGATCTTCCGCCAAGCGACGCGCTTCAAACACGCGCCGCTCCCGGTCGTTCAAAACCGCCATGGCCGACGTCAAATAAGAACGGCGGCGTTTAGCTTCCTCGTCTTCAACAAGCCGATCCTCCTGCGTCGGCTGGTCATCGACCAGCCAATCCTGCCACTCGCCCGATTCAGAGTCTGCACGCAGCGGCGCATTCAGCGACGCATCGCCGCCGAGGCGACGGTTCATGCTGATGACTTCTTCTTCGGTCACGCCGAGCTTGGTGGCGATCTTCTTGACGGTCTCCGGCTTCAGATCGCCCTCTTCGAGAGCCTGCAGCTGGCTTTTCGTCCGTCGCAGATTGAAGAACAACTTCTTCTGTGCGGCCGTCGTGCCCATTTTGACGAGGCTCCAGGAGCGCAGGATGTACTCCTGGATCGAGGCGCGGATCCACCACATAGCGTACGTCGCGAGACGGAAGCCCTTGTCGGGTTCAAAGCGTTTGACGGCCTGCATTAGCCCGACGTTACCTTCCGAGATGACTTCACCGATCGGCAATCCATAACCGCGATAGCCCATCGCGATCCGCGCTACGAGCCGCAAATGCGATGTCACGAGCGTTTCTGCGGCATCCGAGTCGGCGTGCTCCTGCCAGCGTTTCGCCAGCATGTATTCCTGATCCGGCTCCAGCATCGGAAATTTGCGAATGTCTGCGAGATATCGCGATAGACCGAGCGAGCCGCCCGCCAGCGATGGTAGTGCCTTCGTCGCCATGCCCCTCAATGCTAGCCTTGGCCCGTTTCCGGTGCGGCGTAGCAGTCCCTAAGAGTTGCGCCGTGTCGTTCAGAGTTTCCGAACAAGCGATATTATAGGTTCGTGTTCCGGCGACCGCACGTTACATAAATGTTAAACGCGATTTGCCAGGGGTCGTTGCCGGCGGGCGAGTTCAATGATCCGTGACACCTTTACCCTGCCGGCGAATTCGCGCAGCCTAGTTCTTAGAACGTCGGCTTGAGCGTTTTTCCGTCGCGAGCGCCCCGTCGACCTGCCCGCGCAAGGCCGCGATCAGCGCCGCCATGTCCTGAGGTACATCGCTGGAAAAGCTCATTTTTTTGCCCGTCCGCGGATGTTCAAACGCGAGTGTCGCTGCGTGCAGGGCTTGCCGTCCGAGTATCGCAAGCGCTGATTGCCCGTCGGGTGCGAGCCGGGCTGCTGCCGTTTTAAAGCTGTTGCCGTAAGCGGCATCGCCCAAAATCGGATGGCGGATATGCGCCAGATGCACGCGAATTTGATGTGTTCGGCCCGTTTCCAAAACGAGCCGCATCAGCGAGACGGCAGGCGCACCTTTGCTGTCGGCATAGGTCTCGAGCACCTCATAGTGGGTGACGGCTTCGCGTCCGAGCCCGGCGCGAACAACAGCGATTTTCTTGCGGTTCGACGTGCTGCGCGACAGCGGCGCGTCGATAGTCCCCGATGACCGCACCGGTGCCCCCCAGGCGAGCGCAACATAGGCGCGGTGCAAGCGGCCATCTAAACCATGGCTTTTGAATTGATCACTCAAACTCTGATGAGCTGCATCGTTTTTCGCGACGACGAGTAAACCCGATGTGTCCTTATCAAGCCGGTGCACGATGCCGGGCCGCTTGACGCCGCCAACGCCGCTCAAGCTTTGCCCGCAGTGGTCGATCAGCGCATTGACGAGCGTGCCGGTCGCATGGCC
>JAIEPV010000108.1 GCA_019748215.1 Hyphomicrobium sp.
GACGAAAGCGTGCACACCGCAGCCGACATCCCGCGACTGGCTGAGATCTATGACGGCGTCAACATCAAGCTCGACAAAGCAGGTGGCTTGACGGGAGCGCTAGAACTTCAAAATGCGGCGACCGCTGCGGGACTGAAAGTCATGGTCGGGTCGATGGTTGCGACCTCGCTGGCCATCGCTCCGGCTTTAATCCTCGCCCAAAATGCCGACTGGGTCGATCTTGACGGCCCGCTGCTGCTGGCACGTGACCGGCCGTTCGCATTGCAGATTCGCAACGGCGTCATTTTACCCGCCGATCCTCGGCTCTGGGGCTAGGCCAGCGAGCGCCGCGGCCTCGGCCAGCGCATCTGGATCATTCGGCGCAATGGCATCGTCAGGTGTTTCGCTCAACACTAGACCGCCATCCCAAAGCAGATGGAGACGGAATGCGGCGGCCAGTGCGAGGGCCGAAATGGCCGCCATCGCCAGATAAGATTGTGCGCCGCCGGCTGTGTACAGTCCTCCGGCAATGACCGTTGCGACGCCCATCGCGACGCCGGCAGCGACTGTCGCGTAAAGCGCTTGGCCCGTCCCGGCAGCGTGCCGTGGCACCGCCAAGCGAACGAAATGGATCGCGGCAATGTGCGTCGCCCCGTAAGTCACGCCATGCAGAACCTGCAGAGGGATGAGGATGGCGAGGCCCGGCTCGGACGCCATGATACTCCAGCGCAGAATTGAAGCGACGGCGCCGATCATCAACAGCCGGGCGACGCCGAACGTGGCGACAACGGTGCCCGACATTGCAAACAATGCAACTTCGGCGAAGACACCGATGGCCCATAGCGTGCCGATCCAGGTCCCGCTCAGTCCTTGTTTCTGCCAGATCAGCGTTCCGAACGTTAGGAACGTCGCGTGTGCGGCCTGCACCGACCCGGCTGCGATCAAAAACGTCAGAAAAGACGGCTGCGCCAGCAGCGCGCGCGGCTCTGCAGCTTTCCATAGCGGCAAACGTGAAGCAGCAATTGGCACAGCCGACGCCGTCGCATGCGGCAAGGTATGCGCCGCCAAAACCGTCAATGCCGACCCGAAAGCCACCAGCCAGACACCTGCTTGCGCTCCGTATTGCGTGACGATGACGCCGCCGGCAAAACTGGCGGCGACAAACGTCAACGAGCCCCACAGCCGCATGCGCCCGTAGTCCAGCCCTGCGTGCCGCACGCCGGCAACCGCGAGCGTTTCCGTCAACGGCATGATCGTCGAATTGCAGATCACCAGCGGAACGGCGCACATAAAGATCGCCCAGAAGCCGCGCATCTGGCTGAGCCCTAGGGCGATGGCGAAACTCGTCCAGGCCAGCACGATGAGCGTGTCGCGATGGCTGCCAGCGCGGTCTGCGGCCAGAGCGACGGCCGGCGTGACCAGCAAGCGCAGGAAAAACGGCGCGGCCATCACGCTGCTGATCTCGGCCGAAGACAACCCGCTCCAGTCGAGCCAGACCGGCATGAACGGAACGTGCGTTCCGTACACAACAAATAGTGCGCCGTAGAAGACGCCGAGGCGCAGGGCGAAGCGGCGGGGTCCGTTGGGTCCGTCGAGCATGGTCGTCTTCATTACCCAGATCGGACGACGTGCAAACGCCAGCCTCGTCCGACCCGCCCCTTCGCGAACAGGATCTTGTTTCGGCCGACCACTCACGATGCATTGAAACCGCAACCGTCGCCGTTGTAGCGCAGGACCGCACAAGAGCCTTGCCAGTCATGGCTGAGAATCGCGTATGCCTTAACGATCTTGTGGAGAACAATGGATCGCCATGCAGCGGCTCTTATCAGCGCAGACCGAAGCACCCGATCAAGACTATCGCAGCATCGAACAAACGCTGCTTCAGTCGGCACGCGGCCGCTGGTTCCTCTCCGAACATGGACGCCGCGCCAGACGCCTTGATAGTCAGCTGCTCAACGATGCCGTCGCGCGATTGCAGACCTCGCTTCGCCAGCCGCCGGCGCTGCTTGGCCAATTACAGTCCGAGATCGCGGACCTGAAGGTTTTCCTCGGCCAGACGCGTGCGGCCATACTCGCGCGGCCATCGGCATCGGCGCCGTCTCAGATGCTTGATGGCGCCATTCAACCTCAGGCGATCTTGAAAGCTGCCGAAGATATTCACGATATTGCTTGGTCGCTGCAGGCCAATCCGTTCGACCCCGCCGGATGCGAGCGAATCGCGCGAAGTGCCGGAAAGCTTTACGTGATGAGCCAGACACAGGCCGTCGAGAGCGAACGTGCCCTGGCCATTGCGTCGGCGCTCGATGAGGCGTCCCGACGATTGGAAGCCATCTTGGAAACAGTGATGCACGAATTACAGGTCGACCAGCACGTTCTGTAACGAGCGGGTCGCATGTGTCGCGGCAATATTGGTCAAACGAGAAAGGCCACGCTCTATCAGAGCGTGGCTTTTGTGTTTATGCACCAAGGCAGGCAGCAACTTTCAGTAATTGCCGCTCACGAGCCAGTCGAGCTTGGTGCGCCAGCCGATAGACAGAATATCGACGCTGCTTTCGACATCGCCGACGAGACGACGCGGTGAGGCGCCGACAAACTCCGTCCGATCCGTGGTCGAATCTTCAACGAACACATGCGCGTAGGCAAAGTCGATTGTCGTCCACTCGCTATACTTGTAAGACGCTCCGACCGTCAGCCAGACGCGATCGGCATCTGGCACGCGGATCGTCCGCTCATCAGGATTTTGGATTGGCGAAATTTCGTAGGCAACACCGCCACGAAGCGTCAACTGATCGCTATAATTGTGCTCAAGGCCGCCTGAGAAAAAGTAGCCGTCGTGCCAGCCCAGCTCCAAGTTGGTCAGCGTGGCGCCTGCCGCAGGGCACGGAAAGCCTGCCTCACCGCAGACCACATTCAACTCTTGCACCCGGCTCCAATTATTCCATTCGAACGTGCCGAGCAAAGCCCAGTCTGGCGTTAATTGCTGACGCAAGCTGACAGTCAGGATTTCAGGAGTTTCGATGCCGGCGGAGATCGCAACTGGGTTGGAAACGCCCGAGATGCTGAACGAATCTTCCAGTTCGTGATCAATCGAAGACCGGAAGCCGACACCGATCGTCGTGCCGCTGGCGGGCGTCACGATAACACCGAGCGTGTAGCCAACCGCCCAGTCGTCACCTTTCGTTATCGCTGTCGGTCCAGCCGGCGAGCCAAAGCCCTGACGAAGGTAGGCTTTGAAATACTCAACCTGCAAACCGGCGCCGACTGTCAGCCAAGGCGCCAAGCGATAAGCGACCGTTGGGTTGATGTTGTACGTTTCAATCGCCGACTCACGGGCGAATGAAGACCCCGCCCAAACCTTGCCCGGATCTGTAACAAGGCCGAACGGCGCATTCACCGACAGACCGACGACAAGTTCGTTGCTGAGCTGATAGCTGAAATACGAGGCCGGAAGGACCGCAGTGTCGCCGATGTCGCCACTGTTGGCGCCAGCCGCAAGGAACGTCGACCCCGCCGTCGCCGTGATTTCCGAGTCTGGCAGGATCAATGAGTATGAAGATTCGCTGTTGATGCCGTTGAATTGCCCGACCGCCGCCGAGTTCCAGAACATCGAGCTTAGCGCACCGCCTGCCGCCGATCCAGCAAACGCCGAGCCCAGAAACACCGTCGATTGCTCTTTAGGCGAAAAGCCGCCGGCACTTGCGGCTGGCACGTGCGCCGCTAGGGCAATTGTAGACGCTCCTCCAATCAGCGCAATTCGCAGGCTTTGATGAAGTGTGCGTCCCATACCGGTCTTCGAAATTCCCATTGCGTCCCCCGCAGCGCGATTTAATCAGGCGCTTTTTGATCGGTTTATTTCCTGACCCGACTATAGGCGTCTCGCCGCAGTCCTCAATCGAAGCTTGACGTAAAGGACCGCCATCGTGGGGATTAGGATTTCACTGTGCTTCTGACGCAACGCTTTAGCGCTGCAATGCATCACGGAATGCACGGAGGGATAAACGAAAAAAACCGGCCCGCCGAAGCGGACCGGTTTTGCCAAGCTCAATTTGAAATCGATCGAACGAGCCTGGCTCTCCCCCCGGAGCCTGGTGCAGCATAGCGAAAAACGACGGTCGCGCCTTCGTTAAGTGAACCGTGCCAAATGCCTCTCAAGAACGCAAGTCCCCGAGACACTTTCGATGTGTGTTGCGACCTCTTCGATGTCGATACGCAACAGGTGTTCAGAACGCCGGCGTCTAAGCCTACGAGATCATCGGCGGCTTGCCCTCACGACCCGCAAAAGCATGATCAACCGGACCACAGCCGTTGCCGATGTGATGATCGGCGGCTGACTGAAGAGCCGACCACACGTAGGCTTTGGCCATCTCAACGGCGTCGGCCAGTGTGTGCCCGTCGGCCAAACCGGCAGCGATGGCAGCCGACAGCGTGCATCCCGTTCCATGCGTGTTGCGTGTCGCGATACGCGGGCGCGCGAACGATCGCACATGGCCAAGCGTGACCAGCACATCGATCGCCTCCGCACCCTCGCCGTGCCCACCTTTGAGCAGCACCGATCCACAGCCGAACGCCAGCAATGCACGCGCTTGCGCAATCATCTCGTCGACGGTAACGGCGGGAGCCGTCTCAAGCAGCATCGCTGCTTCGTAGATGTTTGGCGTGATGATGAGCGCGCGAGGAATGATTTGCGTCCGCACGGCCGCGACGGCCGCTGGCTCGAGCAAGACATCGCCACTCGTCGCGACCATGACCGGATCGACGACCGCGGGGATCTGAGCGTAATGGCTCAGCAACCGGGCCACCCTATTCACGGTTGCGACTTCGCCCAGCATGCCGGTTTTTATAGCCGCAACTTTGAGATCACCAAGCACCGCCTCGAACTGCTGTGCGATAAAGTCGACCGGCACGACGTGCACGCCGCTGACGCCACGGGTATTTTGCGCCGTCAGCGCCGTGATAACGCTCGTGCCATAAACGCCGAAGGCCTCGAATGTCTTCAGGTCGGCCTGAATGCCAGCGCCACCCGACGGATCCGATCCGGCGATGGTCAACGCGATGGCGGGGGTCACGCTCGTTGTCATCGCACGCTGAGAACCGATCCGTTGCGCCCGGAACTAAGGCGTCGATTTATTGAGGATCTGCCCGCTGAGACCGTCCGGCGTCACCCAACTTTCAACCCGAGCGAGAGCCGGAAACGTCTCGAGCATCCATTGACCAAGCGCGTTCTGCGCGCCGAACAAAAATAACAAGCCGGTGATCACGAGCAACAGCCCCATCACTTTCTCCATCGCATCGAAATGCCGCTTGAAGCGCTTCATGAAACCGAGGAAGGGCCGGATGGCGATCGCCGCCAGGATAAACGGAATACCGAGTCCCAGCGAATAAACGAACAGCATGGCAACGCCAGACCACAGACTGTTTTCATTCGCCGCCACGGCAAGCACGGTCGCAAGGATCGGCCCGATGCACGGCGTCCAGCCGAAGGCAAAAGCCAGCCCCATGATATAGGCGCCAAGCAAACTGGCACCACCGACGCCAGCGTCAAACCGGGCCTCGCGATACAAGATCGGGATGCGCAGCACGCCGAGAAAGTGCAATCCGAACAGAATGATCATCGCGCCCGCGGCCGTGCCGAGCGGCGCGCGATATGCCAGCAACCATTTGCCAAGCGTGCTGGCACCGGCGCCAAGCGCCACGAACACCGTCGTAAAGCCGAGCACGAAAACGACGGCCGCCACAACTACGCGCCGCCACACTGCGCGATCAAGGCCGTCTTCCCCCGTCAGGGCATCGAGCGTCGTCCCGCCGATGTAGCCGAGATAGGGCGGCACCAGCGGCAACACGCATGGAGATAGAAAGCTTGCGAGGCCCGCCAGCGCGATGCCGAAATAAATATGAGCGTCAGCAAACATCAGTGTTCAACTTTCAAGCCTTCGACTTTCAAGCCTTCGACCGGGCGACGCGACTAAACAGCTTGCTCGGCCGATGTCGTACGGGGATCAACACGATGTGCCGCATCACACTAACACCCCGTCGAGGACGCGCGCGCCAATGCGGCGATGCCCGGCAGATCCTTACCTTCTAACCATTCGAGAAACGCGCCGCCCGCCGTTGAGACATAAGTGAAGTCAGCCGTCACGCCGGCCGCGTTGAGCGCCGCAACAGTATCGCCGCCACCGGCGACCGATACGAGCTTTCCGGCCCTCGTCAAATCCGCAGCCTGCCGGGCAAGAGCAAATGTGCCCTCGCCGAACGGCGAAATCTCAAAAGCTCCCATGGGCCCATTCCACAACAACGTCCGGCAAGTGGCGAGCACGGCTGCGACGCGGGCGACACTATCGGGCCCGACATCGAGGATCATCGCTTCATTCGGCACGTGATCGACGCGGACGACTGAACTGTCGGCGCCCGCCTTAAAGTCGCTTGCGATGACAGCGTCAATCGGCAGTACGATTTCGCAACCGCGCGCCGCAGCTTCGTCCAGAATCGCGCGAGCGGTTGCATGGAATTCCGGCTCGGCCAGCGATTTGCCAACCGCGATCCCCTGCGCCTGCAAAAACGTGTTCGCCATGCCGCCGCCAATGATCAGCTTATCGACCTTGCCGACGAGGTTCATCAGCACTGGAATTTTGGTCGAGACTTTGGCCCCGCCGACGACAGCTGCCGTCGGCCGCTCTGGCTTTTCGAGCGCGGTGCGCAGCGCGTTGATCTCTTCCATCAGCAATGGGCCAGCATACGACGGTAAATGATGGGTAATGCCGTCCGTCGAAGCATGCGCGCGGTGCGCGCAGGAAAACGCGTCACTGACGAAAACATCGCCCAGCTTCGCAAGCTCGCTCGCAAAGTCAGGATCGTTCTTTTCTTCGCCTTTGTGAAAGCGCAAATTTTCAAGCACCGCGATCGTGCCGTTGTTCATGCCTGCAATGACGAACGCCGCCTGATCTCCAATGCTGTCATTGGCAAAGACCACGGATCTCCCTGCAATCTCGCCGAGCGCCGTCGCGATCGGCGCCAGCGAAAGTGCCGCGTCGGGTCCGTTCTTCGGTCGGCCAAAATGCGACATGACGATCACCTTGGCACCGCGCTGCGCCAGATCGATCAGGCCGGGCACGAGGCGCTCCAGGCGTGTGGCATCCGTCACCCTGCCCTCCGCAACGGGCACGTTGAGGTCGGCGCGCACGAGCACCCTTTTGCCCGTCAGCTCAAGGCCGGCGGTCGTCTTCAAAGTGTCGAGATTCATGCGTTCGTACGACCCTTATCCAACTGCTCGCAATGATTTGAGCGGCGCATTATTTCTCGGCTTTGATGGCGCTCTTGGCAGCGTCAGCCACCGCCACGGCCGTGATCCCGAAGTGCTCGTAAAGTTTGGCGGCAGGGGCCGACGCACCGAAGCCGGTCATGCCGATAAAGCGATCCTTCTTGCGCAGCCATTCGTGCCAGCATTGCGCCACACCGGCTTCGACCGCAATGCGTGGTGCGTGACCCAAAACCGACATTTCATAGTCGAGACCCTGCGCACGAAATAGTTCAAACGACGGCATTGAGACCACCGCCGCCTTGATACCTTCGCCCGCCAATTGGCTCGCGGCCGCTACCGCAATCGCAACTTCCGACCCGGTCGCGATCAGCGTCACGTCGCGGGCATCATCTCCGCTGACGACATAGCCGCCCTTGGCCGACAGATTTTCGTCGCCCGTGCGCGGGCGAAGCGATGTTGGAACGGCGTCACGCGTCAATGCGAGCACCGAGGGCGCCGTCAAAGTCGTCAGCGCAATGTGCCAGCACTCCGCCGTCTCGAGCGCATCCGCCGGACGCAGCACCTGCAGGTTCGGGATGGCGCGCAACGCCGACAGATGTTCAACGGGTTGATGCGTTGGCCCGTCTTCGCCGACACCGATGGAATCGTGCGTCATCACGTAGATGACGCGCTGGCCCATCAGTGCCGAAAGGCGGATCGACGGGCGGCAGTAGTCGGTGAAGACAAGGAACGTCGCGCCGAACGGAATGATGCCGCCGTGCAGCGCCAAGCCGTTCATGGCGGCCGCCATCGCGTGTTCGCGCACACCAAAATGCACGTAGTTGCCGCCGAATCTGCCGGGCGACACGGGGATATAATGACTGGTCTTGGTGCCGTTCGACGGCGTCAGATCGGCCGAGCCGCCGATCAACTCCGGCACCACCGGGATCAAATGTTCGAGCGTCATCTGCGACCACACGCGCGACGCACGTTTCGCGGTGTCGGCGGCGAATTTCGTCTTGGCGGCGTGGATGGCGGCGGCGATGTCGTTGCTGCGCGACTTGGCCGCCGGCGCATCGAACGCCGCTTGCGTGGCGACGTCAGCCTTGGCAAAGCGGGCCTTCCACGCGGCATTCAGTTTCGCGCCTTTGCTGCCGACGGATCGCCAAGACGTGAGCACGTCGTTTGGCACTTCGAATGGCGGATAGGGCCAGCCGAGTTTTTCACGAGCGCCTTTGATTTCCTCGGCGCCAAGAGGCGACCCGTGGGTGTCCTTGGTGCCCTGCTTGGTTGGCGCGCCGAAGCCGATGATGGTCTTGCACGCGATCAGCCAAGGTTTGCTGTCGTCTGCCTTGGCGGTCGCGAGCGCCGCTGCGATCGCTTTAACGTCGTGGCCATCGATCGCAACCGTGTTCCAACCCGAGGCTTTGAAGCGCGCGATTTGATCGTCCGATACGGATAGACTGGTTGCCCCGTCGATCGAAATCGAATTGTCGTCCCA
This sequence comes from Hyphomicrobium sp., assembly GCA_019748215.1. Lineage (GTDB taxonomy): Bacteria > Pseudomonadota > Alphaproteobacteria > Rhizobiales > Hyphomicrobiaceae > Hyphomicrobium_B. Next base: position 8,715 of record JAIEPV010000108.1, read on the forward strand.
CAGCACGATGAGCTTGCCGAGGCGCAAGTGTCCGGCGAGCGAAATGGCTTCGTGGCTGATGCCTTCCATCAGGCATCCGTCACCCGCAATCGCATAGGTGTGGTGATCGACGAGATCGTTGCCAAAGCGGGCGTTCAGCAGGCGTTCGGCCAAGGCCATCCCGATAGCATTGGCGATGCCCTGACCGAGCGGCCCGGTCGTCGTTTCGATGCCGGGCGCATGGCCGTATTCCGGATGGCCGGCCGTCTTCGATCCGAGCTGCCGGAAGTTGCGCAGCTCATCCATCGTCATGCCGGGCGTGCCGGTCAGATGCAACAATGCGTAGAGCAACATCGATCCGTGTCCGGCCGATAGCACGAAGCGATCGCGATCGGGCCAGCCCGGATCGGCTGCGTCAAATTTCAGCGCTTGCGAAAACAACACCGTCGCGACGTCGGCCATGCCCATCGGCATGCCGGGATGACCCGAGTTGGCCGCCTGCACCGCGTCCATCGACAGTGCACGAATGGCGTTGGCCATATCCTTCAAGTTCATATCTTTCAGATCGACACTTGGCCGGCTGGCTGCGGGCGGCGCTGCCGACTGGGTTTGCGCTTTGCTCATGAGGTCGGAAGCCTGGGTTGGGGCGCTTTCGCCCATGGTCGTATTCAGTCCGGGACATTTACCCAGGCTTGATCGCCCCGTCTATGGCGCTCGACGCTCATCCACGCGCCAAAAGGGCGCCCTTTCACAAGAGCGCCGTTTCGCTGACACGTGCCGTAACCGATTATGGCAGAAGGACTTTATCAATCACGTGAATGACACCGTTCGAGGCGCGAATGTCGGCCTTGACCACGTGAGCTGAGTTGACGCGGACACCGCCATGCTTGCGGACGGTCAATGCCTTGCCATTGAGTGTCGGCACATGCGACCGGCCCGGCTTGATATTTTTGGCAAGCACGCGGCCTGAAACGACGTGGTATTTCAGGATCGCGGCCAGCTTACCTTTGTTCGCCGGCAGCAACAAACGTTCGACAGTGCCCTTCGGCAATTTGGCAAACGCGGCATCCGTCGGTGCGAACACCGTGAACGGGCCGCCGCGCGACAGTGTCGGTGCCAACCCGGCCGCCTTGGCCGCCGCCACCAACGTATTGAACTGCCCAGCGGCCTTCGCCGTCTGAACAATATTTGCAGCGTTCGCCGTCGCGGCCGACGCCAACAGGATCACAGACGCGGCCAACCACTTCATCGTCGTCATACAAACTCTCCAAGGTTATCCCCGCCACCCAAGGCCTCAACGCAGCGCCGCGCGCGGCAGACCAGACTATGAAGAATTTGTCATCGACATCTGCCACGAACTGCTGATTGCGAGGGTGCAATGCCGGATGCAGAGCGCACAATCATTCGATACGTCGGCCTTATTTGCGCGCGCCTTGGGCCTCGCGCTGCCTGATGTCGATAGCTGCCGCCTTGGCATCTTCGGCGGCATCTTCCTGGAATAGTTTTTCCAGCGTCAGTGCATCGCTGCGGACCTTGGCCTGAAGTTTATCGATGTCGGACGCCAGCTTGTAATCTTCGATCAACCGGCGCTCATCGTGGGCTTTGAAAGTTTCAACCGCGCGCGTCGCGACGCGCTCGGAATAGCCGAGCCCTTGGAGCACCTGCTTCGTCAGCGCCAACGACGACATGAAAGTTTCGCGCTGCAAAGCCGTCACGCCAAGGTCGAGCAGACGGTGGGCGTGCGCACGATTTCGGGCCCGCGCGAAAATCGGCAACGTCGGATAACGCTGTTTGACATATTCGACGCTCCGCATTGATGTTTCGATATCGTCGATCGCCAGCACGAAGGCCTTGGCTTTGTCGATCTGTGCCGCCTCCAAAACTTCCGGCCTGCTGGCATCGCCGAAGAACGCTTTGCTGCCGAAGCCGCGCACAAACTCGACCTGTTCGGCGCTGATATCGAGTGCCGTGAAGGCAATGCCCTTGGCGCGCAAAATACGAGCTATGATCTGCCCGAAACGCCCGAAGCCAGCGATCACTACGTGCGCATCATTATCAGGTAGCTGATCAAACGCCCGCTGCGGTTCGACGATTCGGCGAAACACCATCCGCTCGAGTGCCAGCACCACGGGCGTCAAAGCCATCGATAGCGTGATGATGACGGCCAGCAGCTCGGCCGGACTTTTACCGAGCACGCCCGCTGCCTGCCCGACGGATAGCAACACGAAGGCGAATTCCCCGCCCTGGGCGAGCGCCAGCGCCAGCCGTCGGGCCGGTTGTGACGTCAGCCCCTGCCATCGCCCAAGGCCATAAAGGATGGTCGCCTTGATGGCCATCAAAGCCATCGTCAGCGCCAGGATCAGCAGCGGCTGCGACAGCAGCAGGCCCAAGTTCAGCGACATGCCGACGGCTGTAAAGAACATACCGAGCAGCAAGCCTTCGAACGGCGCGATGTCGGCCTCGAGTTGATGGCGATAGCTGCTCTCAGCCAAGAGCGCGCCCGCAATGAAGGCACCGAGCGAGGCCGTCAGCCCCACCTGCTGCATGATGAGTGTCACGCCGACGACAGTCAGCAGGGCCGCAGCCGTCATGGCTTCCTTAACCCGCGAGAGCGCCACCAGCCGAAGCAGAAAATCAAGCGCGTAGCGACCGACAATGACGACGGCGACGATGGTGCCGAGCGCCTTTGCGAAGGCCATCAAATCGACACTTGCCGCCGTCGACGCGGCGCTCACGGCAAAAAACGGCGCCAGCGCGATCAAGGGAATGGCGGCGAGATCCTGGAACAGCAGCACCGCGAAAGCCATGCGGCCGTGGCGCGTGCCGAGTTCGCCATTCTCTTCTAAGACTTGGAGCGCAAACGCCGTCGACGACAGCGCCAATGCAGCGCCAGCAAACAGTGCCGGCTGCCACGCGAAGCCGAACCCGTAAGCAACGGCGCCTAGCGCCAGCGACGTGGCAAGCACTTGGGTTGTGCCAAGCGCCAGGATCGCCTGGCGCATCGCCTTCAGCCGCTTGGGACGCAATTCGAGGCCAATCAAAAACAGCAGCAGGACCACGCCGAATTCGGCGATGTGCAGGATTTCGTTGGCATCGTGGGCTGAAAAGATCACGCCGAGCCCATAGGGACCGACGACGACGCCGGCGATCAGATAGCCGAGCACGGCGGCAATTCCGAGCCAGTGAGCCAGTGGCCCAGCGAGGGCCAGCGCCGCCAAAAGAACGGCAAAAACCTCTAACTTCAAAATATCCCCCGGTTCATTAAGCCTTTTGTTACGCGATCCGTGAGCCGCCAAGCGATCCGTATCAGTTATCTTTACGTTTGAGTGGCAGGCACATTGAGGTTCGGCTATGATTCCAACTCTTGTAACCGCCCGGCCCGAGGGCCGCGGAAGGAATGGTTCTGGTCTAATATCAATGGCCGACTTTCTTCAACGGATCGCTGAACGCGGTGATGTAGAGGCATTTCGTAAGCTGTTTCAAGCTTATGCCCCGCGCGTCAAAGCGTACATGATGCGCCAGGGTGCTGACCCGAATACGGCTGAGGAGCTGGCTCAGGAAACCTTGCTGACCGTTTGGCGCAAGGCTGGCCTCTATTCGGGCGAAAAAGGCAGCGCCACGACGTGGATTTTTACAATTGCTAGAAATCTGCGAATTGACAGGCTGCGTAGGGAGTTGTCATGGGTCGAACTTCCCGATGGTCATGACGAAGAGCCATCGCCCGACGCCCTGCCTGATGAACTCTTGTCGCAGCAACAACGCAAATTGAGAGTTCAGACCGCCTTGGCGACGTTGCCACCTGACCAGCTTGAAGTCGTATCCTTGTCGTACATCGAGGGGCTGTCACACAGCGAAATCGCCGAGCGGCTCGGACTACCGCTCGGCACGGTGAAATCACGGATGCGGCTCGCTTATCACAAGGTGCGCGAGTCAGTTGAGGACTTGAAGTAGATGAAGATCACGCATCATCCCGATGCCGCCAGCTTGATGAGCTGTTCGGCTGGCAGCATGCCGGAAGCCTTCGCGGCGGTCATGGCGAGCCATATTTCGATGTGTCCGTCATGTCGGCGCGATCTGGCGACGATGGAACATATCGGTACTGCGTTGTTTGAAAAGCTCGTCCCGGTTTCCGTGTCGCGCCCGGCGCCGGTCGCCGCGATGCGGGCACTGGAGGCAGATGTTGACGAGCAAGACGCGAGGCTAGCCGTCATTGCGGGTGACGTGCCCCAACCGTTGATGGCGGCCATCGGTGCGCATCTCGATAAGGTGCCGTGGAAGCGCGTCGGACCAGGTGTTTGGCAGCACCAGATCGCATTGAACGATCCGTCGCGCGGAGAATTGCGCTTGGTGAAGGTTGCGCCAGGTCAGGCTTTGCCGGAGCATGGCCATCGCGGCAATGAAATGACGCTGATCCTGCGCGGTTCGTATGCCGACGCCTCGGGAACCTATAAGCCTGGCGACGTGGCCGATCTCGACGAAGATGTCGAGCACCAGCCCATCGCGGATCCGGTCGAGGGTTGCATCTGCTTGATTGCCGTTCAGGGCCGCCTGCGGTTCAAGAGCGCGATGGCGCGACTGGTGCAGCCGTTCACTGGCTTCTGATTTGAGTTTAGGAGGGTCATAGCCCTGCTCACGACACCAACCGCGGCGCCATGGGGTGTCGCTTGGATTACAGGGGCTAGCAGCGGCATCGGTCGCGAGCTGGCCCTTCGTCTTGCTGGCGAAGGCGTCCTTGTCGCCATTTCCGCCCGCTCAGCAGACAAGCTCGCCGAAATTGCGAAACTTCACAAAAACATCAAACCGTACGTGCTCGACGTCACCGACGAAAAGGCCGTCGCCGCCTGCGCATCACAGATCGTGTCGGACCTCGGGGCGGTCGACTTGGCCGTGTTCAACGCCGGCGTCTGGCATCCGATGTCGGCCTCCAAATACGATATGGCGAAGGCGAAAGACTCTCTGACCGTCAACGTCACCGGCGTCATCAACGCGCTCGACCCAGTCATGAGAACCATGATCGCGCGCGGCGCCGGGCATATCGCCATTGTCGCCTCGGTCGCCGGATATCGCGGATTGCCCAAAGGTGCTGCCTACGCGCCAACCAAAGCTGCCCTGATCTCGCTTGCGGAAAGCCTTTACGCCGATCTGCGCTTGAAGGGCGTCAAGATGACGATCGTCAATCCCGGGTTCGTCGCCACGCCAATGACATCGGTCAACACCTTTCCGATGCCGTTCATCGTCACTGAAAGCCAAGCCGTCGACGCCATCATGGCTGGGCTGAAGCGCGGCGGATTTGAAATCGTGTTCCCGATGCGCATGGCGCTGATGATGAAAACACTGCGCCTGCTGCCCTATCGCATCTTCTTTTGGGCAACCGGGAAAATTTCTGCGCGCGAACCGCCGGCACCTTGAGCAGCGTCATGGCCGGCGGCCACCCTTACGCCGTCGCTTTGCGCATTCGGTAAATTCCGACATCGACATCGCCGTTTTCAAAGCCAACCTCACAGTACGTGAGATAGTATTCCCACATCCTGCGGAAGCGTTCGTCGAAGCCCTGCTTTTTGATCTGTGGCCAGGCGTTACGGAAGCTGTGGCGCCACTCGACGAGCGTGCGCGCGTAGCTCTGTCCGAACCGCTCAATGGTGTCGAATGTCAATCCGGCAGCGGTCGCCTCTTCACGCATGCGCGTGATGGTCGGCAACATGCCGCCGGGAAAGATATAGCGCTGGATGAAATCGGCCTGCCGCCGGTAGCTGTCGAAATAGCGCTCGTCAATGGTGATGGCTTGGATCGCCGCAACACCACCCGGCACGAGCCGGTCATGCAGCGTGCGGAAATAGTGCGGCCAATTTTCTTCGCCGACCGCTTCGATCATTTCGACGGAAGCAATGGCGTCAAATGAGCCGTCCGTAGCGCGATAATCCTGCAGCCGAATATCCGATTTATCGGCGAGATCGGCGCGCGCCAACCGGGCTTGCGCAAACGCCAGCTGCTCAGTCGAAAGCGTCAGCCCGGTCACACTTGCGCCCCTTTGAATGGCGCGTTCGGCAAATCCACCCCAACCACAGCCGATTTCGAGAACGTGTTTTCCCTGCACGTCACCGAGCGCGTCGAAGACGACGCGATACTTTTCATCCTGTGCAGCTTCGAGGCCAGCGCTTGCATCGCGATAGACAGCGCTCGAATACGTCATGCCGGGATCAAGCCACAACTTGTAAAACGCATTGCCGAGATCGTAATGCGCCGCGATGTTGCGCCGGCTGCCTTTCAGTGAATTGTTGCGGCGGCGATGCCAAACGATGTCGGGCATGCGCGGCTTGAACTTAAACAGCCCGTCGCTGGTCGCTTCAAGGGCGTGATAGTTGCGCAAACAAAAGCGCAGCACGGCGCCAAGGTCAGGCGTGTCGATTTCGCCACGCATATAACTCTCAGCCGGGCCCAAGCTGCCGCGCGTCGCCATCCGCCAGATGCAGGCATACGACGTCATCACCACACGGGCGGGCGGTTCGTGGCCATCACCGAGCATGACGTGATAGCCCGATGGCAGAACGACATCCATCCGGCCGATGGTGTCGACGCCGAAGGTCTTGCGTAAGGCGCGCGCCAGCATCGTGTCGCGCCAGGACACTCGCGGCGGTGTCGTTTGGTGTTGAGGTTCTGCGATAGCATCCGGCTGTTGCATCAAGCCTTACCCTTTTTCGTGCGACGTGATCGGAGTGGAGGAATATTTCGGCGACGTGTGGCGCGTCGTCAGCGGGATGCCCTTCAACCAAAGCAGCAAGGCTTCGTAGTGAATGGCGGCGATGATCTTCAGCGTCATCAGTGGATAGCTAACCGCGACGCGCAGCAAGGCAGCGTCCGTCATCGGCCGCCGTCGGCCGCGAAAGTGCGTCTTGATCAGGGCGCCTTGGGCGTCACGAAGCAGCACGGCGACGACCGCTTCGTTCGCTGGTTCGGTGATGCGGAAAGCGTAGCCACCTGCTCCATCAGCGAACGGTGAGACGAACATTTCCTTGGCGCAGGATTGCGCATAGACGCCACCATCGTGGCGTTCGCCAGCACTGAGCACATAACTCTTGCGCTCGCCGAAGGTGTTACTGACTTCGTAAATCACCGTTTCGAGAGTGCCGTCGGGTGCCAGGACGTAGAACACGCTCAGCGGATTGAAGACATAGCCAAGCAAGCGCGGATAGGTCAGCAGCAGGATGCGGCGACCTTCACTTGGGTGCCCAGCATCGGCAAGGCAGCGGCGCGCGATCTCAGCAACGGTTTGGCCATCGCCGGCGCCATGATCGCGATCGTACAGGCTGAACAGATTGAAAGCGTTGCGCGATAGCAGCCATGAACGGCGCGATATCGCGTCGATGGCGTCGACATCGACCAACAGCGTAAAAACGCGATAGTCGAGCGCATGACGTTTCGGCCGCAATCGCTTATGTACCACGTGGCCGGCGAAAATCGCAGCTTGGTCATCCGGGTTGAGCGGGGCATTAAACGTCATCAAACCGCAATCCGCGGTTCTGTCTCGTGCTGAATTGCACGCCGGCCAAGTCCATCGCTATCGGTCCCGGTGTCCATCGTAATCCGCCCCTGGCATTCGTCCCAGGCCCACGGCCGCACAACTTTGCCGCCTTCACCTCCAAGACGCAAGCTCATGTCCTCGGCCGCAGCGAGACCCGCCTGCAGCCCATCCTCATGGAAGCCGAAGCCGAGATAGCTCCCCGCCAGCCACACCGAGTTACGGCCCTGCAATGGCCAAAGTTTCAACTGGGCGCTCATCGCGGCGGCGTCGAACATCGGATGCGTATAGGCAATACGGCGGACGACACGGCGCTCGGCGATCGGCGCGAACGGATTGAGCGTGACGAAGTAATCCGACTTGGTCGATAGCGGCTGTAGACAATTCATCCAGTAACTGACTGACAGCTGGTCGCTGCGCAGATTTGTTATCGCCTTCGACGTCGGCGATGGACGGCGGATGCTGGCTGAACTCAGATAGTTCCAGCTCGACCACAGACGACGCCGTCGCGGCATCTGACTGGGGTCAGTGTGCAAAACCGCTTCGTTGGGCGCATAGCGAAACTTCGCCAGCACGTCAGCAACGGCCCCATCGCCATGGCCGTTGGCGATCATGCGGCGCGCTTCATCGGCGTGACACGCCAACAAGACGCCATCGAAACGTTCAGTTTTGCCGCTTGCCGTTACCACGCGGGCACCGACGCCGTCGGGTTTGATCGCGACGACCGGATCGCCAACCGACACCGGCCCTTTCAATGTCGCGGCGAGGCGCGAAACATATTCCCGGCTACCGCCACGCACGGTGCGCCATGCAGGCCGGTTGAACGCCTGCAACAATCCATGATTTTCAAAGAAGCGAGCAAATGACGCGAACGGAAAGCCAAGCATTTCGTCCGCTGGCGTCGACCAGATCGCGGCCCCCATCGGCACGATATGGGCGTCGATGAAGCGCTTTGAATAGCCCCGCCTGTCAAGCCAATCACTGAGCGTGATGTCGAGCGGCAAGCGCTTGGCGTCATTCGCTGACGCCTCCTTGAAGAAGCGAAAAATCTCCGCCGCCATGCGCCAATGCGCCGGGCTGACGAGGTTGCTCGGTTGCCCGAATAGCCCGCCAAGACCGGAGCCGGAATACTCGTAGCTGCCGCCATCGAGCGAGACCGCGAAGCTCATCGATGTCGCAGCCGTCGGCACGCCGAGACGGTCGAACAGGGCGATCAGATTGGGATAGCAGGCTGTGTTGTAGACGATAAAACCGGTGTCGATCGCGCATGGACCGTCGGGCGCATCGACCACCACTGTGTTGGCATGACCGCCAAGCCGCGGCTCGCTCTCGAACACCGAAACTTCGTGCTTTTGCCCAAGCAGCCAAGCGGCGCCGAGCCCGGTGATCCCGGCTCCGATAACGGCAAGTCTCACGCTAATCATCCCCCGTTCGTGTGGTATTTACGTTTGCGATCCGCCCCCGGATCAGTTCAGATTACTCCGTCTATTCAGCGGTTTAAGTGAGGAGAAAAAATAACAGTTCATTCGCCGTTAAGCTTAACCCGGCGTTAACCAACCTTGCCGTATCGTCAACTTATCGCTTCCGAATGGTCTCTCCCCCACACCGGAATCGTCACTGCAAGCGAAGTGTCGTCACACCGTTGTTCAGCGTTTTGTGAGGTTGACAGATGCCCTACGAACTTGTCTCGCGGTCACTTGCGATCGTTTCCTGCCTCTCGACCCTAAGCCTGGCCATGACGTCGGTCGCTTTCGCGGCCGTCAACATCGGTAAACTGAACCCCACACCTGCGTGTGGTTCGCTCCACTGCTCAGCACATTACGCACGCCCCTCGCCTCCAGGTTCAAATCTTGATCGTGAGATCACGATGCGAGTTTGGTTCGCAACCGCTCCTGCGAAAGTCTAAGCACACCGACCCCGGGCTGGACGATTGAACCAAGCGAAAGCACGTCGCCGAGGTTCTGTTGCTGGGCCGGAAATTGCCTTTGCGCCGGCAGCGAAATGCACGGCGATCCTCGACGTGCGCTTGCTCTCTCCCAGCAGTGCATCCATCGAGGCATCGTTGGCACATTGAAGCCGGCTGCGAACAACAAGATTGCGACGCGACTTGACCAAAGAAAATGCCGAAATGCGAAATTCTAGGTGTGCGCTGTGGCCTAGCGCGCACCTGGGTTCGATTTGACGACGCGATCGATGGCTTGCAGCTCGCCGATCAACTTGGCGAAGTCTTTCAGCGGCACCATGTTGGGGCCGTCAGATGGTGCTGCATCGGGATTTTCATGCGTCTCAATGAACAATCCCGCCACGCCCGCGGCGACGGCAGCGCGTGCCAGCACCGGCACGAAGCGGCGATCTCCGCCCGATGAGGTGCCCTGCCCGCCGGGCTGCTGTACCGCGTGGGTCGCATCAAAAATCACCGGCGCGCCGATCTCGGCCATTTGCGGTAGCGCCCGCATGTCGACAACTAGCGTGTTGTAGCCAAAGCTCGATCCCCGCTCGGTCACCAGCACATTGGCATTGCCACTGCCGGTGACTTTCGCCACCACATTTTTCATGTCCCAGGGCGCGAGAAACTGACCCTTTTTGATTTTCACGACCCGGCCGGTTTCAGCCGCCGCGACCAGCAGGTCGGTCTGCCGGCACAGGAACGCCGGAATTTGCAGAATATCGACAACCTCGGCCAGCGCCGCGCACTGCGAAGGTTCATGCACGTCGGTGACGACCGGCAGGCCATACGTCTCGCGAATTTCTGCAAACACGGGCAATGCGGCGGCGAGACCGATGCCGCGCTTGCCGGTCAGCGACGTGCGATTGGCTTTGTCGAATGATGACTTGTAGATAAGGCCGATACCAAGAGACTGGGCGATTTCGGCAAGTGCTGCCGCCATCTCCAGTGCGTGCGCTCGGCTTTCCATCTGGCACGGCCCCGCGAGCACCGCGATCGGCGCATCGTTGGCGAATGTCACTCGATTAGCGGCTGGGCCGACGGTGACGCGGGCGTTTGGTTGTAGGGGGGCATTTTTTGTCATGGCCGCTTTTATAGCCAACGATGTTTAGGCCAGCGAGCCCTAAGGTTGCGCGCGAAAGCGCATCGAGCCGTCGATAACCTTAGACAAAATAAAAACGGCGGCCGAACCTTTCAGGTCGGGCCGCCGCTTGAAGAACCTTGCGGTTCAAAATCGTTAGATCAGGTCGATTTCGGCAGGGAGGTAGCTCGTCACTTCAAGACCAACTTCCTGCTCGCGAACGGCCGGCTTGTTCCAGACTTTCATGGGTAGTCCTCCTGATTGTTTCGTACAGGCATTTCCTGTTGTAGCGAGACATAGCGATTTGATTTCTCAATTGCCAATCGCGTTTTGCTAACGCTTGGCAAACTTTTCGTGATCACAGAAATGTGCGCTGTTATATCATTGCAGAAATCGTTCACGCGATTGGACCGTGGACAAGCGGCCACAGGAAGTCGTAGCAAACGGGTCGGCTGTCTCCAGCTGTCGTCACGGCATGCTAAGCATCGACTCGGAAAGCGTGCATCAACGCCCGCTCCAATAAATTATCTAGGGGACATTCTATGCTCGATCAATTCGCCTGGCTTCAGCCAGTCCTAATCGCGGCGGCGGTCGTTTTTGTGCTCGACCTCGTTGGCAACATGATCTCGTTCTCGAACCGCTTCTTGAACGCTCTGACGACGGCCATCGTGTTCGCTGTTCTATTCGGCACGCTGATCCACCTTGGCATCGTGAAGCTCGACGTGACGGCCGTGCCGGCAGCTGTCGAAGTGCCAGCCGCACCAGCGCCAGCACCGGCGCCAGCGACGCCATAATCGCCGAGCCGGTTTAGACCGATCGAAACGAATATCCCGGCGCGCACCCGCCGGGATATTTTTTAATGTGTCGAAGTTCAAAAGCCTGAGTGCTTGACCTACACCAACCGGCTCTGCTCCACCGCTGCGCCGATGAAGCTTGCAAACAGCGGATGCGGCTCGAATGGCCGCGACTTCAATTCTGGATGGTACTGCACGCCGATGAACCACGGATGGTCCGGATACTCGACCGTTTCCGGCAGCAGACCGTCGGGCGACAGTCCGGCGAACCGAAGCCCGGCCTGCTCGAGAACCGTTCGATACCGCGTGTTGACTTCATAGCGGTGGCGATGACGCTCAGAGATGTCGATACCGCCGTACACCTTCGAAATTCGGCTCCCTTCAGCGAGCGTTGCAGCAAACGCGCCGAGCCGCATCGTACCGCCGAGATCACCGCCCTGGCGTCGCTGCTCTAATTCGTTGCCACGCATCCATTCGGTCATCATGCCGACGACCGGCTCACTTGTTTCACCAAATTCGGTTGAACTCGCAGCAGTGATACCAGCGAGATTTCGCGCGGCTTCGAGACACGCCATCTGCATGCCAAAGCAAATGCCGAAATACGGCACACCCCGTTCGCGAGCGAATTTCGCGGCGCGAATTTTGCCTTCGGCACCCCGCTCGCCAAAGCCGCCCGGCACCAAGATGCCGTTGACGCCTTCCAAGTGCGGGGCTGGGTCTTCGTGCTCGAAAACTTCGCTTTCGATCCAGTCGAGGCGGACCTTGACGCGATTGGCGATGCCGCCATGGACCAAGGCTTCTGTCAGCGATTTGTACGCGTCCTTGAGGCCGGTGTATTTGCCGACAATGGCGATCGTGACCTCGCCTTCGGGCGCGGCGATGTTGTGCGAAATGGTTTCCCAGCGCGATAGGTTCGGGCTCGGCGCACCGGTAACATTAAAGGCCGCCAGCACTTCGCGGTCGAGGCCTTCGCGATGGTACGCGAGCGGCACATCGTAAATCGATGCCACATCGAGCGCTTGTATCACGGCCTCGGGCCGCACATTGCAGAACAGCGCGATTTTCTTTCGCTCGCCGACGGGAATATCGCGATCCGAGCGGCACAACAGAATATCGGGCTGAATGCCAATAGAGCGCAATTCCTTGACGGAATGCTGAGTCGGCTTGGTTTTCAATTCACCCGCTGAGGGAATGTAAGGCATCAGCGTCAAATGAATGTAGATCGAAGATCCGCGCGGCAGATCATTGCCAAGCTGGCGGATAGCTTCGAAAAACGGCAGGCCCTCGATATCGCCGACCGTGCCGCCAATTTCGGTGAGTACGAAATCGACGTCTTCATTGCCCGACAACACGAATTGCTTGATGGCGTCGGTGACGTGCGGAATGACTTGCACCGTGCCGCCGAGATAATCGCCGCGCCGCTCCTTGGACAGGATGTCCTGGTAGATGCGGCCGGTTGTGATGTTGTCGGATTTCTTCGCCGGAACGCCGGTGAAGCGCTCGTAATGCCCTAAATCCAAATCGGTTTCGGCACCGTCATCGGTGACGAAAACCTCGCCATGCTGATACGGGCTCATCGTGCCCGGATCGACATTCAAATAGGGATCTAGCTTTTTGAGGCGGACCGAATAGCCGCGCGCTTGCAGAAGCGCGCCAAGGGCTGCGGAGGCGAGGCCTTTTCCGAGGGAGGACACCACGCCGCCGGTGATGAAGATATACCGTTGCATGGGCTTTGCCTGTCGCATGCCTTTGCATGAATCTCAAAGCGGCAATATCGCCACATCCACAGCGCGTTAATGCCGGCCGGCTGCGAGCCCGGCTCGTCCAGCATGAGAACCCCAAGACCAGTTGAAATAATTCCTCGGCCGCGCCGTCGTGTTGCAGAGCCACGTGAAGCATTTTCCGGCGAAGGGGAGACAGGGTCGTTGTCAGAAATTGCGGCAGGCAAAAGGACAAAATGCCGATTTGATGCCATCAGACCGCGAAGCGCTGTGGCGCCAGCCTTAAAGTCGGTCAGCTTTTGCGTTGGCTACTGCACTGGGCAACCACGAGATCGGCGGTTGCCGCTTGCACGTCAGGCGGAACCATCTGGGCGACGATCTCCTGCTGAATGGCAGCGGCGGTCGCTTTCGTCGGCTGATAGCTCGTGTCGACCGCTGTTGGAGAATAGGTCACGTCGACCGTGACGACGGTATAGGCGCGGGCCGGTTGCTTCACGGTATTGCCACGCTCCAGCCGTTCGCCCTTCTGACACCGGTAGCTGGTGACAGGCGGCGATGCTTGGAAAAATTTCTTGTTTTCGACGCTGCCGTATTCGGCTGCTCGTGCCAAAGCGATCTTTTGCAGACGATCGACCGGCGTCGTGGCGCTGCCAGTTGCCGTCACGCGAACACGTCCGTCAGCGAGCCCGGAAACGCTGTGCCCCGCTGGCGACAACATGCTCGCAGCCACGTAATCCGTAACGGCGAGCTTCGCTTGGTCGTTGACGGATCCGCTTGTGAGAAGGCTGTTAGGCTGGCCGGCACACCCGGCCACCAGTATGGTCCCCATCACAAGCCCGTTGAGCTTGCCGAGCGCAAACGCAAGGTCCATCCCATGCCGCCGCCCGTGCGCTGCAACCCGATTTGGATGCCACGATCTGTCCGTCGCAAACATGCACGACCCCCCCGGGTGCCAATGAAGCCGCCGCACGTGGCGCTAAACCTGACGATGGCATAGCCGCGGGCCGACAGCTAGAGCCGGCGGAGTTTACACGCTGCAAACTAACAGCGGCGACCGTTAGCGATTGAGCGGGACTTCGACCGGAGCCGGCGCGCCGCCTTGCGGCTGCAGCTTGTCGAGAATGCCGCCACGACCCGTGGGCGCCGTGGTTCCTTCCGCCGGTGCCGCGGCACCTGAGGCGCCAGCCGGCCGCGTATCGAACACCGACCCCTGCGGGGCCGAGCGATTGGCGAGAATAGTCAATGAAATGCTGGTCGCGAAAAACGCGGCAGCCAAGCCGGCCGTCGCGCGGGTCAGCAGGTTTGCCGTGCCACGACCGGTCAGAAAGCCGCCGCCACCACCGCCACCAATGCCGAGCGCTCCGCCCTCTGATTTCTGCAGCAGCACGACCCCGACCAATGCGGCGGCAACCATCAGGTGAATGACGAGCAAAACAGTAGCCATCGACAGCAATCCAATCTGGCCAATCTGGGGAAAGCGAACAGCCGGTGAGGCAACGTCATCACCGGCGAACGCAAGGGGGCTATCTACACTAAGTTCTTTCGGGCTGCCAGTCCCTTGGCCAGTGCTATTGCAAGGAGCCCAGCGCAGCTTCACGAACTGGCCCGCTCCGCCCAAGGGTCTAAACATTACGGCACCGTATCCGCCCCGCTGCCGGGTCTGCGACCGGCATTGGCGTCGCCAATCGGCACCCATTGACGGATCGGCGGCGGTGCATCGCTGGTGCTGCTCTGGGGCGTCGCCTCTGGCGCCGGTCGCGCTTCGGGATCGCCAGTTGCGGCCTTGGGTACCGATCGTGCTGCGTCATGAGAATCGCGAACCGGGGCCTTCTTCTGCGCTGCTTTCGGCTTTTTCTCAGGGGCTTTACTGTCCATGTCCCGGCGATTGGCGGCCGGGCGGTCCTTGGACCCGGACGGAGCTGAAGTTTCATCGCGATCAGTGGCCGCGGGTGGTGCCGTCGGATCAACATTCGGATTGAGCTCAAGGCGTTTGGCAGCATCGCGCGCCAGCACCGCCTGTGGCGATAAAACCGCATCGCGGCAGCCGAACTTCAGGTCTTCATCGATCCGGATATAGGCTTCGATCTGGAGCAACCGGTCCGGAGATAAATTCGCTTTCGCCCACTCGGGCCCGCGCTGCAGTTCGGCAATAATGCCGGTCTGCGTGAACCGCTGGCGTTCTGATCTGAGGCCCTCACAGGTTGCCGAGCCAAGGCGCGCCGGCGTTGCGCCCGCAGCCGAGACGGCCGGCAGATCGACGGAAAAGAAACTCAACAAGGCCGCGCACGCCGCAGCTAACACTCGACTGGTGTCCATCACTTACTCTTATTCGTGACCGCGATACGCACCGAGGATTGCCAGAAAATCACGAGCGGTGAGGCTCGCGCCGCCGACAAGCAATCCATTCACGTCGCCAACTGCCAGCAGCATTGCCGCATTATCGGGCTTTACCGATCCGCCGTAAAGAATGCGTATCATGCGTCCTTCGTCGCCAATTTCACGCGTGAGATCTGACCGGATCGCCGCGTGCACAAGTGCTACATCGACGGCAGTCGCCGTCAGACCCGTACCAATAGCCCAGACGGGTTCATAGGCGATGACGGTGTTCTCGGCCTTGCACCCGGGCGGCAATGAGTGAGCGAGCTGCCGCTTGACAACGGTGAGAGTGAGATCGGCGTTGCGTTCGCCGAGCGTCTCGCCGACGCAGATGATCGCGGTCAGCCCGGCGCGATGCGCGGCGGCGGCCTTTGCACGAACCATGGCGCTGGTCTCACGATGATCGGAGCGGCGTTCGCTGTGGCCAACAATGACTGCCGCCGCACCTGCATCGCGCAGCATTTCGGCCGCGAGATCACCCGTGTGGGCGCCCGATGCCGCCGCGTGGCAATCCTGGCCTGCGATCGCAAGCCGGCTATGGCCGAGGCTCGATGAGAGAGCAAAGATGAGCGTCGCCGGGGGCGCCAGCATGACGTCGATGGCCAGATGCGCCAGCGGTCCGGCGAGGGCCGCTGCGACCGCATGAGCCTCGCCAAGCGATGACCTCAATCCATTCATCTTCCAGTTGCCAGCAACCAAAGGCCGGATCGTCACTGCCACGTTTTACTCCCTCGTGCCGCCGACAGCCTTCCGGGCTTTGGTAAAAGCCGTCACTGGCCTGGCCTGCCCTTGCAATCCTGGGCCGCGTGCGCTTCATATCACGCCAAATCGGCCAGTCACGTCTTTGGCTCGGCTGTGGAACGTTTTAGTCCACGCGCCACCGGAACTTGACGCCGTTCATCATCACGCCTTTGGCGCGACTGCCCACCACACCGCTCGTCACGCACGTGCGAGGGCCGCGCCCGAACTCATGGGACCGATTAACACCGATGCTCGAATCGCTTCGCCGTGGCGCCCAGACGTGGGTTGCCAAATTTTTCTTCGCATTGCTGGTCCTCAGCTTTGGCATTTGGGGCGTCGCCGATGTGTTCACGGGTTACGGACGCGGCTCGATCGCCAGCGTCGGCAACATCGAAATTCCGGTCGAGGATTTCCAGCGCGCCTATCAAAATGAACTCGATCGGGTCTCCAACGAGGCGAACCAGCGCATCACCGCCGAACAGGGCCGGCAGTTCGGCTTGGACCGTCGCGTGCTATCGCAGCTTGTCGGCAGCGCTGCGATTGAGACGCATGCCGGCGAACTCGGCATGTTGCTGTCCGACAAGACCCTAGCAGATGGCATTCAGATCGATCCCAACTTCAAAGGACCCGACGGCAAATTTTCCAAGGCCGGCTTCGATAGCCTGCTGCGCCAGCTCGGCGTCTCGGAGAAGGGTTTTCTCGATCTTCGCCGCAAGGACGAACTGAGAACGCAAATCTTCGGCGCGATCGTTGGCAGCCAGGCCGTGCCCCGGCCGCTGATCGACGCACTGCATGCCTATAACCAGGAAAAACGCGTCATCGAGTGGGTGGCGATCGACGTTGGCAAAGTCATCACAGTTGCCGAGCCCGACGAAGCCAAATTGAAAGAGCTTTACGAAAAAGACAAAGCTCTGTTCATGACGCCCGAATTTCGCAAATTCGAAGTCCTGCAAGTGAGTGTCGACGACCTGAAGAAGTCGGTGGCGGTCAGCGAAGAAGACATCGCCGCATCGTATGAAGCGACGAAGGCCTCCTACGACATCCCCGAGCAACGCCGCGTTCAGCAAATCGCCTTCAAGGACAAGGCCAGCGCTGACGCCGCCCTCAAATCGCTGCGGGATGGCTCCAAGACCTTCGGTGATGTGGCGACCGCCGCTGGCGCCAAGGACACCGACGTCGATCTCGGCCTCATTGCCAAAAAATCGCTGATCGATCCAAAAATCGCCGACGTGGCGTTTGCAATCGAGAAAGACAAGTTTTCAGATGTGATCGAAGGCACGTTCGCGACTGTCGTCGTGCGCGTGACGCAAATCGAACCGGGCATCACGAAAACGCTCGCCGACGTCAAGGATCAAGTGCGAGACAAGCTTGCCGCTGAAAAAGCCCGCGCTGAAATTAACGGCAAGTTCGACGAGGTGGAGGATAGCCGCTCGGCAGGCAAGTCGCTCAAGGACATCGCCGACGCCATGAAGCTGACCTATAACGAAGTCGCCGCCGCCGACCGAAACGGCACGACGCCGGATGGAAAGCCGGCGCTCGAAGGCCCGGATCTGGCAAAAATCGCCGCGCGCGTATTCGGCACCAACGATGGCGGCGACGCCGATATGATCGATCTGACCAACGGCGGCCACGCCTGGATCAATCTGCTGTCGACGCAGGCGCCCAAGGAGCGTGCTTTCGACGAGGTCAAGGATCAGGTCAAAGGCAGCTACATGGTCAGCGAGCAGCGGCGCGCCGTCGGCGAACTCGCAACCAAGCTGACCGAGCGCTTGAACAACGGCGAGCCCATCGCGGCGATCGAACAGGCAGCCGGGAACAAAGCCGAAAAGACCACCGACGCGGTAACGCGCGTGACGCTCCCGCAGGGGCTTTCCGAAGCCGCTGTCGCGCAGGCGTTTGCCCTTCCGAAAGGTCGCGCGGCGCACGCTGAAAATGCCAGCAAGGAGTCACAGATTGTTTTCCGCGTGGCAGACATCGTGCCGGCAGCGGAAGCGACGAAGGAGCAGATCGACAACTTGACCCGCGATCTCTCAGCCGATCTCACCAATCAGGTGCTGACCGAATATACCCAAAGCCTGAAGGCCCGCTTGAAAGCCACGATCAACGAGGTGGAGCTAAAACGCGTCACTGGCACGACGGGCGAATAGCCATGACGACACGGCCGCTGACGCTGTCGGACATGCGATCATGGGACGTAAGATGATGGACCCGGTGACCGCCATGGCACGCGCCGGCAAGAACGGAAATACGATCGTTACCAGCTTGGCGAGCGACGTCTTGCCAACGGCATCGGCGTTTGCCGCAACATATGGTGACGGCACCGCACAAGTCGTTTGGACGCGCCTCGTCGCCGATCTCGAAACGCCTGTCTCGGCCTACTTAAAACTCGGCGATCGCAAACCGATGAGTTTTTTGCTGGAGTCGGTCGAAGGTGGCTCGAAGCGCGGGCGCTATTCAGTCATCGGCTTCGCGCCCGATGTCATTTGGCGCGCCAACGGCAATACAGCCGAAATCAACCGCGCACCAAACGACGCCACTTCGGTTTTCGCGACGGACACGCGGCCGACGCTGTCGTCGCTGCGCGCCATTTTGGCCGAGAGCGCCATTTCGCTGCCGCCCGAATTGCCGCCGATGGCGGCGGGCGTGTTCGGCTACATGGGCTACGACACCGTGCGGCTGATCGAGACACTTCCCGAGATGCAGCCCGACGCGCTCGGCGTTCCCGACGCGCTATTGATCCGCCCCACGCTGATGCTGATCTTTGACAACGTCAAAGACGAGATGACATTGGTGACGCCGGTGCGCCCAACCACCGGTGTCACGTCGGACGAGGCTTACGCCGCCGCCGTCGCACGCCTTGCCACCGCCGTCGCCAGCTTAGACGCGCCCTTGGCGCATGTCGCTCCACAGTCCGTTGATGCCGCCGCTGAGTTCACCGATCCGGTGTCGAACACGTCGCCCGACGAATACCTCGACATGGTGGCGGCCGCCAAAGAGTTCATCAAGGCCGGCGATATTTTCCAGGTCGTGCTGTCGCAGCGTTTTTCGCAACCGTTCGCGCTGCCGTCTTTTGCGCTGTATCGCGCGCTGCGCCGGTTGAACCCATCGCCGTTTCTATTCCACCTGGATTTCGGTACGTTTTCACTCGTTGGATCGTCGCCAGAAATTCTGGTGCGGGTGCGTGACGGCGAAGTGACCATCCGGCCAATCGCGGGGACGACGCGGCGCGGCGCCAGCGAGACCGAAGACGACGCCCTGGCCGCAGCCCTGATCGTCGACCCCAAAGAACGCAGCGAACATCTGATGCTGCTCGACCTCGGCCGCAATGACATCGGCCGCGTCTCGGCCACCGGCACGGTCAAAGTCACCGATCAATTCGTCATCGAGCGCTACAGCCACGTCATGCACATCGTCTCGAACGTCATTGGCCGTTTGGATGAAACCCGGCACGATGCCGTCGACGCATTGATGGCCGGATTTCCGGCAGGCACCGTATCGGGCGCACCGAAAGTGCGGGCCATGGAAATCATCGCCGATCTCGAAAAGTCGAAGCGCGGTCCCTATGCCGGATGCGTCGGCTATTTTTCCGCAGGCGGCGAAATGGACACCTGCATCGTGCTGCGCACGGCGATCGTCAAGGATGGCGTGCTGCACGTGCAGGCGGGTGCCGGTGTCGTGCACGACAGCATCCCTGAAAATGAACAGCAGGAGTGCATCAATAAAGCCAAGGCTGTCGTCCGAGCGGCAGAGGAAGCCGTGCGGTTTGCGGCCAAAGCCGGTCGAGCCACCCAGAATTCAAGTTCAGGCCCGGGCGGCAGCGGCAATGGTGGGCCATTCGGCTAACGGCCGATTTGCGCAGCGCCAGTTTTCTCAGTCGCGTTGTCAGCGTAAACGAAACGCCGCATTTGTCTTACGCGACGCGCGGCTTGCCAGCCGTTGATGCCCGCGCCGATGACGGTGGCGACGGCTTTACTGGTTTCCAGCGCTTACCCCACGCGCGCGACCATGGTCGCCACTTAGGCGTCCACAGCAAGCTGACGAAGCTGTGCCATATGGCATAGATTGCGAACCAGAACAGCACCCGGAACGGTAACACGCTCGACGCCACCAGCAGGCGGCTCAACCGCTCCCAGATCCCGCCGCCCAATCGCCGCGACCGTTCCATCAGCCAAGCGCGAACGACCTGTTGGCCAAATACCTTTTCAGCGACCCGCATGGCGACGTAAGCGACAACTGCAAACGGCAGCACGAGCCACACGAAAACCCAGAACAGGTATCCGGCGATCCACCAGACGATCACGAGCAGTGATTGCACGATGTAAAGGACGATCTCGAAGAAGGTTGCGATCATGCACCAACCCTCCTTGAAAGCCGCGCGGCACCTGCGATTGTCATAGTGTGATCCATGCGGTTCACTTGCGACCGTCGATTACGCTAAGGTGGCGATTGCGGGCCTCGACCTCAAGCCCCAATGTCAAAGCGGTTCGCCGCCAATCGGGGATTTCCAGCTCGTCTCATTGTGACTTTCGGATATCATGCTGACGCTCGCGCTTCTCCGCCACGCCAAATCCAGTTGGGATCAACCAGCTCTCGACGATTTCGACCGCCCGCTCAATGCGCGCGGCGAGGCGGCGGTACCCGTCATGGGGCGCGCAATCGTTGATCTCGGTCTCGCGCCCGAACTTGTCCTCTGTTCAACATCGCGGCGCACCCGCGCGACGCTGACGGGCCTGCTGCCGCTCATCGGCTCGACCACCATTGAATTCGAAGATCGGCTCTACCTCGCCAGTGCCCAGGATTTGATCGGCCGTTTGCAGCACGTGACCCAGGACGACGACGGCCAGCCGTCGTCGGTGCTCGTGATCGGGCATAATCCCGGCCTGCATAGTTGCGCCGTCATGCTGGCCGGCAGAGGCGATGCGCGCGCAATGATCCGGTTGCAGGATAAATTTCCGACCGGGGCGCTTGCCGTGATCGGCTTCGAGGCAACCGCTTGGCGCGATATCGCCGCCGCGACCGGGGTTCTCGAACGGTTTATCACGCCGAAGGACCGTGCCAGGGACTGAGCCCAGTACTGAGCCAAGTACCGCGCCAAGGACCGCGCCAAGTACCGCGCTTGACGCTGCCGTCCTGACACGGCACACCACAGCCAATCTTATCGGCGACAGTCAAACGCCGACATCCTATCGCGCTTACGCCGACCACCTCTTAGATGGATGCCCCATGCTCATCCTGATCGATAACTACGATAGCTTTACCTACAATCTCGTCCACTATCTGGGCGAGCTTGGCACCGAAAGCATCGTCGTGCGCAACGACAAGATTTCCGTTGCCGACGTCATGGCGCAAAAACCGCAAGCGATCGTGCTGTCGCCAGGGCCCTGCACACCCAATGAAGCCGGTGTCTGTCTCGATCTCATCAAAGCCGCTGGCCCGACCATTCCATTGCTCGGCGTCTGCCTCGGGCATCAGTCGATCGGCCAATCCTATGGCGGCAAAGTGATCCGCGCACCGCAGCCGATGCATGGCAAATTGTCGACCATCACGAACACTGGGCACGGCATTTTCTCGGGGCTGCCTTCCGCATTCGAGATCACGCGCTATCATTCGCTCATCGTCGAGCGCGCGACGCTGCCCGATTGCCTCGAGATCACGGCCGAGACGGCGGACGGTATCATCATGGGACTGCAGCATAAGACGCATCCCGTACACGGCGTGCAATTCCATCCCGAAAGTATCGCCTCGCAACAAGGCCACGAGTTACTGGCCAACTTCCTACGGCTTGCCGGATTTAACCCGAAGCATCGCAAGGCCGCGTGATCCGTGATCAATCCAGCCCAAGCCCTGAAGCATTTGATGTCGCGCATCGCCGATCGCGGCACGTTGAGCGACGACGAGATGCAGGACGCGCTCGATCTGATGATGTCGGGCATCGCCACACCGGTCGCCATGGGCGCATTTCTGATGGGTTTGCGCGTGCGCGGCGAAACCATCGATGAAATCACCGGAGCCGCCAAATTCCTGCGCAGCCGCATGCGCACCGTCGATGCGCCGCCGAACGCCGTCGATATCGTTGGCACCGGTGGCGACAGCCACGGCACCTATAACGTCTCGACGGCGGCCACCTTCGTCGCAGCCGGCGCCGGCGTCACCGTCGCCAAGCACGGCAACCGCGCCGTGACGTCGCTGTCGGGTGCGTCCGATGTGCTGGCGGCCCTCGGCGTGAAATTGGACGTGCCGCCGGTCGCCGTATCGCGCGCCATCAATGAGTCAGGTGTCGGCTTCCTGTGGGCACCGCTGTATCATCCAGCCATGAAAACCTGGGCCCCGATCCGCGCCGATCTCGGCCTGCGCACGCTGTTCAACGTGCTTGGGCCATTGTGCAATCCCGCCGAAGTCAAACGTCAGGTGCTCGGCGTCTATGATCGCAAACTGGTCGAGCCGATCGCGCACGTCTTACGAAACCTCGGCTCGGTTCATGCCTGGGTCGTGCACGGCTGCGACGGCATGGATGAACTGACCACGACCGGCTCGACCACAGTTGCCGAGTTGCGCGACGGAACAATTTCTGTGTTCGAGGTGACACCTGAGGATGCGGGCTTGGCGCGCGCGTCTTTGACCGCGCTGAAAGGTGGCGACGCCGCCCACAACGCCGCAGCGCTTCGCGCACTGGTGCAAGGCGAGCCCGGCGCCTATCGCGACATCGTACTGCTGAACGCCGCTGCGGCTCTCATTGTGGCCGGCAAGGCCACGAACTTGAAGGACGGTGTGGCGAAGGCGGCAGTATCGATCGACACCGGCCGCGCGGCCGGCGCGCTTGATCGGCTCGTCGCCGCCACGAACGAGGTGGTCTAATCAGATGGCCGACATTCTCGAAAAGATCACCGCCTACAAGCGCGAAGAAGTCGCCCGCGCCAAGCACATCAAGCCTCTGCGCGTCATCGCCGAGTACGCGCGGTCAGCTCCACGCGTGCGGCCGTTTGCGGCGGCCATTGAAGCCAAACACACAGCCGGCAAACCGGCGCTGATCGCCGAAATCAAAAAGGCGTCGCCGTCGAAAGGGTTGATCAGGCCCGATTTCGATCCACCGGCACTGGCCAAAGCCTATGAGGCTGGCGGGGCGGCATGCCTATCGGTCCTCACCGATGCACCGTCGTTCCAAGGTGCGCCCGCCTACTTGGTCGCCGCACGTGCGGCCTGCGCATTGCCGGTTCTGCGCAAGGATTTCATGATCGATACCTATCAGGTGGCCGAGGCGCGCGCGTGCGGCGCCGATTGCATTTTGATCATCCTCGCCGAGGTCGATGATGCGACCGCCGCCGATCTCGCCGCTGCTGCGAAGGACTGGGGCATGGATGCGATTGCAGAGGTCCACGACAAAGCTGAACTCGACCGCTCTTTGAAACTCGATTGCCGTCTGATCGGCATCAACAACCGCAATCTCAAAACCTTTGACGTCACTCTCGCCACCACAGAAGCTCTGGCTCCGCTGGTACCAAAGGATCGTATCGTCGTCGGCGAGAGCGGCATCGCGACTCCCGCCGATATAGCGCGGCTGGCGAACGTCGGCGTTCAAACCTATCTCGTCGGCGAAAGCCTGATGCGCCAAGATGATGTAGCCGCCGCGACGCGCACGCTCCTAAAGCGGAGCAAGGGCTCATGAGCAAGCTCTCGCATCTCGATGATCAAGGCCAGGCTCGCATGGTCGATGTGTCGGGCAAAGATGCAACGGCGCGGTCAGCGACGGCGGAAGGCTTCATCACGATGCATGCCGACACGCTGGCGCTGATTGAAACCGGCACGGCCAAAAAGGGTGACGTGCTGGCAACGGCCCGCATCGCCGGCATCATGGCGGCCAAGCGCACGCACGACCTGATCCCGCTGTGCCATCCGCTCGCCATCACCAAAGCCACCGTCGATTTCAAAACCTCGCGCGATCCAGCCGGCGTGCACGTCTCGGCCGAAGTCAAAGTCTCCGGCCAAACCGGTGTCGAGATGGAAGCGCTCACCGCCGTCACCGTCGCCTGTCTGACGCTGTACGACATGCTGAAAGCCGCCGATAAAAACATGATCATCGGTGATATTCGCCTGATTGAAAAATCCGGTGGCCGGTCGGGCACCTTCCGTGCGTCAGACAGTATAAAATCGACGCAAGGGCAATGAGCCATGGCGCTGCTGACTGTCGCGGACGCTCTCGATCGCGTGCTCGCCGGTGTCTCGCCGCTCGGCCACGAAGTGGTTGGTTTGCGCGCTGCCGCTGGCCGAACGCTGGCTGAGCAACTTGCAGCGCGCCTCACCAATCCACCCTTCGACGCATCCGCCATGGATGGCTACGCCGTGCGCTCCGCCGATTGCAGCGCCGCTCGCAGCACCCTGACGATCATCGGCCAGTCGGCGGCAGGAACGGCCTTTCGAGGAACCGTTGGCGTAGGTCAAGCGGTGCGCATTTTTACTGGCGCCCCGGTGCCAAGCGGCGCCGACGCGATTGTCATTCAGGAAGATACCGAGCGCATTGAAGATACCGTGTGCATCGTCGAGGTGCCGAAGTGCAACCAACACATTCGCCCGCGCGGCCAGGATTTCAAAGCTGGTGATGCCTTGCTTGGCGTTGGAAAAATCATCACCTCGCGAGATATTCTAATCGCCGCCGCCGCCGGTCACGCGGCACTGCCGGTTTATCGCAAGCCCATCGTCGCCATTCTCGCCACCGGCAATGAATTGGTGGCAGCCGGCGTAACCCCGAGCGACGGCCAAATCATCGCTTCGACATCTTACGCGCTCGCCGCGATGGTCGACGCCACAGGCGGCACAGCAAAACTGCTTGGCATCGCCGACGACACCTTCGACAGTCTGTCAGATAAAATTTCTCACGGCGACAACGCGGACATCCTCGTCACCACCGGTGGCGCATCGGTCGGCGACCATGATCTGGTGCGCCCGGCGTTAGAAGCCGCAGGCGCGGCGCTTCAATTTTATAAAATCGCCATGCGGCCCGGCAAACCGATGTTTTTTGGCACGCGGACAATTGCTGGCAAGACGCAACGCGTTGTCGGCCTGCCAGGCAATCCGGTCTCGGCCATGCTCGTTGCGCGCATTTTTCTGATACCGCTGATTGCCAAAATGCTCGGCCGCGACGACACGCAACCGACAATCACTGCAGAGTTGACGACGACGCTGCCCGCCAACGGCCCGCGCCAGCACTACATGCGCGCAACCTTGGACATCTCGACATCGCCGCCGCGTGTCACGCCGTTGCCAAGTCAGGACAGTTCGATGACGTCATTGCTTGCGAAAGCCGATGCACTAATCGTCGTGCCGCTCGATGCTCCAGCCATGCCAGCCGGCACAATCGTCAATGTGCTCCGGCTCGACGACTAACGACCGCGCTCAGCGCATTTGCGCGGCCATTTTGGCGATCGTCTGCTGATAGACGCCAGCGCTATTCCAATCGTTCAACACGCCATAGTTTGCCGAACCCGGACCAAAGGGCTGACCCGCTTTCCAGCCGTGGGCTTTGAGAAAATTCGCCGTGGATGCCAGCACGTCGGGCACGCTCGAAATCAAATTGCGCCGTCCGTCGCCGTTGAAATCGACGGCGAACTTGACGTAGGGCGTCGGCAAAAACTGCGTCTGGCCGATTTCTCCAGCCCACCCGCCGCGCATCTGACCAACGGACATGTCGCCCCGCTGGATGATGCGCAAGGCGTCGAGCAGTTGCCCTGTGAAAAACGCCGAGCGGCGGCAATCGTAGGCCAGCGTCGCCAGCGACTGGACGATGGAATATTTGCTACCCATGTTGGCGCCGTAATTCGTCTCCAAGCCCCAGATGGCGACAATAACTTCGCGCGGTACACCGAAGCGCGCTTCGATCTTATCGAGCGTGCCGCCATGTTGCGCCATCAGCCTTCGCCCTTTGGCGATCATGCCGCCGTCGACCCGTCGCGCGTAGAAGGCCGCAAAGCTCAATTTGAATGAATGCTGGTTACGATCGAGGCGGATGATTGCAGGATCGTAGCTCACGCCATTGAGACCGGACGCTATCGCCTTCGCCGAAAGGCCGGCTCCCGCCGCGCGCCCCCTGAAATCATCGAGCCACGCGTTGAAACCGCCAGCGCCATTGCCGCACGCGGCGGCAGCGGGCGATGTCATGCCGGCAGCCGTAACCATGGTGAAGATGCTCATCGCACCAACGATGATCGGCAGACGGCGGATGCTCGCAATCACGGGAACTCTCCACGCATGTGAAAGATGCAGGCATCCGAAACGTCGGACCGCACGGTTTGCCCGACCGAAATTAAGAGTCGCCATACGCGCGCTCCCTCGCGATCGCGCCTGTCGCAGGGTGGAGCCACTCGCAATGAGGGCCTATGAATTGGCTGGTAGGCCCGGTTGGGATCGAACCAACGACCCTCAGATTAAAAGTCCGATGCTCTACCGCTGAGCTACGGGCCCCCAGAGCTGAGGGGTTACCCGGCTTTTTGGCCCCGCGCAAGCCTTGCGGCCTCGCCCGCGCGCACGCAAAAGGTCACGCCGGGGGAAGGCTCAATATGAATGGCCTTTTTGGTCGCCACACGCGCGAGTTGAGCATGTCGATACTGAGAGACGGCAGAAACGGTTTGGCGCCATTGCGAGCGAGCCCGCCGCCGCATGCATGTGGTGCATATCCGCTAAGCGCCATCCCGGCGTCATCAGCTCCCGCACGATCGGCGAACTCCTGTATGAGAATTCCGCGACCGGCTCACGTCGGATCGCTGCCAACTGTGAAGTCATGCTATCGATCAAGCTCACCCAACGCGCGATCGCCGCCCTGCCCGACCGCCTGAAGGCGATCGGGCTGATGTGCCTTGCCGTGACGCTGTTCTCGTGCCTCGACACGACGGCCAAGTTTCTCATTACGCACACCGGCGTTCCCACAGCCCAAGTCGTGTGGCTCCGCTTCGTCGGCCAGTTTTTGATGATGGTCGCCATTCTCGGTCCAGCGCGCATCCCGAGTTTGTTTCGCACGCAAAAACTCGGCCTGCAGACGATCCGCTCTTGCCTGATGGTGGCGACGACGGCGTGCAACTTCATTGCCGTCAAATATCTCCGTCTCGATCAAACGGTGTCGATTGCGTTTCTGGCCCCGCTGGTCGTCGCCTGTCTTGCCGGACCGCTGCTGGGTGAATACATCGGCTGGCGCCGAGCGCTGGCTGTGGTCGCAGGTTTTGTTGGTATTCTGATTGTTGTTCGGCCGGGCGTCACTGACGTGCATTGGGCCTTCGCCGTCTCATTCTTGTCGATGCTCTGCTACGCATTGTTCATGATCGTGACGCGGCGCTTGTCGACGTTCGATCCACCTCTGGTGACGCTGTTTTACGCGCTCATCGCCGGCACCATCGGCGGCGCTTTCATCGCCATCCCTTCTTGGGTTTGGCCGACGGACGGCTGGACGTGGCTGATGCTGGCCAGCCTCGGCGCATTTGGCGGACTTGGCCATTATCTGTTGATCTTCGCCTATCGCCTCGCGCCGGCATCGAGCGTGTCGCCGTTCCTGTATTTCCAGCTGCTCAGCATGGTCGGCCTCGGCTATCTCGTGTTTGGCGACGTCCCCGATCACTGGACGTTGGCTGGCTCTTGCGTCGTCATTGCGTCGGGGTTGTATCTCGTCCACCGCGAGCGCGTCACATCACGGACTGAGCGGATTTTGGCGGCGCAATGATGCGCGCTTTGGTTTCCTCCGCCCAAGCGTCGAAACGGTGCTGTTCAATCGCGCTCCGCATCGCCGCCATCAGATCTTGATAGAAGGTCGTGTTGATCCACGACAGGATCATGGCCCCGAGCGACTCTCCCGATTTCATCAAATGATGCACGTAGGCGCGTGAATACTCGCGCGCCGCCGGACATGAACTTTCCGCATCGATAGGCGACATATCCTCAGCATGCCGGGCGTTGCGCATGTTGAGTGGGCCAGCCGACGTAAACGCGTAGCCATGGCGGCCATTGCGGGTCGGCATCACGCAGTCGAACATATCGACACCAAGCCGCACGGCCTCGATCAAATCCAGCGGAGTGCCAACGCCCATCAGATAGCGCGGCTTTGTTGACGGCAAAAATGGCAGCGTCTCCGCCAGCGTCGCGATCATCGCCTCATGACCTTCGCCAACGGCTAGCCCGCCGATGGCGTAGCCTGGAAACTCCATATCGACCAGCGTCTCGGCCGACCGCCGCCGCATGTCTGGATCGACGCCACCTTGAACGATGGCGAACAACGCCTGGCCGTGCGTCGCCCCGCCGGCCCTCACCTGATCATCGAAGGCCCGCTTCGATCGCTCGGCCCAGCGCAGCGACAACTGCATCGCCCGCTCCACCTCCTTCGGCGCGGCGGGTAGCTCGATACACTCATCGAATTGCATCTGGATATCGGCGCCGAGCAGGCATTGAATCTCGATCGATCGCTCCGGCGACAGCATGTGCGGCGAGCCATCGAGGTGCGACTGGAATTGCGCGCCTTCCTCGGTGATTTTGCGAATTTTGGACAGGCTCATGACCTGGAAGCCACCAGAATCCGTCAGGATCGGTCCGTCCCAACGCATAAAGTTATGCAGACCTCCGAGCTTGGCGACACGCTCGGCTCCCGGTCGCAGCATCAGATGGTAAGTGTTGGCGAGCAGGATATCGGCCCCGGCTTGACGAACCTGATCGAGGTACATGGCTTTGACCGTCGCAACCGTGCCGACCGGCATGAACGCCGGCGTGCGAATGACGCCACGCGGTGTGGTCACTTCACCGCGACGTGCCAAGCCATCTTGTGCCAGCAGTTGAAACCCGAACGTGTCAGCCATTGAATTCTTTGTCATGCACAGGTGCGCCCAGCGCCTGTTGGTCGAGTGAAGTGCGAAAGGCAAGACAGCCGCGCATGAATTTATCCCACGGCGGCAAGGCGATGGACGGCGGCGTCGGTTCCGGCAGCAGCGCCCACAATTGCGGATGGTACCAGCATAAATCGTGGCCTGACGCGTCGCGGTGACGGCGGATGCCGGCGCGCAACGTCGCGACTTCGGCGATGAGCTGCTCGCGGCTCATACTGGCTAGGTCGTCATCCATCGAACCTCCCCGCGCCCGCCGGATACAACAGCGACGCATCGCCATATGAATAGAAGCGATAACCCGATGCAATGGCATGGCCGTAAGCGGCCCGCATCGTGCCGAGGCCCGAGAACGCCGCTACCAGCATGAACAGCGTCGAGCGCGGTAAATGAAAATTAGTCATCAGCAGATCGACGGCTTTGAATGTATAACCGGGCGTGATGAAGATCGACGTGTCGCCCGTCCATGGCTGGACGCGGCCGGTATCATCGGCCGCGCTCTCAAGAACCCGGAGAGACGTGGTGCCGACCGCGACGATGCGCCCGCCGCGCGCGCGGGCTGAGTTGAGTGCGTCAGCGACGGCAGCGGGCATGTCACCCCACTCCGAATGCATCACATGCTCGGTGGTATCGTCGGTCTTCACTGGCAGAAACGTTCCAGCGCCCACATGCAGCGTCACGAAATGGCGCGAGATGCCGCGTGCATCGAGGCGAGCGAATAGCTCAGGCGTAAAATGCAGACCTGCTGTCGGCGCCGCTACCGCGCCATCCTTGTCGGCGTAAATCGTCTGATAGCTCAGCCGATCGCTGTCGTCGGGAGGGCGCTTCAACGCAATATAGGGCGGCAGCGGCATGACGCCCGCAGCAGCAATCGCTGCATCAAGCACCTCGCCTGAAAGATCGAACGTAAGCTCAACCTCGCCAGCATCACCTTTCACTGAAACGGTCGCGTCGAGCGCGCCAGCCAAACAGGTTGAATGAAGCGTGCCGAGCTGAACGCGATCACCGACGTCGAGCCGCTTGGCCGGCCGTGCAAACGCCCGCCAGCGGTTGGCATCGATCCGTTTGGTCAGATTGAAGGCGATGTTCGCCTGTGTTTCGCCTCGCAGGCGAACACCGCTGAGCGCTGCCGGAATGACGCGCGTATCGTTGAACACCAGCGCGTCGCCAGGCCGCAGCAGTTCCGCCAGATCGCGAACGCTGCGATCGTCGAGGTCGGCATCATCGCGCGCACACGACCCGGACACCGGCTTTACGACAAGCATCCGCGCCGCATCGCGCGGCGAAGCCGGATGCAGGGCGATGGCGCCCTCTGGAAGCTCGAAATCAAACAGCTCTGTGCGCACGGCTTACACGTCTCGCCTTGCACCTACCGACGCGTTTTTACAGACGAAACGGCAGCCAGGATTGCCACCGCCACCCAACTGACAATCAGTGTG
This sequence comes from Hyphomicrobium sp., assembly GCA_019748215.1. Classification (GTDB taxonomy): domain Bacteria; phylum Pseudomonadota; class Alphaproteobacteria; order Rhizobiales; family Hyphomicrobiaceae; genus Hyphomicrobium_B. The sequence continues at coordinate 39,152 of JAIEPV010000108.1, forward strand.
CTGCCCCCAATAGGCGCCGCCATCGGGAAGATGTGGCGTCCAGCAACCGTGTTCAGCGCAATATCGCCGCTGAACAACGATACAGCTATCAACATCAGGGCTGCGATGCTGAGCCATACTCCGGTTGAGGCGGCCCGTTGCGCGATTGCTGCCAGCCCAAGAACGCCGACGGCATGAATCATGAGCATTGTTGCTGCGGTTGCCAGCGCCGGGCTCTCGATACGATGCGCGGCAACCGCCGCAAGGCCAACACCGGCCGCGCCAGCGATCCCCGCCAGCGACACCACAGCGAAAATCGATGACTGGCGTGCGAGCGCATTGTCGGTGACGTCGGTTTGCACGGACATCACGCGACGTCAGCTGCAACGCGCACCGAAATCATCTTGTCGGGCGCGCGTGGCGGCTCGCCGACCGCAAGCTTATCGACGTTCTCCATGCCCTCGATCACATTCCCCCAAGCGGTATATTGCTTGTCGAGAAATGTTGCATCGTCGAAGCAGATGAAAAATTGGCTGTTGGCCGAATTCGGGTTCGATGAACGCGCCATCGAGCACACGCCGCGAACGTGCGATTCTCCATTGAACTCTGCCGCCAAATTTGGCAGCTCGGACGACCCCGTGCCCTGACCTTTCGGGCAGCCGGTTTGCGCCATGAAGCCCTTGATGACGCGATGAAACACGATGCCGTCGTAAAATCCGGCGCGCGCCAGTGTTTTGAGACGTTCGACGTGCTTGGGCGCCAGATCGGGACGCAGCGCGATGACCACCTTGCCCTGACTGGTTTCGATAATCAGCGTGTTCTCGGGATCGGTTGCAGCGGCCATGTGGCCCTCCTTTTTTTGATTATGTTTCGCCGATTTATTCGACCGAGACTTTGACCATCACATCGGGCTCGTCGACGGTGCCGGAGCCGGGAGCGCCGCGCTTGATCTTATCGACCAGTTCCATGCCCTCGATCACCTGACCCCAGACCGTGTATTGCCCGGTTAGGCCCCGGCATCCGGTGTCATCGAAGCAGATGAAAAACTGACTGTTTGCTGAATCCGGGTTAGCGGTGCGCGCCGCGCCGAGTGTTCCGCGCTTGTAGGGCTCCTGCGTGAACTCAGCCGGAAGATCCGGCAATTTGGATCCCCCCACTCCGGTCCCAGTTGGATCGCCTGTTTGCGCCATGAAGCCGTCCATGACGCGGTGCCATTTCACGCCATTATAGAAGCCTTGCGACGCTAGGGTCTTGTAGCGCTCGACGTGCTTTGGGGCGAGATCGGGACGAAGCTGCACGACGACCTTGCCGGACTTCAATTCGATGATCAGCTTATCGCCGGCGGCCGCAGCCGGAAGCGACGCCGCAGTGAGCGCGGCGAGTGCGAAGACAACGCGTTTCATGGGGATCCTCTTGATTAGGTCGGCCACTCCAAGCTTGGTCGGCATGGGGCCCACGACAAAGACATGTCAGCCCACGTTGCAATCACCTTGCAGGTCGAGGACCAGCTCGCCGGGCGGAGCGCTGACAGGCGCCATAGACCCGGCCGGAGCGGATGTGTGGCGGTCCTTATGGCGATTTGACGGCCATCCTGCAAGCGTCGCTGCAAGACCGTCCTTAAACTCAGGCGACAGTGACTACGCCACAGTGCGCGTCAAAGGCCACCACTGCCGCTCGGCTGGCCGCGCATCCCGCGAGATTTCTGCGGGCTTGGGGAATGACCCGCCGCGCCACGCGGAGCAGCCAGCCTGTCTGCCGCAGCCAGCGTCGCAGCATCGCACGATGTCAGGCACACCCGCGCCAGATCTTGCACCACACCGGCCGGAGAGATGAGCACGCCCTCGCGCACCAAGCGCGCGAACTGGGCATCGCGCGTTGGCCCGCGCCCAATCGCACCGCCCTTCGCGACGACGCGATGCCACGGTACGCCGTCGCGTTCATCTTCCGTGAGGTTGGCGAGCACGGTTCTGATCAGCGGCATAGTGACGTTGCCGTCCCGCGCGAGTGTATCGACGGTGGTGACATGGCCAAGCGGTACCAGCCGAACACGCGCCAGCAGATCGCGCTTTACCGCCGTGTGCGTGAGCAGTAATGCGCGCATGCTTCAGATCCGTTTCTGCGCTTTCGCCTTCAAACGTTTGGCGACATCCTTCGACACAAACGGCGTCACATCGCCGCCCATGCTGGCCACGGCGCGGACGAGGTTGGCTGCGATATGACGGACTGTCGGCGATGCCGAGACATAAACCGTCTGGACCTCAGGCGCCATTTCGCCGTTCATGCCGGCCATCTGCATTTCATAATCGAAATCGGTGCCGTCGCGCAGACCTCGGATGATGACGCTGGCCTTGTGCGCGATCGCCGCCTCGACGGCCAGTCCGGCAAACGTCACCACCGAAATCTTGCAGCCCGTCGCCTCGGCGATGGTCCGCACATCATGCTCCAGCATGGCAACACGCTCCGCGTCGGTGAACATCGCCGCCTTGCCCGGATTGACGCCGATACCAATGACGAGCCTGTCGACGAGATGCGCCGCCCGGCGAATGACGTCGGTATGGCCGAGCGTCACGGGATCGAAGGAGCCTGAATAAAAGCCGATGCGGATCATGGCCGGCAATTAGCCACCAGCGACGCGCGAGAGCAAGTGGGCCGGCCGATCTTCACCCATCAAGGTCAACGGGAGATGCGTTGCGTTGCTGGCTCTCATCTTCGCCGACCTCGCTTTCATCTTCGGTGATGCGCTCGACCGAAACGACCTTTTCGGTCCCGTCCGTTTTGAAAATGCGAACCCCTTGGGTATTGCGGCCGGCGATGCGGATATCGTGTACCGGACAGCGGATCAGCTGGCCGCCGTCCGTCACCAGCATGATCTGATCGTTGTCGGCGATCGGGAACGAGGCGATCATGCGGCCGTTGCGCTCATTCACCACCATCGCGACGATGCCTTTGCCGCCGCGCCCGCTGGTCCGATACTCATAGGACGACGACCGCTTGCCGAAGCCTTTGGCCGAGACGGTCAGCACGAATTGCTCCCGCGATTGCAGTTCGGCGAAGCGTTCCGGCGCCAATTCCGTACCGTTGCCGGCGGCTTCTTCGCCGTCCGGTTCGGCAACTATTTCTGCCTCTTCCGTCTCATCGGCCCGGCGCAACGCTGAAGCCTGCTTCAGGTAGCCCGAGCGCTCGTCCGCCGTTGCCTCGACGTGATCGAGGATGGCCATCGCAATCACTTCATCGTCGTCTTCGAGGCGAATACCGCGCACGCCGTCTGAGTCGCGGCCTTTGAACAGGCGCACTTCATCGCTGATCAAAAAGCGGATGCACTGACCCTGGGCTGTCGTCAGCAGCACATCGTCGTCGGACTTTGCGATGGCCACCTGCACGATGCGATCGCCCTCATCGAGCTTCATGGCGATCTTGCCATTGCGATTGATGCTCTCAAAATCTCCCAGCGCATTGCGGCGCACGTTGCCCGACCGCGTCGCGAAGATCAGTTCAAGCTCACTCCACGTAGCTGCATCCTCCGGCAGCGGCAGGATCGACGTGATGACTTCGCCTTCGCCCAGCGGCAAGAGATTGATCAGGGCTTTACCCGGCGACTGCGGAGACGCTGCCGGTAGGCGCCACACCTTCATGCGGTAACACATGCCGCGCGAGGAAAAGAACAGCACTGGAGAATGCGTCGAGGTGACAAACAGCTGCGTGACGAAATCTTCGTCCCGCGTCGCCATGCCGGATCGGCCTTTGCCGCCCCGCTTTTGGGCCCGGTATGCCGCCAGCGGCACGCGCTTGATGTAGCCCTTGTGAGAAACCGTGACGACGCAGTCTTCGCGCTGGATCAGATCCTCGTCTTCGACGTCGCCGTCAAAGTCCATGATCTCGGTTTTGCGTGGCGTTGCGAATTCGGCCTTGATGGCCGTCAATTCACCTTTGACGATATCGACGACGCGCGCCCGCGACGCGAGGATCGATAGGTACTCTTTGATCTCGGTCGCGATCTTGTTCAACTCGTCCGCGATCTCGTCGCGGCCGAGCGCGGTGAGTCGTGCAAGGCGCAATTCGAGAATGGCTTTGGCTTGTTCGTCCGACAGGCGATAGCTGCCGTTTTCGTTCAGCCGGTGGCGCGGGTCGGCAATCAGCTCGATGAGCGGTGCCATGTCTTTCGCTGGCCAGTCGCGTCCCATTAGCTGTTCTTTGGCGTCAGCGGGAGACGCTGAAAAGCGGATCAGCTTGATGATCTCGTCGATATTGGCGACAGCGATGGCAAGTCCAACCAGCACATGGGCGCGATCACGCGATTTGGTCAGCAGATGCTTGATCCGCCGCGTCACCACCTCTTGGCGGAACGCAGTAAATGCTGAAATCATATCCTTGAGATTGAGGCTTTCGGGCCGCCCGCTGTTGATCGCCAGCATATTGGCGCCAAACGACGTTTGCAGATCCGAGAACTTGTAGAGGTTATTCAGCACAACATCGGCAACGGCGTCGCGCTTCAGTTCGATGACGACGCGGATACCTTCGCGATTGCTTTCATCCCACAAATCAGAGATGCCCTCGAGCTTCTTGTCGCGCACCAGATCGGCGATCTTTTCGATCAAGACACGCTTGTTCACCTGATACGGAATCTCGGTGATGATCAACGCTTCGCGATCCTTGCGGACATTCTCGATCTTGACGCGGGCGCGCATGATGATCGAGCCGCGCGATTTGTGATACGCCGACAAAATTCCGCCGCGGCCCAGGATGATGCCGCCGGTTGGGAAATCCGGTCCCTGCACGATGCCGCACAGCTCATCGATAGTGATTTCGGGATTGTCCAAATCGGCCATGCAGGCGTCGATGATTTCACCGAGATTGTGCGGCGGGATATTGGTCGCCATGCCGACCGCGATGCCACCCGCACCGTTGACCAGCAGGTTCGGAAATTTTGCCGGCAGCACGGACGGCTCTTGCAATTGTCCGTCGTAGTTGTCGCGAAAATCGACCGTGGCGTTGTCGAGATCGTCGAGCAGGAACGACGCCACCTTGGCGAGCTTGCTTTCCGTATAACGTTCGGCCGCTGGCGGATCGCCGTCGATCGAGCCGAAGTTGCCCTGCCCGTCGACGAGCGGAACGCGCATCGAAAAATCCTGCGCCAGCCGCACTAGCGCGTCGTAAATTGCCAGGTTGCCGTGCGGATGGTACTTGCCCATCACCTCGCCGACGATGCGCGCCGACTTGACGTATTTTTTGTTCCAGTCGAGGCCGAGTTCGCTCATGGCATAGAGAATGCGACGGTGCACGGGCTTCAAGCCGTCTCGCACGTCGGGGAGTGCACGGCTCACGATGACGCTCATCGCGTAGTCGAGATACGAGCGCTTCATTTCTTCGGCGATCGTTATCGGGCGAATGTCGCTTGGCTCGCGGCCTGTTGGCTTTTCGTCGTCGCTATTGTCTGCCAAGGGATCGGGTCTTTCAAGAAATGTGACCCGGCGAACGAAGGCTCGCCGGGGCGATCAAATCAACTTCGGTAGTGTATAGGAAAACCCGCCCCATTCCAACCGCGCGGCGACGTGACACGAGCTATAGGAATAAAATATTACTTATATTTTTCAATGTCTTGCGATGAGGTCCATTACGCCGTGGCCGCGCGCTCAGACTTGCTGCGGTCATACTCTGGAATTAGACCGCAAGCAGCCGCTGTCCAACGCAGATGAGCAACCACCCGACGCGCCCCAGCATCGTGACACTGGACACATCTGGCGGTTCGATCCGGTCGCTGAGCTTCGATCCGACACTGAAAAAAGAGGATATTCGTCATGCTAAACTTCGGTCGCTTCTCACGTCTCGCCTCAGCCATCACCGGTGCTGCCGTGCTGAGCACACTCGCCGCTGTCGCCGTGCGCGCCGATGACACCGCGACCTTCATCACCGAGCAGAAGATGACCGAGTATCTCGCCAAGGACCGGCTGATCGGCGCCAAGGTGCACGATAGCGACGGCAAGATTATCGGTGACATCGAAGATCTCATTGTCGGAAATGACGACCACGTCGTCGGCGTCGTCATGGGCGTCGGCGGCATCCTCGGCCTCGGCGAAAAGAAGGTCGGCGTGACGACGTCCGCCTTGCAGCTCGAAGTCACTGACGGAAAAATGCACGTCATCATGCCAGCCGCCACCAAGGAGGCATTGACCAGCGCGCCAGCGTTCAAGCGCGTCTCGCCGAAAAAAGGCCTGTACGAGCGGGCTGTCGAAAAAGGCGAGGAGCTGCGCGATAAGTCGGCTGTTACCGCCAAAGATGCGATGGATGCGGCGAAAGAGAAATCAGGGCCGGCCTTCGAGAGGGCAAAAAAAGCCGCACAGGACGTGATCGATCAGGCGAGAGAGGCCGCGAAACCTGCCGCACCGGCACCTGCGCCCGTTTCCACACCTGCTCCATCAGCAACGCCCTAGACGCGACTTCACTTTCGGTTCGTCGACGCACTTCAAACCCGGCTGAACAACCGCCGGGTTTTAGCTGCGCCACGGCATCTCCGCGCCGGTGGAACGATCAAACGTTGCTCGCGTTTTACCGCAACAACTGCCTCGCTTCGCACGAGCTGCGCGAGCCGGGCAGCAAGAGGTTTCGGCAAACCTAAGGTATTTCCCATGCGCTTTTCATTCATACCCACCACTCTGGTGATGTCAGCGGCGTGGCTTAGCCTCGCGTCGGCTGCCGTCGCTGAGCCGCCGTCACCCGCTGCAGCACAGAGTCAGGAAGACAAGTCGAATCAGAGCGAAGCCGGCGAGTTGATGTTCAACAATGCGTGCCGAACCTGCCACGCGGTGAAAGTCGGCGATCATCGTCTGGGACCGAGCCTTGCAGCCATCGTTGGCCGCAAAGCCGGCGAGCAAAACGGCTACACCTATTCGCCGTCGCTTAAAAACTCGGGCATCACGTGGGACGAGAAAACGCTCGATGCGTTCATTGCCAATCCTGATGCCGTCGCGCCCGGCAACAACATGAAGCCGTACACTGGCATGACGTCGGCTGACGATCGCGCCCAGATTGTCGCGTACTTGCGCGGCGGCAGCGCGCCATCGAGCAAGTGACCAGTATTTCGAGCGCTGCGGCGCGAACCCTGCCTGAGCGCTGCCGCATCACGACCCGTCAAAGCAAGCGGCGGGCCTAAAACACAACCCGCCGTCAGGCGATCAATCAACAATGAAGCATAGTCTCGTTCTTAGAACGGGATCTCATCATCGAGCGCCTTGTCGAAAGACGCACTCTTAGATGCGCCGCCCGGTTTTGCTGCTCGCTTTGGCTCGCCGTAACCGCCGCTGCCCGATCCCGAGCCAAATCCGCCGCCATCCACGCCGTAATCGGACTGACTGCTTTCCTGCATGCCGCCGCTGGCGCCAGCGCGACCGCCATCCAACATTGTCAGCGAGCCGTTGTAACCCTGGATCACGATCTCGGTTGAATACTTCTCGGCCCCGCTCTGGTCGGTCCATTTGCGGGTTTGCAGCGCGCCCTCGACGTAGAGCTTCGAGCCTTTCTTGATGTACTGCTCGACGACCTTGCACAGCGGTTCGCTAAAAATAACGACGCGATGCCACTCGGTCTTTTCCTTCTTTTCACCGGTCGCCTTGTCGCGCCACGTTTCGCTGGTGGCCAAGCTGAGATTGGCGATCGGGCGACCGTCCTGCGTGCGGCGGATCTCCGGATCCTTGCCGACATTGCCGACGAGAATGACCTTATTGACCGAACCTGCCATTTTACGTTCTCCTTCACGTCAGGACGCCCCGAGGCATTGACTCGCCCCGGCTGACGCCCGCTTTGACCATCACGGCTCATGAGCCGCGTTCGCCGCGACCCGTGCTGTGAGTTGTAACAACTCATGTGGCCGGCTTGGTCCCTAAACCATCAGGCCGCTAACGAATCTTCACATCGCAACCCTACCCAGTCCGGCCGCGCACCGCCGCAACGGCCATGGCATTCGCCATCTTTGTCCACCGCTTTCGAATACTGCAATCGCGATGAAATCCGATAGGAATGTTCCCATATTGTTCTAACATGTCAACAGGGTCAGAGCAAGCGCAACCTCGCGTCATCCTGCAGGCCCTGGCGCATCTATCGTGTCGGCAAAAATGGTCTCGCGACTGCCAGCGCTTGACTGAGATCAGGCTTCGCCTCAATCAGGAACGGGGTCCAACGACATTAGCGCCGACAAGGCTCCATCACCGATCCGTTCTGTGGAAACCCAACCCGCGACATGGCTCAGTACAATTGTTTGAAGTGCCCAGGATACTGCTGCTCGTATCCGGTCATCGCTTTGCAGAAACGCGATGTTGAACGCCTCGCCAAATATTTCAAGCTGGCCTACGCGGTCGCGAAAAAGCGCTTTACGCGCGAGGGTCACGGCCACAAATATTTGATGCGCCGCAAAGGCGACAAACACTTCGGCCGCATCTGCCAATTTTTTGACACCAAAGAACGGCGCTGCACGATCTATCATGCGCGCCCAGCCGCTTGCCGCGCATACCCGGGCGAAGGCCGCTGCGGGTACTATGATTTTCTCATGCACGAGCGCCGCTGTCAGAACGACGACACCTTTGTCGCGATCACCAATCATAAAGACTAGGGCGACAGCTCGGCTACGCGTCAACATTGAGCGTCGATAACTTTCGCCGTCAATCGACGATCGACGTTGAGTCGCGCCTTTGACTGCGCGGCGAATTGGACGCGCAATAGTAGCTATTCTGCAAACGTTGCAGAAGCATAAGACGCGGCATCATGAAATAACTCATAGGCATTAACTCCTCATTTAACGAATCACCCCAAATTAAAATGAAACGGTCGATGACACTTTATTAACACCATTCGCATGAACTGCGGGTGGGTTCGAGAAGGTGTGGACGCCGCCTGACGACGACTGATTTGGGAGCGCGGGTGCGCATGGCAATGTACGGCAATCTCGCACCAATTCCGGTCGCCATTGCAACACCGTCGCATCTTCGAAATTCGATATCGGGTTCGGCTTTGCTGCTCATGCTCGGCAGTCTCGTCGGCGCAGCCGGTCCTGCCAAAGCGGGTTGTGATTTCAATAGCGGTCCGGGCCTGCTAACGCTCAACTGTTACGGCACAATCGCGGTTGCTGCCGATTATAGCCAAGCGGTCGGCTTTACGGTCGTCGGGGCAGCCGGTAGCATTAACAGCTCCGGCGGGACTGGTGGTACCGGTCAAGACTTGATCATCACGTCCACCGCAATCGTGACGGCAAACGGCCTCTACACGGAAGGCTTTCTCGTCTTCAGCGGTGGCGGCGATGGCGCCATCAACGGCGACAATGGCACCGGCGGTGATGGCGGCGCCGTCACCATCACATCATCAGGCACCATCAATACCGTCGCCGTTGGATCTCCAGCAATTTTTGCGCAGAGCTATGGCGGTCCAGGGTCCATCAACGGCAACGGTGGCACGGCGGGGGATGGTGGCACGGTCACCGTTACATCCTCGGGAGCAATCACGACCGAGGGCAATGACTCTTCAGCTATTTTTGCAGAGAGCTATGGCAGCACAGGATCGATCAACGGCAGCGGCGGCGTAGGCGGCAATAGCTCGGCGGTTGCTGTTACGTCATTGGCCGCGATAACGACATCCGGCGATCTCAGTCACGCGATCTTCGCCGCGAGCTTCGGCGGAACCGGCGCGATCAACGGCAACGGCGTTGGCGGCAACGCTGGTGTCGTGACGGTCACGTCCTCCGCCGGTATCACCGCATCAGGTGCAAATTCCGACGCGATCCACGCCTACAGTGCCGGTGGGCCAGGTGCGCTCAACGGTTCTGGCCCGGACGGGTCGGCAGCGAACGTCACGGTCAATATTACAGGTGGAACCGTTCAAGGCGGATCGAGCGCCGGCTACGGCGTTTACATCGCGACCGGTAGCGCGAGCGGCAACACTGCGACGCTGAATAACGACGGCATCATTAGCGCACTCTCTGGCAACGCTATCCGCGGGATCGGCGCGAATGTCTATGTCGGCAATCGTGGAACGGTGATCGGCAACGTCGATCTATCTGGCGCTAACGCAAATTTCGACAACCGCGAGACCGGCATTTTTGAGAGCGGCAGCTCTGTCAACGCATTCGTCTACAATCTCGGCAGCATGTCACCGGGCGGTGTCGGCACCATTCAAGAGACCGCGATCGCCGGCGCCTATCAGCAGAACTCGACAGGGCGTTTCAACGTCGATGCCGACTGGACGGGCAACGCCGGCGCGGGCTTGGCTGATAAACTGTCGATCACCGGCACAGCCGCACTCGCCGGCCAGGTCGTCGTCAATCCCTTAAACTTTCCCGCGTCATCGTCGGCCAACAAGGGTCTCGAAAAGACCTTTACGATTTTGACGGCAACCGGCGGCATTACCAATTCGGGCCTCACCGTCACCGACACAGCAGCTGTCAACTACAGCCTGCTCTATCCTGACTTGAACACGCTGACTTTACAGGCGGTCATCGACTTCACACCTCCGCCTCCCGTCGATACCGATGGACTTAACGCGAACCAATCGAGCGTCGGCGAGACGTTGAATGACATCGTAAGCGGCGGCGGCTCGCTCGATTTTATAGCGGCCTTGATGACTGTTCCGACGCAGCAGGGTCTTGCCAATGCCCTTGACCAGCTCGCCCCCACTGGCGACGCCGGTTCGAATGCATCGGCGTTGAGAACCGGCACGACCTTCGCCGGTCAGCTGTTGAGCTGTAAGACCGTTGGTGAGCCCGATGACGGCAACGCCATTATCCGCGAAGGCCAGTGCTTGTGGGTCCGCGCCAATGTGCGATCGCTCGATATCGATGGCGGCAGACAGGGCGTCGGCTTCGATGAAACGGCCGCGTTCTTTTCTACCGGAGCCCAACTCGATGTTGGCGGCCCCTGGCGTGTCGGTGGCGGCATTGGTTTGAGACAACGAACCTCGAGTCGTCCAGTCACGCCAAATCCGAGGGCGACCGCGTGCATGTCGGCGCGGTTCTCAAATACAATCCTGGCCCATGGCTGCTCGCTGCCAGCGTCAGCGGCGGCCATGGCTGGTTCGACAATGAACGCTCGGTTTCGTTCGGCGGCTTCAGCGACACCGCAACCTCCGACACGGATACCAACTTCGTGTCCGGCCGCTTGACCGGCAGTTATCTGACCGTCTTCGATGGCTGGTACGCCAAACCGCAGCTCGATGTCTCGATCACAAATCTCGATCGCGATGGCTACACCGAGCAAGGCGGCGGCATCGCACTCGATGTTCGCAGCAGCAACGATACGGTCGTGACTGTGTCGCCGTCGCTCGAACTCGGGACGCAGGTGCAGCTTAGTTCCGGCGGTATCGCGCGGCCGTACGTCAAGGCGGGCGTTACGTGGCTCGATAACAACGAGTTTGTAACGACAGCCGGCTTTGCCGACGCTGGTGTGTCGACCGCGCCGTTTTCAATCATGACGCAAATCGACGATGTGGTTGCCGACGCAGCCGCTGGGATCGACTTCATCGATGTTGCAGGCACCGTGCTGCGCATTCAGTACGATGGCCATTTCGGTGAGCTGTCGACACAGCATGGCGGCACGGCGAAGCTGTCATTCGCCTTTTGAGCTTCTCCCGCTGGGATTGAATCAATTCTGTTTGCGCCGGTTGAGCCGATCCGGCAGGCGGCGGGCGCAGTGCGATGTCATAGCATCGGACAAGCACGCCAAATCAATGTCAGCCCGAAACGCTTTCGAGCGCTTTGCGATCTGATGTCATCAGATCGGCGCTCTACCATGATGCTGTGTCGCATTTTCTGACGATGAACCGGGATCCACTTCGTCGAAAAATGCTCCAGCTCAAGCGAAAGCCCCGGTTGCGGGTTGCAACCGGCTGAAAACGTGAGGAGCGAAGCGGGCGCGTGCCGCGATGTAAAAACTCAAAAACGAATGCG
>JAIEPV010000034.1 GCA_019748215.1 Hyphomicrobium sp.
GAAGTGTCGGACGTTGCAACCGCCGTGTTCGACGGCGCAGATGCCATCATGCTGTCGGCTGAGAGCGCAGTTGGACAATATCCGACCGAAGCCATCCAAATGATGGACAAGATCGCGATCGAGGTTGAATCAGACCCAGTCTATGAAGCCATTTTGTACGCCACTAAGACAATGCCGCAGCCGACCGGCGCTGACGCGATCGCAGCGGCCGCCTCGGCCATTGCTGACACGGTGAAGCTCGGCGCGATCGTTTGCTACACGGCAACGGGGTCAACAGTGCTGCGCGTCACGCGCGAACGGCCGGGCATTCCGGTCATCGGACTGACGCCGGTGGAATCGACGGCAAGGCGTCTGGCGCTGGTGTGGGGCGTGCAGTCGATCCTCACCGGCGACCCCGAAAATCTGTCGCACATGGTCCGCAAGGCATGTCGCATCGCCTTCGAAGAGGGCTTAGTAAAGCCGCGCGATGGACTGCTGATCACCGCTGGTATCCCGCTCGGCTCGCCCGGCGCCACCAACATGATCCGCATCGCGTTCGTCGATGAGAGTGGCGCGCCAATCGCGGAAGACGTTTGAGACTTCACTGGTGCAGCAATCACACCCCACCGTCGTTGCTTGGGAACATTACCGAGCCTAACGCGTTCTCTGTCGACACACACCAACTCAGACAACGAGATCCCAACCCATGAGACTTCGCGCTATTTTCGTAGCGGGCTGTATGCTGAGCGCATTCGCCAGCGTACCTGTTTCCGCTGCTCCGCAAGCGACACAGATGACGATCATTCAACCCGACACCGGAGTTGCATTAGCGCAAATTCGGGACAAGAGCCGTGGCATTCGGCTCGACAGCGGTAATCCGTATCCAAACCGCTACCGCGGCAATCGAGGATATCGCGGCGATCGTGGCTTCCGCAGTGATCGTGGGTTTCGCCGCGATCGCGGCTATCGCAGCGGTCCACGTGGCTGGAATCGGTATTCGTCACGGCCGTATAATTATCGCTCACGCGGTTGCATCATCATCGGGCCGGTTTGGTACTGTCCGTGAGTGAGGCGCTGATCGCAGGTAGCCAATCTTAGCAGTCAAAGTAACGGGTGCGCATTGTAGAGCGCACCCGTTTCGTATTGTGCATGCCATTTTAAATGCCGCGATCGCCCACTGCTTTGCGAAGCTCTGTAGCGGCTTCCTCCGCGCCTTCGATATTGGGATGCACGATGAGCAGCTGCTCGTAAGCTTTGAGCGCGGCTTTTTTCTCACCACTGAGATCGAGAATTTTCGCCATGCCGTCGAGCGCGCGGAAATGATTTGGTTCCAGAGCCAGCGCCCGGCGCAAATCGCCTAGAGCCGCCTGATAATTTTCCATCCGGTAATGGATATAGGCCCGATGGCTCCAAGCCTCGGCATAGTCGGGAGCGAGGTCGACGGCAGCATCGAGAAATGTCAGCGCTTTGTCCTGCTGCATTTTCGATGAAAAATCCTCGCCACGATCGATCAAAAGATTGACCGTGTCGCCGCCGAAGATGCGCCACAGTTTCTCGATCGCCGCGCCGATTTCGCCGCCGCGCCGCTTATCTCCCTCGGTCGCGAGATGCGCGTAAAGGGTTTCAAGAGTCTTTGACGCCTCTTCGGGCGACTTCGGCCAAGGCTGACCCATCATCCCAGGATCGCCTTTGATCGGCTTTGCGCCGGGCGGTGCGGCAGCTTGGGGCGACGACTGACCAGCCGGCGGCGACTGAGCAGCAGCAATCGAGACGCTCGCTGAAAAGGCGAAGGCGAAGGCCGCAGCAGCAATCGAAGAATTTCGGATAAAAATGTTCATGCCCCGACGCTATGTCAGCGCTGGACGCTCGTCAAAATCAAAGTTGTGAAATCGCGGTAAGGAATCACCGCTGGCGCGCAGCGAAGTGAACGCTTAGCCCTGGCGTGCCTTGAACCGGCGGTGCGTCTTGTTGATGACGTACACGCGGCCTTTGCGACGGACCACGCGGTTGTCGCGATGGCGCGAGCGCAAGGACTTTAGAGAATTTCTGACTTTCATAACGACACCGGTTGAACACGGGACAATGCGCTGGTCATCAAGAGGAGATGTTGAGCGGACCCCGAGAAGAAGGAAGTGGCGTCGATACCGGACTGGTCGAGAAAAGACAAGCTCAAAACAAATCGACGATGCAACCGCTGGAAAAGGAACAAAAAATGAACGAATAGTCGCGAAGCTAGCGCGATCCGCGCACTCTCTGTGCGCGGAACTCGCGTCATTCGGCAAGCCAAGCATATCCCTGCTTGCGGCAGGCCGCATCGATCATCGTTTGACGTCGACGCAGTAGGTGCTTGACGCGACGCTTGGCGAACCTCCGCACCAGTGACGCGAAGAAATTTCGCGGCAAGTGGCGCGGAGCACGGACGGCTTCGCGCGCCTTTTCCCATCGCGAACTCAAGTAGGATTTATCAGCCGTCACCTCGTCGGGGTGCGGAAATTCCGCCCAGTGCGCGTCCGAACCAATTTCAACCGTGACGTTTTCCGGATGGACCACATCGTCCAGTCCGCAACTTGTGAGATCGAGTTCTGCGAAACCGCGGCACCACCAGGCGACAGATGCATCGTGGGTCTGCCCGCTCGGCCAGTACAGACGGACGGTCTGCCCCGGCACAAGCAACTTGTCGATGCGCAACCCGACTGTTGCACTCGAACTGTTGACGACTTCAACCTGCGAAAATTTGACCCCATCAAACAATAGGAGTTGCACAAGTCCTTGAACGGGCTTCTCGGGCAAAGCTTTGCAAAATTTAAAAATAGCTCCGGCACCGGCTACTAACGGCAGTCTTGCTGCTCTCGCCAAGTTGGCCTCCTCATGCGACTGGGCGATCGCGCGCAGAGGTGACATTTCCAAAAAGTCACCACACGCATTCAAGCCCAAGCAGGACGACTTTCGTCGATCCTATCTGGTTCAGTCTTGGATGACCCGACTGTGCATGATGCTTGGGAAACTCCCACGGAACGACGTGAGATGCAGCTACATTGCCTGCTTCGCTAGATGAAATGATCGCAACGAAATCCCGCAGAGGTTATTTTAAATGCCTAGCACAGGACTGGCTAACCAATGATTACGAGGTGGGACGAAGGTACTAACCGCCGATAGCGGCGTGACAGCATTCAGCGCCAACTCGCACCTTCAGCCTGCCGCAAGGCACATCGGCTTAGCTCGTCGTATGATCGACAAAAACTATGCTGATGCCATCAAATCATTCGAGGGTTTCACCGCCCGCAGCGTATGGGACTACGCGCAAGCCTCGAATGGCTACGGCACGAAGGCGAAGTATCTCGGCGAGGTCATCGACCAAGCAGAGGCTGAAAAACGCTTCAAATCAGAAATCGCTGGGGCCCAGGCCCTCGTCGAACAATTCGCGCCTCATCTCGACGATGGATCGAAAGCGGCTTTGACGTCGCTAACATACAACGCCGGCACCGCTTGGATGAAGAGCGGATTGGGGCAAGCTGTCGGCGCCGGAGATCTCGACAGCGCTCAAAAAATATTCCTGACGTACAACAAGGCGGGCGGCGAGGTGCTGCCGGGGTTGGTCAAGCGACGCCTTGCAGAAGTCACGTGGTTTGGCCAAAGCAGCGGCTCCTTATCTGCCTGCGGGCTTGTCGATCACGTCTCCGTAGCAGCAGCAGCCCATGCTTCGCCAGCATTATTGCAGGCAAACAATGTATCGCCATCACGTCATCACGCGGATGCCGCGACCGCTTTTGCGGGCGAACAGGCGGGCGGCGGTGAACTGATGACGGCCGTCCAATCCTCCCGATTGGAGTCGGCAGACGCCGCGCAAGATATTCTTGTATCGAGCGCTACCGCCTCTTGCCAAGCGGGACGATCGACAGCGACCGTTCTGACGCTGCTTGACCTTCTCACGTCATTTGCACTTGATCCGCGGACCAATGAGCGTCGATCCGAAGAAAGCCACTCCGACCGGCGCGGCGCGTCGGCCTGAGGCTGCGATGAGATCAAGCGCGCCGTCGCATAGTGCTGACACGCGCCCATCCAGTGCCGATACCTTAACGATTTTTCGGCGACGTCGATGTTCGGCAATTTCACCCGCCGACGAACTCGCGGGCGGCATCGATCGATGTAAAGAGTCGACGGCCGAGCAGCGTATCTAACTCAACCGAGCCATCTGGATACGTCACGTATTCGCGACCCGCTATGAATGCCCTTGGTAAATCCGTCGGCGTACCGATAACGGCCACTGGCGACGGGACCATGACCGGCGATCGGGCTGGCGCATGGGCAAGCCGACGCCGGGCACCGGTCTGAGCTTTTGCGACCGATGAGCGATTTCGCTGAAGCAGTCGGTACATTTTAAAAGAGATGCCGCCGAGAATTCCGATTTGACCAATGCTGAGAGCCATTAGGCCATGGCTCCAGGTGACTGGCGCTTCAGCCGACAAGGCGTCATAGCCCGCGACGAAGGTGACGGCGGACATCAGGCTCAATCCTGTGAAGGCTGCAATGGCCGCCCACCTTTCCTGATCAGAATGCGGCGCTATCGCCTCCACCTCGAACTGCGAATTTTGCACCATCGACACAGCCTCCATTTCGCGCGCAAGCTCTCTGGCGATCAACATGCTTTGGAACTCATTTGCCTGCATTGCTATTTATCTTCATCATATCGTCCATGGTTATGAAGACCCAACTTTCGATCAGGACGTCGTGCAGTATTTTACTACCGACGCGCTCGTTGACACGCTGCACCAATCCTTCGGTCAACTGTTTAAGGTCATGCTTTGGGACGCGCCGCAGGTCTTTGGCCGACTCGTTGTAGATCGCCTTGAAAGCTTCATCAGCGAGAAATGCGGCGGGGTTGATCGTAGCTTTCTTCATTGCGGCGGCATCAGCCGTATATTCGAATTTCGCAATGATGTAGCCGTCGACGCGGTCTTCACGCGTCATGGGTACGCTGATCATGCGCGAGCGAAACGACTGAAGTTTTGCCTCGTGTTCTCCCTCGGGACCAGCCGCCTTCGCCGTCCGATAGGCCATGACGCCATACGACGAACCCAATGTGACGAGACACACCCAGAACGCGAGAACGATGTGCTTGATCACCGCCGCGCTCCAGCCGAACGCGCCAAAGGAGAATATGTACCGTCTGAATCGGCGTTCTGAATCGCTTCCGAAACGAGAGTCGACACCTCGGTGACGGCTAGCAGATGCCGGCGGATGAGGGTCAAATTCCGGTCGAGCTTTGCGCGCAGCACCGCTAGACGGAGACGAAGCGAGTCATCAGCTTGGCCCTCGGCGATGGAGCGCAGGACGCTGTTCAACTCCATCAAGCCATGGCTCTTTTGATTATTGAGCGCGGACAGATCGACATCAATTGCCGAGTTTAATGCTTTTGTCTCTTCGTCGAGGCAATCCTTCAACCGATCGATGACGGCGTGGGCGCGCGATAACGCCGAGGCGCGATCTGGCATTCCTCGCTTCGTATCAAGTGCGCCTGGGGTTCGGCGCTGAGGCAGTGCAGCGACCGTGCCATGCGCCCCCTGCCGCTGGCCGGAATTATGATCGAACATAGTCGTTGTGGTCATTTAGCGAGATCCTCCAGCGCTGGTGTCATAGATCGATCTATGGCTGCGGCCACTCCGAGCACGTTGCGGCCGGCGAACGTGTTGGCGAGGTTCTCTGCAAGCATCGAGCGCCAGAAGCCACCCGCCTTGCCACCGCCGTAGATGCTATTCGTATCCTCGGGAAGCATCTCTTCGAAGGCCTGGCGCAAAAACATCGATTCGAATTGCGTGCCGAGCGATTGGGCGTCCAATTTCTGCGCTCTGGATGCAAAGCGATTGCCGGTCGTATGGGCGGATAGCACCTGCTCAATTCCGGAACGCGGCTCAATTGTCGGTCGATCAATCATTGTCATCTCGCCATTGGCGCCGCGTTGCAATTCTCAACACGAAAGACTATGCGCGCGGTGACTTACTCCGACCTTGCGTCTTATAGGCCGTCGCTGCATCGAGAAGCGACGTAAGCTCTTTTTGTTGATCTCTGCGGTCTTTTTCCTGGGCGGTAGATGCTAGAAAGTCTTCGGCGCGGCGGGCGCGAACGACAGCGTCCCGGACCTCGAGGCGCAGGTTCTCGCGCTCAACTTCTACCGTGCCAATGCTTTTGCAAAGATTGCGCAATCGCGTCGCCAGGATATCAATGAACAGCCCAGCTAGTTTCGACTCGTCACCGAAGCTGACGGTGATCTGGCGTTCAGCGAGCCTCAGCTCATCTAATTTTTGATCAATCGTGGCGAGCCGCGCGCGCTCCTGCTGCTCCTTATCCTTAAGCAACCGGCTGAGCGCCTTTGCCGACTTCAGAGTTCTAGCCATTCAATCCAAGTGCCCTGATGGATATTTCGAGAACTTCGGAAAACTCCGAAAGCATAGGGACGATCAGAAGATAGAGCAGGGCCAAGCCACCAAAAATGACGAATGGTGCCGAGATAAAGTACGCTGGCACCTGTGGCACCATCTTGTTCAGAACCCCGAAAAGGACGTTGATTGCCAGCGAATAAACAAGCAGTGGCGCGCAAATCTGTAGCGCAATTCGGAACGCTGAATCCAGCGTCATTAGTAACGTCTTTAACGAAGCTTCAGCGTCGACAAGCGTGCCAAGCGGAACGCTCGCATAGGAATTCTGTAGAAGGTAGATGACCTTCAGATGCTGATCGAGAATGAAGAACAGCGCCATTGCCGGCAAAGTCATGATTGCACCGATCGGCGAGGCCGCATCATGGCCTTCTATCGACATGCTGAAGACCGAGCCGTAACCGATGAAATTTCCGACTGCGAGGGCTGCGAAGTCCAGCGCCAGAAAAAACAGGCGAATGAGAAAGCCAATCAGCAGTCCCATGGCAGTCTCGGTCATGATGACGGCAAAAGGATTGGCGGCGGCCGCAGTTAACGTCTGGCGCAGATCGTCGGTGAACAGCGGCGTGAGGGCGATGGCCAAAGCGAGCGCTAAAAGCAGGCGGGCGTTTTGCGGTATGCGCCCGCCGCCAATGCCCGGAAGCAACATGATGCAGGCGCCGATGCGGCAGAACACAAGGAATGCGAGAAGAATTTGGTCGGGCGTGACGAGGGTCACGACAACGTTCCGACGGCCTGCACCTGCGTGCCGCGGCTGATTTCCAAATGCGATAGAATCGGCAGCGTCGGAAACAACCGTTCGGTGACCATGCGGACATAGGGGCGGGTATCCGCAGCAGCAACGATTACGAACTGATGACCTTCATCCATCAACGGCTTCACGACGGAGGTAACATCGTTGCCGAATTGCTCGATTAAGCGCGGATCTATATCGAATTCGTATATCTCCCCCTTGGCATCGCGCTTCAACGCCTGATGGAAAGCGACCTCCCATCGATTGCCGAGCCGGACAATGCGCAGCACGCCGTTGTCGGTGAGATCGCCGCAGATTTGTGGCGCAAGCCGCATGCGCACGTGCTCGGCAATCTGCTCTGCCTTGCGGCTGAACGGGGCAATTTCGGCAACGGCCTCGAGAATTAGATGCAAATTTCGGATCGATATGCGCTCAGCGAGCAAGACTTTCAATACGCCTTGCAGACCGGAGTAGGAGATCTGGCTGGGACAAATTTCATCGAGAAGACGGCGATATTCGGGATCCAGCCGATCAAGCAATAGGCGAAGATCGCGATATGACAATAACTGGGCGAGGCTGTTGCGGATGATTTCAGCCAAGTGTGTGAGAAGGACAGAAGTATTGTCGATCGGCACAAAGCCATCGCGCCTCAAGGTCGTTGCAAAGATATCCGGCACCCAGACGGCCTTCATGCCAAATGACGGCTCGCGCGTCTCATCGCAGGGAGCGTTCGGCAGCGGACCGTCGCCAACCACAACCAGCACATCGCCGAGGCGCAAATCGGCAGCGGCGACAACGGTTCCGTGAATTTTGATCTGATAAGCCTTGGTCGGGATCGCGAGATCTTCGGTCAGCTTGATATCGGGAACGACGAAGCCATACTGCTTTGCAAACTTGCGACGCATTTTGGCGACGCGAGAGCCAAGCTCGCCGTTCGACTTCATCAGAATACTGGAAATCTGCTTACCAAAGCACAGTTCAATTTCCGTCGTCTTGAGCTGCTCCTTGATCGATTGCTTGGATTGTTCCTCGGGGCTGAGCGCCTCGCCAGACGACTGCTGCAGCGCGACCAGTCGCTCGGCTTCAGCGTTCTGGCGTGGAATAGCAAGGCCGACAAAGGCAAGACCGCCAGCGATCACAGCGAACGGTGTGAACGGCAGCCCCGGCGCCAGCGCGAGAATTCCCATGACAGAGGCGGCAAGAAGCAATGCTCTCGGATAGTAGCTAAACTGACTGATGATCACCTTTTCAGCAGATCCGCGCGTGCCGCCCTTGGAAACGAGCAAGCCGGCGGCGAGGGCGACAATCAGGGCCGGGATCTGCGTCACGATGCCGTCGCCAACGGACAGCTTGGTGTAAATATCGACGGCTTGACCCAATTCCAAACCATGGCGCGTGACGCCAATAATGATACCGCCGAAGACATTAATGGCGGTAATGATGAGTCCTGCGATTGCATCGCCGCGGACAAATTTCGAAGCACCGTCCATAGCGCCGAAGAACTGGCTCTCTTCCTCTAAATCGCGACGACGGCGACGCGCTTCGCGCTCGTCGATCACGCCGGCGGAAAGGTCGGCATCGACGGCCATCTGCTTGCCCGGCATCGAATCGAGCGTGAAGCGGGCGCCGACTTCTGCGATGCGAGTCGCACCCTTCGTGATGACCATGAAGTTGACAGTGAGCAGTATAAAAAACACGATGACGCCGATTACAAAATCACCGCCCATAACAAATTCGGAAAATCCGGCGATAACGTTGCCAGCCGCGTGAGGACCATCCGCCCCATGCGATAGGATAAGGCGGGTCGTCGCTACGTTCAAAGCCAAGCGCAGCAATGTCGCGATGAGCAAAATCGTCGGAAACGATGAGAATTCAAGCGGTTTGTTGATCCACAACGCCACCATCAGGATGAGCACCGAAAACGCGATCGAAATCGCCAGCCCGATATCGATGAATATTGCCGGAAGCGGTAGAAACAAGACGGCGAGAATAAATATAACAGCTATAGCAAGACTTATATCTTGGCGGATCGCCGCTGGCTCGATCGCAGCGTCGGTTACTTTCGGAGCGGCCATCCACAAACCTCACTTGAGAGTTGACCTCAGTGTGCAATGCGAAACTTGCGCGAAGTTCGCTCGCAAGGCTTGGGTCGGCGCTTTTTGCCGTTACTGGATCGGCGTGCCGATCAGCGCGTAGACTTGTTCGGTAAAACCAAACAGCACGTTGCCCACGTAAGACCCAGTCAATGCTGCAACACCAAAACCAACCAGCATTTTAGGGATGAACGTCAACGTCATTTCCTGCACCTGCGTCAATGCCTGTAGAACGGCGATAATGACGCCGACCACCATGGCCGAAATGACAATCGGACCCGATGCAATCATCGTGACCCAGATCGCCTGTTGCAAAAGATCAAGCGCGCTGCCCTGTGTCATCAGCTTCCGATCGACACGCCGGCGCCGATTTCCACGGTTCGACCGTCTCGCAGCGTGGCCGTTGCACCGGCGGAATCGATCTTTACCGACACAACTTGACCGGTCACGGCTCCATCGGCAGATGTTATGGAATGCCCAACGATGGCATTGGCCTGTGAAATATTCGAGATAACCAGTAACTGATCGAGCTTTGCGTTCTGCTTCAATGCCTGCTCGACATTCGAGAACGTCGCAAGCTGCGAAACGTACTCGGTCGAGTCAATCGGGTTGAGAGGATCCTGATTATTCATCTGAGCGAGAAGAAGTTGCAGGAAGGCGTCATAGTCGAGCGTCGCGCCTGAAATAGACGCGTTGGCTTTAGTGTCGCTTGCGGTGCCTCCGGCAGACGCAGCTGTCACCGCTAGTGAGTTCATGCGACCTCCTTGGTATCGGCCAACCGTGATGTGCCGGCATTTAAAATTTGGTCTTCAAGCGGGAACAACTGGCGGATTTTCTTCAAGGCGTCCAACGGCCGCCCGTTTTCGAGCAACTGCGATGCGTCGGACAGTCCAGTCAGCAATTTCTCATCCGAGAGCGTCACCAGCATCGTAGACAGCGATGCATTCGCTAGATCGCGGGCCTGCATAAACAACGTCGGCTCAATCAGCATCGTCTGCACCATGAAATACAGCTGACGGAGCGGCGTGTAGGTTTCCTCAGGCTTGATCACGTGCTGCTCAAGTAAAAACGTCACGTCGTTGAGAACCTCAAGCCCCACCTTGCGATCAACGCGAAGCACGGCACCGTTGACAAATATGCGCTCGCCGGCGCGCACGGTGATGCGTAGACCGCCGCTCATTGTTCCAATCCCTCCAAAATGGTCTGCGTGACATCAATCATTCCCTTGAAGCTCTGCGCCTCGCCGTTCGAGATCTGCTCTGCCTCTTTCAAAAGCCAAAGACCGACAGAGATCAAACTCGCGCGGACCTCGGGGGGGAGGCCGTTCTCGGCTTTCATCAAATCCTCAATGAAGAAGCTCCATAGGCGATTGACGAAGAATATGGCGTCGATCGCTTCTCGCGTGTGCTTGCCCTTATGCTCTGCCAGGGCGAGAAGTTTAATCGAGTGAGCGAGTGCCATCTGTTCGTCGCTGCGCAGTGACTGGCTGCTATCAGAAATGACGTCATCATATTGGAATTTGTACATAGCGTCGCTCACACCCTCGTATTTTTCCGCAATGCGGCTGGTATTTTAGAGAAAATTAAGAAGGCTTAATTGCTGGATACGACTCGTCAACGCATAAGACGTTTCTATTTGCCGCAATAGAGCCGAAAGACGCGTTTGAACTTCGGTCGGATCGACATCCTCCAATTCACCTACGGCAAGTGTCAGGAAAGATTTCTGAAGTTCAATCTGATCGTTCGAAGCCGATATCCGTTGTTGCGTGACGCCAAGCTGCGACTGAAGCCGGCTCACGCCCTGCAGCGCTTCGCTAACCTGCAAAATAGCTTTGTCGAGAACGACGTTCTGCGTTGCCTCATTAAGATTTGAAAAGCCGGAGTCTGCCACCAGCGCCAATGCCGAAGTCAACTTGCGAAAGGCGTCGTCATTAGCGTTGGTCGAGGTTTCGATCAGCTCCGTGCGCGAAACCCTGTTGCGAATATTCTTGTCGGACGCCTCTGACCATGCGCCCGTCCAACTGGCCGGGGAAAATTGCGCTGCATATTCGTTATCGAGATAATTCTGCATGTCGGCGGCCGAAATCGACGAGGCGGCGGGGTCGGTTGGTAGAAAACCGAATTTCGACTGATAGGCCGCCGTGACAGCCTGACGGCTCGCGGGCGGAACGTCGGCAAAATAATTCTGAAGCGGTCGCGCGTCCGAATTCAAGCCGGAAAATATGTATTGACCATCGACCGATGTATTGAGCGTATCGATCAGTGAACCCAGCGTCGACCGCGCCTCTTGCACAATCGTTTCAGGGGATGATGAATTCGACCGGGCGCGAACGAGCGCTGCGTTGATCAACTGAGCTGAGTCAGAAATCGACTGAAGACCAGCCTGCGACACCTTGAGTCGTGTCGACGCAATACCATTGGAGTCGAGAATCGATTGATATTGCTGCGTCTCGTTGCGCAATTGCACAACTCGACCGGTCTTGGCGCCGAGCGCCACGCCAATGTCAGCGTGCCGGCCGCTCGTCAGCTCTTTTTGAGCATCGACGACCTGATTTTGAATGCGGGTAATAGAGCGGCGCACTTCGTCAGAAAGTGACGGCGTGGATATGAAGGTCGGCCCGATCATTTGATCTACCTCACCGCATTAATGAGTGTTTCAAGCATCCCATCGATCGCCGTAACCAGCCGGGATGACGCCTGATAGGTGCGCTCCAACTCCAGCAATCTCGCCATTTCTTCATCTAGACTGACGCCGGTTTCTTTGGACAATGCGGCAGTCGCGCGTTCGGCGACGGTTGTTCGATATTCCGCCTCTTCGCGGCTTGTCTGGCGCAGTGTCTGCAGCCAAGAAACGGATGACGACGCATAATCAACCAAGCTTGCAGAGGTGCCGATCTCTGCACTGCCATTATACGATCGCACGGCGCTTATCTGATCGACTAGGCCCTGAATGCGCGTCTCGTAAGAGGCGGCGCCTGTGGAATTATAAAGGTAAGCTGGATTTCCAGGATTCGATATGCCGCCGTCACGCAGGCGCGAGACAAGACCGCCTCGTGCCGGATCAACATTCCCGTTGATCGATAATATGCTGGCCAGGCCATTGACGATCGTGCCCGAAGTGGGCACGGTCGGCGCGCCTGGATATGTAAAAAGACCGGCTGCGGCAGGAAGTGTTGGCACCGACGACTGATCGGTCTCCGCAAACGCTTCGATCAAACCGCGAGCGATCTCGTCGAGTTGATCTTCAAAGCGCGGCGCCAATTCATCACGCACAGCCACGAGCCCGGCTATTTTTCCCGTATCGACAGCCATTGCGTGCGGCGTCCCAGCAACCGGGACACCATCGACATAGACCGGAGAACCCAAAACTCCGCTGGCAATATTTCCCGATGGTTGAAATGTAACTTTGCGCGCGATCTTATCAAACATTGTGACGTTGCTATCGGTGTAGATCGCTAGGTCACCATCACCTCTTTCGACTGTGCGAATTCCGATTTCGGTCGACAAGGTCTTTAACAGCCCATCGCGGGCATCGGCGACATCGGTGACGTCGCGACCAGCACGTGTGCCGGCGACAATTTCCTTATTCAAAACCTCGAATTGCGACAGAATGGAGTTCACGCGATCAACCGAGCTGGCGATATCGGCGTCGGCCTGCGAACGCACCGTCGAGACGGTTGCGGCAGCGGCATTCAGCGCGTTCGAAACATCTTTCGCCGCGAGAACGGCAGAATATGCCAGCGATGCATTCGACGGGCTGGCGGAATATTGCAGCAAAGCCGAAGATAATTTGCCGATCAGTGAGGCCGGCGAACGCTCAAGACTGGTATCGCCGATCGTTGCATTCAATTGGTCGATCGCATCAGACACGGCGGAATTTGACTGCGCGGCTGAATTCGACGTTAGAGCCTTGTGCAACAGCAGCGGATCATACGACCTATCGACGCGCGCCACACGAACGCCGGATCCCGGCCCAGTGACGACCGACACCGATTTGCGCGTTGCGTCCGCATCGCCGACACGGCCGACATTGCGCGACACGACGGCAATTTGCTCGGCTGTCGCCGACAAACTAGATCGCGCAACATCCAGGCCGATCGTGAGCGCCATGAGGCATGCCCTTGGTGATAAACCGCTAGAATTACCGGATCAGATTGACAAGAACATCAAGAAGCTCGGCGCCGGTCTGAAACACCTTTGAGTTCGCAGTATAGCTCCTCTGAGCCTCGACCATCGTTGTCAGCTCCGTTGCAAGATCGACCGTCGGCCGCTCAAGAGCCCCGGATACAATACTACCGAGTGAGGCGGTGCCGGCGACACCGATCTGCAAATCACCAGATTCACTGCTTGGAGAAAAAACGTTGCCGCTCAGCAGTGTCAAATTGTTCGGGCTAGCGACGTTGGCGAGCGGAATTTTATAAGCATCGACGCGGATGCCGTTCGCGTAGACGGCAGAGACGATGCCTTCCTTCGAAATCTCAAGTCTCTCGACTGTGGCGGGGCCATTGCCGTTCACCTCGGCGGCCTGCACAATATAGTCAGCCGCCAACTGCGTCGATCTCTCGAAATCGATGGTCATCGCCGAACCATTTGGAATATTGACCGACAGACTTGGAGGCGCCGTCGTGAGCTGACCCGTTGCCCCATCGAACGACAGCGACAACGTGCTCATTGGACCCGAAGAATAAGGAAATCCGCCAGCGGAAGACGCACCGGCATTGTTGTAGACCGAGACTTCCCAAGAATTTGCCGCCGTCTTGGCTGTGTAGACGTCGACAACGACTTCATTTCCAAGATTGTCATATCCCACCATTGACGTCTTACCGACGTATTCGGCAGACGCGGAATTCGTAGACGGCAATTGAACCGCCGGCGTTGCCGTCGCATTTGACGGCAAGTTAACTTGAAGTTTTGCCTGCGTTGAAGGAGCCGATTTTAAGCCGAGGTTTGCAGTACCGACGACCTCAAGGCCGGCCGCACTATTGACGATCGACGTAAGGTTCCCAGACAAGAGATTATAGCCAAGAAGCTTGAAGCCACCCGCATTGACCAATTCACCATCAGCATTTGGAACGAAACCGCCAGCGCGCGTCAGATAGGGCGTCTCAGAATTACCACGCACCAGAAGGAAGCCATTGCCTTTGATCCCCAGATCTGTCGCCGACCGCGTATAGCCCAGCTCGCCCTGCTCTTCTATGTTGCGCCGGACGTGAGTTTCCACAGATCCCGGCTGGTACTGCACGGTGCGCGCTTCAGGAACCAACGTCGAGAACTCCGTCGTCGCCCGTCGATAGCCTGTCGTATTGATGTTGGAGATGTTGTCGGCCACCGTCCCCATACGATCAGCCTGTGCAGACATACCCGACACGCTCGTCGTCATAATTCCGTACAGACCCATTGCCGGCTTCCTCAATCAAATTAGCTTCCTCAAGAAGGAAACCATCACGGCCTTGCGTGAAGCTGGTTTTCGACCCAGAATCGGACACGCGGGGAGCGGCCTGGTCGACAATCCGGTAGCCAAGGTACCGCTGCGATTCGATCGGGTCGTAGCCTAGGCGAAGACGCAACCGCTTTCTCAGCCTGCTGATATGGCTTTCAATGACGTTTTCGTGGATGTCGTCGTTAAAAATTCCATAAACGCGATTGAATATCTGGGTTTTTGTCACGCGAACGCAGCGGCCTGACACAAGATATTCAAGAATTCTGCGCTCACGACGGGGCAACGACAGAACTTCACCGGCAACAACGGGGTCACGACCATCAAAAAATACTCGAATACCATTCACCTCAACAGATTCATCGACGTGACGTTGGCGTCGCGCTATGGCGCTCATTCGGGCGAGTATTTCGCGAACATGAAATGGCTTGGCAACAACATCGTCGACGCCAGCGGAAAACAGCTCCAGCATTTCTGGCAATGCGCGGCCGTCGATGATGCCGATTAGCGGCGCCTTAGAGCGGGCACGGATGCGGGTGGGCAGCACCCGTCGGTTCTCGCCACTCCCCACCAAGAAGCCTTCGATAGCCGCCACGTCGGTATCGCATGCGCCGTCGAGCCAATCCGGCAATTCCGCCATCGTCATGCCGGCCGCGGCGACTCCCTCGCGATCGAAACACCTGACATAGGCGTCCGATACCGTTTGCCGCTCATCAAGAATCAAAAACATGGCTGCCCCCGCAGAATCAATCTGCCAATAGGCGTACATTGATTCACATCGGATATTAACGCCTTTTTTACGAAAATAATGAGTGTGACCAATATCTTACATGGTTACTTCTGTATTCTTTACATGACTTTGGGTGGCTACGGATTGGCAGTGCGCACCTCGAGTCAAGCGTCATCTCGCGCCTGTTGTGACGTTGCCTAAAATTCTTGGAGCAGAAGTGAGGAATGGTTCTCCAAGCGAATATTTTTTCGATTGGCTTCAATCGCCTTAAGTGATTTGAAGTGCGTATGGACCATATTCCACTGATCAGCGGTGTTGATCAACGTAGCTCGTCGCAATTGTTGCGATGGTTATTTTTCGATGCCCCGTCAATCAAGCATCAATTGTGTTGCTATGGCTCGCCCGCGGCGCTCAGGAACGAAAATTCTAGATGACGTTGTTGATCTCGTCCCGGACGCTCTCAGCGATGTTGAGAGGCGCAAGGTCCAGCGCATTCGATCGTGCCACATGGTTGCAGTTAAGACGACCGATGAACGGCGGCTTACGATCGTCGCCGATCTTTCGACGGATGGCGCAAAATTGAATTGGTTCGGCTCGAAATGGCCAAAAGTCAACGATCGGTTGACGGTTTGCCTGTTTGGCGCGAGTGAAGTTGAAGCCATTGTTCGCCGCATTGATCGATCGAATATCGCCGTACAGTTTGTTTATCGATTGCACGATCTGGAAGATGTCACCGCTCCCGATCATCTGGGCAGGCATTACTTTTCAACAGCACTGCGCCTTCAGGAGTTCATCCGCTGATTTAGGGCGACCGATTGATGCGTCTTTCAGGCTGCAGCAAGTTTAATGTGTTGAAATAAGTCGGCCAGAATAGCGCATCTCCAATTGTATGACCATATGATCGATTTTTTTCGAAAAAGTCTGAAGCCCGTTTTTGAAGCACTCTACGATTCGCTTGATGAGCAGGCCGCGAACGATCATGCAAGCGCGCGCCGCAATCACTACCGCCCGGCACTCGGATTAGGCCTCGAAATTGCTCTGCCTATAGCAAACACTGCCGCCGCGTCGGCAAATGCGTTGTATCAGGCCGATGAGGGCGACGATCCGGCTGCGGCGCACAAAGTCGATCCGCTCAATCCAGCGTTGATCGCAGCGGCAATTGGAATTAGTTCGGGATTATCTCTGGACGAGGTCAGTGCGCTGCGCCGCATATTCTCGGCCCAAAACCATCCTGACAAAATGCCCGCGCATATGCGCGAGATTGCCAATCAGCGCATGATAATCGCCAATCGGTTGTTCGACGACTATAGAAAATTAAAAAAAAAGAAATTCGTCCTGCAGACGATTTCTGCCGTTTCGATAAAATTGAATAGATCTCGTTCAGCAGCGTTAGAGTTTTCTAAGGTAGCTTCATGGGACTAAGCGATAACGCCCCCATAAGTCCCAGGATACTTCGATGACTGCAGATCTGACGTTTGATGATCTCTCGGCTCGCGCTGCCACTATAAATTCGTGGCTTAGCGCGCAGAAAACCTCTGAGATTTCGCAGCAACGGCATCTGGACCGTTCAACACCCGAATGCGCGTATTGGCATCTTGGCTATCAGCAAGCTTTGACCGATGCGATCGCATTGCTTAAGCACGCCTCGCCTGCAGCTGGCAGTGCGGGCAAGACCAATTAGACATTTTCGGGCGCTCGGGATGGAGGAAATTCCCAACAGGCAAGAAACGATGGAATAATTCGCATTCTTTTTCGAACGCCGCTTGATCCGTAGCGTAGTGACGGAATTTAAACTGTCGCGCTGTGCCGATATGCTGTTTCAGCTTTGATTTCAGGTCTGCCATGGCGCTGCCGACATAGGTGACCAGGAAGCGCCCCCGATTGTCTGTGTAGCCAAGCGCGTAAGCGCCGGGTCTTTGATTGACAACCTCGTCGTTAATGACATCGAAGACGAGTGTGTGGGGTCCAAGCAATCCGGTGGTGGACGTGTCTGATTTGATCATGGCTCAACTCCACGTCAGATATAGAGATTGCTGGTGCGTGACGGCGCGGTCGTATCGAGCGCCGTCATGGTCGCGTGACTTTCATCATCAGAGATCGTTGCGTTGGACGACTTGCCGCGTGCCGGCGCACCCGACTGATCCGATGAGCTATTGAAACGACCAGATAACGACGACTGATTTTGCGACGGCTGATTCATCGAGTCCTGGTTGGTCGACGGATCGAGGGTAGCGGTGGTGACCGTCATTTTCGCTTGATCGTATCCAGCATCTGTCAGCCTCTGGGTCAGCGGCTCCTGATCGACCAAAAGCATCCGCGCTGTTTCGGGCTTGTCAGCAATGACGTCAAGGCTCAGGCTATTGCCACTCAGCACAAGCTGCACGCGCAATGTTCCGAGATTTTGCGGCTCCATCGTTAGATTTAGAACTTTCAGTATCGGTGCGTGAGGCGTGAGTGTTGCAGGCAATGACTCGCGTAATCCCGTCGCCTTGTCGGCAACGATCTCTTGCAATGCGGTCATGACGCTCTGTCCGAGCTGCTGTCCCGGAGTGCCCGGCAATGGTTCCGGCACGTCTATGATCTTGGTCACTGCAGCGGCGACGTCGCGTCCCGCTGCGAGAAGCGGGCTTGTTGGTGTCCCTCTGCCGATTGCGTCGGCAGCGTCGCGATGCTCTCCTGCTCCACCTTGGTTCGAGCCGGCGCTGGACCTGTCACCACCGCGCGCCGGATTGTCAGTGCCATCGGCCGCCGTCACACCCGTCAGTGCGTTGGCCGCCAACTTACTGATCGGCCCGGGCTTGTCATCCACCGGACTCTCAACTGCTCCGGACGCCCGGCGCGCAGTGCTATTATCACCGCCAAAATATGACGCGCCTGCGAGAGCCGATTGCAATTGCTGCAAGGGCATCCGGTGCGTAGCGCTCGCTGTAACGACTATTTCGGTCGTGGCGATCTCTGCATGATCACCTGTCGTCGGTGGCGTGAACAAAATCGCTTTGGGCGTTGCCGCTTCAGATCCGTCGGTCATCTCCGACAACTGCAGTGCGAACAGTTGACGGACGTCTAACGATTGCTGGGCAACTGGTATCTCAAAGTCGGGCAGCAATCCCTCCAGTTCCGGACTTAGTGCCGATTGTGCTTGGAGCAGATCAGATGACGTGCCGCCAGAGTTTGCCGCATTGACGGCAAACAGCATTTTGGAATCGGCCAAAATCATACCGATCATAGCGGCCGGTATGTTGGCGTCTAAGCGCGTGCTTGCTCCTGATGCTGTCGACTGTCGTTCAGCCGAAACGGTGAGGAAATCTTCGAACAACCGTTCTGTGTCGTTGGTCGCCGCTTTCGAACGAGGCGTTGGTGCGGCGGAATTTACGGCGTCGGTCTCAGCGACAACGCCTCTGTCGTCGGCAATTCTGGAGTTCGCAGAAAATTTGTCAGCGCTCCGCGGATCGATATCCGACGAGCCATTTTTCAGCGATTTTACAGCGTCGTTGGATGCTGAGAGGCTAGCTTGCCCGGCCGCTCGGGGCGCCAAACGCGCCGTCACACTTTTGGATCCCGCATCAATCGGGAGATTTGGGATCGTCATTCTTGTTTTCCTGTCATTAAGCGATCGGCATCCGATACCGCTTTAGTCACGCGCGCGACCGTATCGGCCAAATCGCCATGCAATTTTAATGACCTATCATTGGTCGCTTCCAGTTCGGCTATCTGTGCTTCTGTTTCCGATTTTTCAGATTCTAACTTTTTGCCATCAACGAATGCGGCTACGGCTTTCGCGGCGTTCAAGATGTCGAGGTCGGCGGGCTCAAACGCCACATCTGAGATCTGCCGAAGCTCTTTCAGCGCTGCGGCTGCGGCTTGCGTCGGAGCATTGGCGGCGGCACTATAAAGTCTTGCTTGTTGCGCCAGAATGCTTGTGTCGCCGGATAGCGTTTGGATCTCGCGCGCCGCCACTGCCGCAACGGACATATTGCCCTTCGTGAGCGCGCCCCTGGCCAGTGCAACAAACAGCACCTGACGGCTCGAGACATCAGTATGGTGCAGCGTGTCAGCAAACTCAGACAGTTGAGCGGCTATACCAGCTGACCTATCGTTGGCGATCGCTGTCGCAAGTTTTTCGATTGCAGACTTGGCATAAATGGAGCGGGGAAAATATCGCAAATAGCGCGAGGCAATCTGCAATCCGCGCGACGCGTCGCCTTTGGAGAACAGAATGGATATTTGCCAACGCGACGCGGCTTCATCAACCGCCGTCCGGGGCGATTGCAATCGCGCCTCATCGAGATAAAGCAATGCCTGCGTTTGGTCCGATCGCATATGGAGCGAGGCATTCGCGAGCGCGAACTGACCCGCGAGAAACGGCGGCAATTTTTCCTGTTGGACATTGGCGAATGCAAGCAATGCTTCCTCGCTCTGGCGCTTGCCATAAGCTTTGAGGCCATTCATCAACGCGCTCGATTCGATAACCTCAGCTGCTTTCGAGAGCTGGTCGTCGATGACGACCGCATTGCCACCGGATAAAACGTAGCCAACAAGAATGGCGATATTATAAGGGGCGGCTAGGTCACTGGCGGGCATGGACCTGATATCGCGCGCTAACTCAGTCAGAATGCGCTTTTGATCCGCCAGTGAATTTCTGTCACCTTCAATCGCCCTATCCTGCGCACGATAAAGCTGCCGCAGTTTGTCTAGCGTACCAACGGCGTTTTTCGGCGCCGATTTTTGTTCAGCGACGGCGCCGTCTGATTTTTGTGTTTCGATCTGCCCCAACCGCTTGGCGAGTGGCGCGACCCATTCGGGCTTTAGCTGCCACAGGCCGTACCCGCCACCCGCTGCCGAGGCGCTCGAAAGCAGAAAAATTGCGGACCATTTGGCAATTCGCGTCACTGCCTATCCCCTTTGACGAGGATCTCTATCCGGCGATTTTTTTCAGACAGAATGTTTCCCGCATCTTTTAGATCGCGGTCGGCGCGACCCTCAACAGCAACGATGCGCTTATCGTCTATGCCGCCGCGCGTCAGCATGTATTGGGCCATTTGCGCCCGTGCAGAGGACAGGCGCCAATTGTCGTAAAGCCCGTTACGATAGGGGCGGCCATCGGTGTGACCTCGCATGATGATGCGGCCTGGCACCGTCTTGAGGACATTTGCAATTCGCTCCATCACGAGCACCAATTCGGGATGCGGCCTTGCTGAGCCAACCGCGAACATTGTGAAGTCTTTGTTGTCGAGAACGCTGATGAGCAATCCCTCAGGTGTGACCTTGGCTTCGACGTCGGGGAGCGCGCTTACCAGATCGTGGAGCCGGGCCTTGATATCATCTTCGACCATCGTCCAGTCGGCTTGCGGCTTTTTCAATTCGCCGACTGGCGCCGCAACTGTTTCCGGCTTTTCTGGCTCTGTTTTAGTTTTGATTTCGGCAGTTACAGACGGCGCGGCAGGTACCAGTTCTTTGTCGGCCTCAATCGTTGCCGCCGGATCGAACGGGTCGTGAGGGGGGCTCGCATCGCTGGCGCCGATGGCAAACTGCGTCGAGCGGGCGCTTGCGCTTTTTGCGAGCTTGTCTAACTCAGACACCGGATTGGCAAACAGTGCAGCTTCGGCTTCAGGCGTTCCGGCATCTCCAAAAGTCTCGTCGCCAACCGGCGACGTTGCCGCCGGTTGCTCGGCGTGAACTTCAGTACCGTCAGACTTTGCCGGCTCCGCCGGTTTTTTCTTTTTTCCCTTTTGATTTGGGATCGTACTCAGCGCTTCATCGATATCTTCGATCCCATTGACGGTCGCACTGCGATCGGTCAAACGGATCGGATTGAAATAAGCCGCAACTTTGACGATTGTCTGCTTGTCTGCTGCGTTGACCAGCCACATGACGAGGAAAAACGCCATCATGGCCGTCATGAAGTCGGCGTAGGCAATCTTCCAGACTCCGCCATGATGCTCTTCATCGCCGCCACCGCGACGGCGCCGGACAATCACCAGCGGTTGGCTCGAAATATCTTCTTGTCCATTACTCATTCGCAGTGACCTTCCAAGCGCAACAACCATTCGGCAAAATGAAAATCGATAGTCGTGCGATCAACGATGACCCTTACGCTCGGGGCAGGCGTTATCGAAGCCGTGACCGCCGCGCTGCCGTCAGCGAGTGCAGCCGATAGTTTTGCGACGATCGCCTCGGACCCTTCGATGTGAACGGTGACGGCCTCGGTCGCGACTTTCTCGACGGTTGCGACGAAGTCAGCGACCGCGCGTTGATGGAGTTGAGCAACCAGCCAGGGCTTCAACAAAGCCGAGGCCGAGCTTTCAAACGCGGCAACCAGATCGGCCAAGCCTGATGAAATCTGTTCGGCGAGACCCTGAGATAGCGTGCTTTCCCAAATCTGCCGGTGCTCTTCGAGCTGAACATCGAATGCAGCCCGCAATGCACGTTCGGATGCGGAAGCTTCGACCTCCGCTTGAGCTTGCCCTTCGACGAAGCCGCGCTGATAGCCTTGATCCGCCGCCTGCTCCAAGGAGGCTTGAAAGCGACGCTCGCGCTCGATATCCGTCTCAATCTCAATGGAGTGCTGACCTGCCGCACCGAAGTCAGAGAGCGCGTGAAACGCCGATCGAGACAGGGCACTCATCAGCCGTTCCTGACCCAGTCTCGCAGGATTGCCGTCGCCTGATCTTCGTCCTGGGAAATGATCTGATCGAGACGATCTCGTGGGCCGCTGACCGCGCGGCGCGTAAAATCAGCGACGCCAAATTGTGCTGGGTCGTCCGCGAACGGATTTGCACCCGGCGCGGAAAGAGGTGACGCCATCAACGGCATATCGAGCGGCAAGGCACCGGCGCTTAGAGCCGGAACCGGAGCTTGCAACGCGGCCAATGGAGTGCTGGCGATCGATCGATCAAGCACCGCACGAAACGCGGGCTTGACGCCCGCGAAGATGATGAGTGCCGCCAAACCAAGGACCGTCAGCGACTTTATCAAGACCCCTGACAGCGACATCGCCGCCATCACCCAGCCGCCTTCGCTACTGTTCGACGGCATCGCATCAGCAACGAAGTTGACGGCTGT
This sequence comes from Hyphomicrobium sp., assembly GCA_019748215.1. GTDB lineage: Bacteria > Pseudomonadota > Alphaproteobacteria > Rhizobiales > Hyphomicrobiaceae > Hyphomicrobium_B. Next base: position 22,465 of record JAIEPV010000034.1, read on the forward strand.
CACACTGAGACGATCGCCACGTTTTGCGTCGAAGCCGATGGCTGACTGGGCCAACTTCTCGATGTCTGCGATCTGCGCGGCCAAATCGACATCGCTCAACTCCTTGCCAAGCGATTCCGCCAGCCGCCGCTTATTGACGACGATGGCTACTGAGATGCTTTCGACACGATAGCTGTCACTCGTAACCGATGTCGACTTCGAGCCTATTTCGTAATTCGTCGTCTCTTCCTTGCGATCCTGGGCTTTCTTATTCTGGTCCTTGCCGGTCTGCTCGCCTTGTTCGCCGGGAATGTTTTGCGTAACGCTAACGGCGTTACTGCCGCCGTCTTGCGAACTTTGCGTTTCCTTGACGACCTTTGTCGAGCGTTCGACACGCTTTTCCGGATCAAAGATCATTTCGTTAGTCTGCCGCTTGTCGGCATTCAATCGCACGGTGGCGCTGGCCTGGAAGTGGTCGGAGCCGAGATACGGCGTCAGCGTGCGCTGAATGTTTTCCTGAAGCTGGCGCGCCATGCTGCGTTCGAGTTCAATCAGCTTGGTCGGCACCTCGCGACTGCCGTCAGAGCCGGCAGCTAATACAGTTCCGTCGGTACCAATGACCGTCACCTGATCGGCATTCATTTCTGGAATGGCGGCGGCGACCAGGTGCTTGATGGCGCTGGCCGCGGTGGCGTCGCCCGACAGCTCAGTGCGAATAACGACCGATGCCGCCGGCGTTTGGTTGCGCGACCGCAATGCGCCTGCGTTGGGAAGGGCGAGATGGACCCGCGCCGCCTTGACCCCCCGGAGATTTTGTATCGTGCGCGCCAATTCACCTTCCAGCGCTCGAACCTTCGTCACTTCCTGCATGAACGAGGTGAGGCCGAGGGCTCCGAGTTTGTCGAACAGTTCGTAGCCGGCGCTCGGGCTACCAGGTAGGCCCTTCTCGGCAAGCAGTGCACGAGCCTGTGGTGCGGACCCAATGCCGACGCTGAGCTTGGTGCCGTCGGAGCTCGACTCGAACGGGATCTCGGCCTCAGCCAAAACGGCGCTCATCCGGCTGACGTCCTGCTGCGTCAGACCGACATATAAAACTTCAAATGCCGAGCGGGTCGCGAAAAAGCTGCCGACCGAGATGACAGCGAACACAAAGATCCCGATCGCGCCGAGGGCGGCCAATCGAGGCGCACCCAACGCTTTAATATTGTTTAGCAGATCTTCCAACTGACGGCTGTTCACGCGCCCTCCCTTCACCGACTTAAACTGAGGTTGAACCTATGGCCGCAACCTTGTGCAAGGGTGACCGGGCGACGCCTTGGCATCGTTTCGGGATGTCGGTGCGATATGAGACGCGTCGGACATTGGTGCGCCGCTGACCGCAACGGAAAAGCCCGGCATCGTGGATGCCGGGCTTACGCGGTCGAAGAGAATCAGCGGTGATTGGTCGGGAGAGTTTAGCGGAAGAGCGAGAGAATGTTCTGGCTGGACTGGTTGGCAATGCTCAGCGACTGGACGCCGAGTTGCTGCTTCACCTGCAAGGCCTGGAGCTTCGTCGATTCTTCGTTCATGTCGGCGTCGACAAGCGTGCCGATGCCCGAGTCAATCGCACCCTTCAGCGCGGACACGAAGTCGCTCTGCAAGCTGATGCGCTTCTTCTGCGAGCCGAGGCTGGTTGCCGCCGATGTCATCTCGCTGATCGCCTTGTCAGCGCCCTTGATATAACCATCAAGAGTTGCTGTATCAGCCGCGCTGTCGGTCAAAGCGCTGATATCCAGCGACGCGATCGACGCGCCCGTCGCGGCAATGGCACCGGTGGCGTCGCGGTTGGCGTCGAGAATACCGGTTGCCGTCGTTGAAGAGTCATACAGCTTTGTCTGCGAAGTATCGACGCTGATCGTGCCGACGCTTACGGCGCCAGCAGAGTCACGCGTGAACGATGAAACGATGGATTTCGTCGCGCTGTAGCCTGCCGCCGACGAATCGACCGACAGCCAGTTCTGGCCGGAGAAGCTTGCTGAATCTGACACGCTCTTCAACTGGTTCTGCAGCTCTTTCACTTCGGTTTGGATCTTCGCGCGATCAAGGCCCGGTTCGCGTGCTGCGAGGAGCTTCGCCTTGATTTCGGAGACAACGTCGATGCTGCTTTCAACCGCCGTGTAGGCAACGTTGATCGTTGCGCTGCCAAGGCCGAGCGCGTCCTGCACCGTCGAGAGCGCCTTGTTATCAGACCGCATGGTGGTGGCGATCGACCAATAGGCGGCGTTGTCTTCGGCCGAAGCAACCTTGAAACCCGTCGAGATGCGGTTCTGGACCTGCAACATCTGCTTGCTGGTCTGCTGTAGATTCTGCAGGGCCGACATCGCGGCCGAGTTCGTATTGATGCTATTCATTCCCATGTCCCTTGTCCTTCTAATCAAGCACAAAACGCTATACGGAGGACATGCCGGATCTACCGGCGCGACAGGGCGGCGTCATGCCTGTGCGACCGCTTTGCGGCCCACTCTGTCGACGCCGTCAAGCTAGGTGAAAATCGTTAATATTCATTTAAAATGGGCAACTGCGTCGATGACGTGCAGCGGCTAGCGCTACACAAACGAGCGTACCAGCGTACCGATGAGCATATTCCAACCATCGATCAGAACAAAAAACAGTATCTTCAATGGCAATGAAATCACCGTCGGCGGCAGCATCATCATACCCATCGACATAACGATCGTGGCGACGACCAGATCGATGACGAGAAATGGCAGGGCAATCAAAAAACCAATTTCGAAGCCACGGCGCAATTCTGAAATCATGAACGCTGGGATTAATATCCTGAAATCGTCGGATGAAAGCTTGGGCTGGTTGTGCAATTTTTCCGCCGCTATCGCCTCGAACATGGCGAGATCTTTTTCGCGGACATTGGCCTGCATGAAGATACGGAACGGCGTTGTCGTATTCTTGTATCCCTCTTCCTGGTTTATTTTATTCTCAATCAGTGGTTTTACGCCGTTTTGCCATGATTGCTCGAACGTAGGGCTCATGACGAACAAGGTCATGAACATGGACAGGCTTACCAAAATAAGATTGCTCGGTGTCGTCTGAAGGCCGAGGCCGGCACGCAAGAACGAAAATGCGATCAAGAACCGCGTGAAGCACGTCACCATCATCAGCAGGCCGGGTGCAACTGACAGCACTGTCAAAACGACGACGAGTTGCACGATCCGGCCAGATGCAGTCGGATCGCCGGAGCCGAGAATGTTGTCTAGGTTGATGACTTGGGCGTCAGCCGGCGACACGAAAAAAACGACCAGCGCCAAGATGAGTAGCAAACGGATCATCATTCGAACGCCAAACCGGTAATCAAGAGGCCAAGTACTATGCCCTGGCCGCGCGTTTTGATAAGGTCATCGAGATCGTCGCGCAGGTTTTTGAGGCCACGCGCGTCGCTCAAATCGTTGAAAGCAACGCCGCTGACAAATGCGAAAATGTCCTGCTCAATTTCGGCTCGCAGTGCCGGAGGCAAAGCCGTCGAGGGCATGACGATGAGGGAACTTTCGACGCGGATTTTCTTAACGTTCGAATGGGCAAGCGGCGCAATGATCGGCTTTAGAATCACTTCGGTGGAATGCAGTGGAAAGCGCGAGATCGGTCTTGCCGGTGCTGCACTTTCAGCGATCGGATGATCGGCACCGATCACGGTTGTCGGTTGCGGCCCCAGCACGAGAAAGCCGAATCCGGCGCCGAACGTCCCGGCAATGACGGTCAACACCGCCAACGTGACGATCATTGATGGTGATTGTTTGCCAGCCGTGGATTTTGCGGCAATGTCGTTTGCCGTCGCCATGAGCGCGCCCTCGCGTGGAAGTGTAAATTAGAACGGAGAAACATTGTCCAGGATTTGATGTCCCCATCCCGGTTGCTGCACTTCCATTACGCGTCCTCGGCCGCCATACGATACGCGGGCCTCGGCAATTTTTTCATACGAGATCAAGTTATCGGTCGAAATATCGCGCGGCCGAATCACCCCTGCGACGGTCAGTACGCGTACCTCGTAATTGACGCGCACTTCCTGCGTTCCGCTGATCACGAGATTGCCGTTCGGCAAGACTTCGCTGACAATGGCCGCAACGAGCAGATTGATATTTTCCGAACGGGCGATGGCGCCCTTGCTGTCAGTCGAAGTCGTGCGGCCGATGCTGCCGGTGGCGCTGCCGCTGCCGTCGGCTTGGGCAACACCGACGTCAAAGGCATAGCCGAGGATCGCATTCATACCGGCTTTCGAATCGCGTGACCGGGCCAGCGTATTATCGAGAGAGGCCTTGTCCTTGATTTCTATTTTTACAGTGACGACGTCACCGACCGTGGTCGCGCGCGGATCACGGAAAAAATCCGCAGCCGAATCCCGCCACGAAGAGTTATTGGCTATCGGCTGATCATGGGCGTCAGGTAAATCGAGGCGTGCAACACGGACGGGGACAAGGCCACTGCCGACGGGCGACAACTCTGGCTCGCGATTGACCTCTCGCAGCGGAACAGCGCATGCCGTCTGAGCCAGAGCGAGCGCGACGATCGTATGCCGGAGGTACGTCATGCTAGGGGGTGACCTTGTCACGATGCGGCCGATTCCCCGTGGTCTGAGCCATCATTGCCAAAGCCGATGTCAATCGTGCAGCACGCGACGCGTCCATCGACGCGAGAATGGCACTTGCAATCTTCGGCGACAGCTTAGATACGATCGCGGTTGCAAGAGACTCGCTCATGTTTGCCATTTGAGCAGCAGCCGTTTGCGGTTCCATTTGCGCGTAAATCGACACCAGCCCATCATTGGCCCGCTTGAGGAAATCTTCACGTCGCTGTAGCCATTGGCGATACTCGTCGGACTTTTGCGCCAGCAGCTTCATCCGTTGCTCAATATCTTCACGAGCTTGCATCAGGCTTTTTTGTTGCAACAAGGCTTGCGCCGTCGCCGCAGCAGCCTCGGCATTCGTGCAATACTGTTCAGCAGCGCTGAGCGATTTTCCAATCGACGCCGGCGGCAACGCTGGTTCAGTCTCACCTTTTTTTGCCGGCCGCTCGACGGGCGCATGACTGGTGTTCTCGTGACCTTTTTGCTCGCCGGCACCAGCTTCAGCGACCAGGACCCTGCGCATTGACAATCTTGCAGCATTCGTCGCCGGCGCGATGGCATCGCTGGCCTTTGTCGAGCCGGCAGCAGATGAGGTATCGGAAAACACCGCAATCAGAACGCATGCCGCTGTGGAGTAGGCGACGCCAAGACTAAGTCTGCGTTTCTTTAGATCTCCGGTCATTGAACGACCAATTCAGCTTGTAGCGCCCCCGCCGATTTAATTGTCTGCAGGATCGCGATGATACCTTGAGGTTTGAGCCCCATGCGGTTGAGTGCTGTGACGAGTTCCTGAAGGCTGGCGCCTTTGACGGTCGATACACTGCCGCCACTTTCGGTCACCTGGATCTGCGTGTCTGGCACGACGACGGTTTCGCCCTCAGAGAATGGCAGCGGTTGCGAGACCTGCGGCGTTTCCGTGACCTGAACGTTGATATTGCCATGAGCGACTGCGACGGTTGAAACGCGCACGTCGCGGCCGATGACGATGGTTCCGGTCCGCTCGTCGATAACAACGCGCGCGATCTGATCGGGCTCGACAGACAGGTCACCGATCTCCGCAAACACTCGTGCCAGCGGAACGGTGCGCGGAATTCTCAATCGGATACTGCGAAAATCCTTTTCGTTGGCAATCGGTTGGCCGAAACGCGATGTGGCATACGTATTAATGGCATCGACGATGCGGACTGCGGTGCGAAAATCGGGGTTACGTAACAGCAGTTCCGGCGGCGCGCCTTCGCCGAACGCCCCTGGAGCATCGCGTTCGATCACTGCGCCGTTGGCGATGCGCCCACTCGTCGGCACGCCCTGTGTCACAGATTGTGCTGCGCCCGTGGCAGAGTAACCGGAGATGATGACCGGGCCTTGCGCGGCGCCATAAACCACTTCGTCGGCGCCAGAGAGTGCCGTCAACACAAGTGTGCCGCCGTAAAGCGACTTCGCGTCTCCTAGAGATGCGACGGAAACGTCAATGCGCGAGCCCCGTTGCGAAAATGCCGGTAGATCGGCCGTTACCATGACGGCCGCAACGTTGCGCGTCCGCGCTTGATTGCCGCGAATATTGATGCCCATACGATCAAGCATCGACTGGATCGATTGTTGAGTAAACGGTGCGCTCTTCAACGTGTCGCCGGTGCCGCTGAGGCCGACAACGAGGCCGTAGCCAACCAACTGATTGCTGCGCGTGCCTTTGAAATCAACGATGTCCTTGATTCGCGTCTCGGCTAGAGCGGCCGGCACCAGAAAAACCGCGGCGATCAAGACGAAAAAAAAGTGTTTCATGGCCCCTCGACGACAAGCGTTCCATCGGCTTTGGCGCGAGCGACGATGATGTTACCGGTGTCTGGGTTGCGCACGCGTACCATCTCACCGGCGCCAACGGATTGCAGCGGCACGCCCGTGCCGCGCACGGTCAAACCGAGCGTCTGATAGATCAGCGTATAAGTGCGCCCTTGCATCACCGCATCTTTTTCGCGCAATGACGCCGTTGTAATTGGCTGTCCGCGCATCAGCGTACGGCGCGAGATTTTGCCAACGATGTCGTTGCGGCCGGGGTACGCGTCCGCAGCCCTACCGGGCAACACGCGGATCTTCTGATCCACGATGGCGCTTTCGGCAATCACGTCGCCGGGGTAAATGACCGTTCGCGGAAAAAATGCAACGACGCTGTCGTCGGCGGCAACCGCCGACACGCCAAAACCGCAGACCCACACGGAGACGGCGATGAAGGCACCGCACACAGACTGCGTGCTCATTACCTTATACCCTTGGCGATGACACCATACATATCGTCGGCGGCCTGGATAACCTTTGAGTTCATCTCGTAGGCTCGCTGGGCGGCTATCAGCTCCGTGATTTCCTTGACCGGGTCGACGTTGGAATTTTCCAGATAACCCTGCTGGATGTTCGCAAATCCCGCTTCGCCCGGGACGCCCGTGATGGGAGCCCCCGACGCCGTCGTCTCGCGATACAAATTGCCGCCGAGCGGATCGAGGCCCGCTTCATTGGCGAAGTTCGCCAATGTCAACTGACCGACAACCTGGAGGTTTGGATTGGTATCGACACGGACCAGAACCTGCCCAGCATTGTTGATGACGACATCGCTGGCGTTATCGGGAATGGCAATCTCTGGAATAACGACATTTCCATCGACAGTGACCAACTGACCGGTGGCGCTTTTGTTGAATGCGCCAGCTCGCGTGTACAGCGTCTCACCAGAGTCGCCCGCGACTTGAAACCAGCCCCTACCGTTCAGTGCCAAATCGAATTTATTGGCGGTGCGCGCCAGCGTCCCCTGCATGTGCAGATTTCGGATCGCAGCGGGCCTAACACCCAAACCAACAGCGAGACTTTCTGGAACCTGCTCTTCGCCACCGCGCGTCGGCGTGCCGGCCGCCCGCTCAGTCTGATAAAGTAGATCGGTGAATTCGGCCCTGGCACGCTTGAAGCCGGTCGTATTGATGTTCGCAACGTTGTTGGCGATCACCTCGACGTTTGTCTGCTGTGCCGACATACCGGTCGCCGCGATCGAAAGTGCTCTCATTTCGAATTCCTCAAATGGACATTCTACTTATCTCGAGATAAGCGCCAACGACCTTGTCGCGAATTGCAACGGCCGCATGCAGCGACTGCTCGGCCTGCATTACAGCTTCGACGACTTGCTGCGTCGTCGCCTTGCCTTGAATTCCGGCGATCGACATGGCTTCGCCCGCCTGAAGAGAATTGACGGTATTCGATGCCATTTCCTTCAAGAACGAGGCGAAATCGACGCCGCCCGATGGCGCGGCGCCAGCAACGCCGGGCGCGCCCCCGGCCGAACCAACGCCGCCAACCGAAGGCAACGTCAGCGAGGAAATCGGAAGATTGATGCTCATCCTGCCCTCAAGAGATCGACGGTCATTGAGACCATTTCACGCGCCTGCTTGATGATCAGCGTGTTGGCGGAGTAGGAGCGCATCGCCTCTCGCATGTCAGCCAACTCAACCATCATGTCGACGTTTGGTAATTTCACCATGCCCTTCGCGTCAGCGGCCACATGGCCGGGATCATATTCGGTACGGAATGGAGCTTTGTCAGCCGAAACGCGGCCAACCTGCACGACATCGATACCGAGCGCATCATCCATGACGCTTTCGAAATTGACGGTCTTGCGTTGATAGGGGTCGGCGCCCGGCGCCTTACCTGTTGATTCGGCGTTGGCGAGGTTTTCAGACACAACGCGCATGCGCGTGGATTGCGCACTCAAGGCGTACGACGCGGTCTTCATAGCTGCCTGAAGGGGGTCAAACATTGTGCCTAGACCTTTGCCGAGAGCAACAGCATGCGATTGAATGCCTTCACGATCTGCGTGTTCATTGTGTAGGACCGCATGACTTCCCCAGCCTTCAGGAATTCGTTATCAAGCTTGACATCGTTGCCAGAGTGTAAAACTTCGGCAGGATTCACATTCCGCGTTGCCATTCCCGGGCCTGAAACGCCCGCCGGAACCATATGCGAGGCGTTGGTCGCGGCCATTGGCATCTCAGTCGACATCAAAGTCGCCTCGAAGCTGGCAATATCCTTGGATTTGTAGCCGGGTGTATTGGCGTTCGCGATGTTCGTCGAAATCACCGACTGGCGCTGCGACAGCCACTCGTTTTGCTTAAACGCCCAATCGAAGACCGCCAGCGGCTGCATGTTCATCCCCACAGTCAGCAGTGGCTTTGAACAATCGAGTGCGTCGCTTGCGTCGAGCTTGCCAATGCGGCTAATGACACCGCTCACTCGGATTGAACGGGCTCAAACGGCACACCGATAGCGCGATACAGCAGTACAATTATGCAGCGCTGCGCCAATCAGGACGAAAACTGGGCATCGTTCAGCGCATCCAACAGGCGGACTGTATTCGCCGCCGGTTCGGAGGATGCACCATCAAACGAAATATAGTTGATTTCGACGCCCGCCTCATCCGCATCCAGCAGGAGGCGGAAATAGACATGCACCGTGTGATGATGGAATTCGAGATCGAAGCTAACTTGTGGCGGCTGGCCCCAGCACATACTCACATTGCCGGAAGAGCCAAAAAACATCGTATCTGGCTTGAATGAAATTTCGATTGAGGCCTGAACGAGCGTGCCGACGCTGGCGATCTCTCCGGTCTTCAAATAGGCAACGATATCGGCTAGATCAAGCAGGCGGAGATCAGCTGCGACTTTGCGCACGCTTCTGCCGAGAGCCGCTTCGCGCTGGTAGACATGATCGACACGGCTTGGCACCATCAGCTTCTCTCTTTACCTCTGGCGACTGCGTAGCTTCGTCTTGGCGTTCAGGCTGATCATAATTTCGGCTATCGCCTTGTAGAACTCGTGCGGAATCATCTGATCGACCTCTACTTTTGCGTATAAAGACCTTGCGAGAGCCTTGTCTTCGATGATCGGGATGTTTTTTTCTTCGGCAAGACGGCGGATCGACAGGGCGATCAGATCCTTGCCTTTGGCGACGACTTTCGGTGCACCGCCCTCGCTGCGGACGTAACGCAGGGCGACGGCAAAGTGCGTCGGGTTGGCGACAACCAGCGTGGCCTGAGATACGCCGAGCATCATACGCGTGCGCGCTCGCTGCCGGCCGAGCGCCTTGCGCCGGGACTTGAATAGAGGATCGCCTTCCGACTGTTTGTGCTCGTCCTTTATTTCCTGCGGCGCCATACGCAGCTCTTTGCGCCAAAGGCCATGCGCCATAGGCAGATCGATGATCAGCAGCGCGGCCGACGCAAGGGCTAGCATGCCGAAAATCTCAAGAATAGACGACTGCACCCGTGCAAGGATCAGCGATGGCTCGGAGAACAGCGAGCTCTGGAATTGATTCCAGACAAAGTAGGTTGTCGCCAGTGCCGTGACGACAATGGCAAAGAAACGAAACAGCGTTTTACCGAATTCAAGCAGGCTCGATGCGCCGAACAGCCGCTTGAACCCTTTCAAGGGTGAGATACGCGACAAATCTGGCATGATGCGTTTAAGAACCGGAAGCGGCGCATTTTGAATGACTGACGCGCCGACGCTCGCCATAGCGATGGCAAGGACGACAGGTCCGACAACGCCAATCGATTCACGCGTCAGCCAGCCAAGGAGCTCGGTGGCATCAGCTTCGTTGCCGAGCCGCACCAACCCTGCGTGTTCAAGGACACTGGCGAGCCGATTAGCGAGCTTTGTAAACGACGAGCCAGCCAGCACGGCAAATACAAAAAGACCAGCCAACAAGTAGGCCAGATTGGCCATTTCCTTGGAGATGGGGACGTTGCCGTCTTCCCGGGCGTCGGTGAGCTTCTTTTCGGTTGCCTGTTCAGTTTTACTGTCTTTATCGTGTGTATCGCTCACAGCGTTGTTCCAACTATTGCCGACTTACGCGGTTGGCAATTCAATGGCACCCTCGGCGGCCAGACGAAGAACGGCATCGACAATCGCACGGCGCGACTCTGCCAGGTTGCGCGGCGACGCAGCCGTACCGCTTTGCAGCTCAGCTTCGGCCATGCGCCGGGCGCGCGGAGAGAGCGTGCCGAGAACGACGTTTTGAAATTCCGCATCCATACCCTGCAGCGCAATAACGGTGCGCTCCACTGGCACGCCGTCCATCAGCACCGTCAGAGCTTTTGAACTGAGCGTCACCAAATCCTCAAATTTGAAAAGCAGCTTGCGGATCATCGCCGCGTCTTTGGGCTGAAACTGCGCCAAATGATGGAGCGCGTCGTCTGACTGGCTGCGATCGAGACTGTTCAAGATGCTGGCCATCGCCATGTGCTGGGAGGCGCGACCCTTGTCAGCTTCGAAAAGCTCCTGATGCAAGGTTTCTTCGAGCGCATCGATGACCATGAACGACACGTCGCGCAAACCAAAGATTCGCGCCAGCAGCTGATTCCGCACGTCAGCTGGGAACGAGCGCAGCAAATCGGTGCTTTTTTCACTTCCAAGCCGGTGTAGGATAAAGGCTGCGACCTGCGGATGCTGACGCTCGATATAGGGCAGCAGAACGTCGTCTTTGAGGCCTATCAGGCGCTCCCAAACTGCTTCTTTCGACTGGTTTCCGTCGGCGGCGTCGGCGGCGGCTTTATTTTCGTTGATCACCGCCGCAACGAGGCTTTTGACGTCATCGCCGTTGCCGGCGAAAGGTTTGCCCTGCCCGAACCGTTCTTCGAACTCTTCGACGAGAAGCTCAAGATCGGGAGCTGAAATAACCGGCATGCCGTCGGTCGAGCGCATGATGATATTAAGTTCTTCAGAATTGAACTTTTTCAGCAGCTCGACAGCCCGCTCTTGACCAAGCGAGAGCAGTAGTAGGCCGACCTTTTCAGCACCCGTCATGGGCTTTTTGGCGCTCGGCCGCTGCATCGTTGCCTTGTCCAGGCTGGGCATTTCGCGACGCCTATTTCTTCGACGTCAAGTTGTTGCCAATTTCCGTGAGCGTGACACCAAAGCGAGACGAGGCCTCGTCGACGACGACAACTTCGCCACGCGCGATCAATCGGCCGTTGATCAAAATGTCAACGGCCTCCCCGACCTTCTTGTCGAGCTTCACTATCGAGCCTCGCGCCAGCCTTTGCAAGGCAGCGACCGGCATCGTCGCCGACCCGAGCACAACTTTCATGGTCACGGGTATATCCATGATCGAATTGCGCGCGTCGCCCGCAACGGTCGACTGATGAAGCCCGGCTGGCGTGGCGGGGTCTAGATTGGATCCAATCTCCATAGGCGGCGCAGTCCAGTGCGAGCGGCCCAACGCATCGTCGAGCACTTTCGCGGTTGACGAGACACCGCCCGCGAGCTGCTTCATCAAGACATCACTGGACTCGTCGAAAAAATTGTCAGACATCGTCGGCTCCCTCGAGGTTCATTCGGCTTGACGTTGAATTTCGCATTGGCGTGGAGCGGTTAGTGGCCATCGAGAAACTCAGAATCTGGCTCATCCTGCATATAATTCTGGTCGATACGAAGCGTCAGGCTTCCATCACGTTTGCCAAGCTCACACCAGAAAATCGGCTCGCTTTCGAACTCGAGTCTTGCACGGCCGGTGGTGGTGATCGACAAAGGCAGGAGCGAACCGACCGAAAGCCGCTGCACATCTGCGAGAGATATGGTCTCCTCAGTCAGAACAGCGCTCACACTGACAAATGCGCGCGCCAATTCAGCTGACAACTGTTGCGACCAATCGCTATCGTCAACTTCATCGGTGGACGCCGCCTCATGCGCGCGGGAAACTCCAAGCACGCCGCGCACCGGCGTCAGCAGATCTTGCGGTATCGCGATGTATAGCATCCCGTGCTTGCCGCCGATGTCGAGCTTGATGGACGCGACTAGTGTTGCCGCGGATGGGCTACAGATCGGCTCAAGCGTACTTGGTTCGATGACGGACGTAATTTCGAAAACAACGTCGGCGACGCGCGAAAACACATGCGAAAGCGATCTTGCCAACCGACGAAAGAGCACGTGAAGTACATTGTACTCTGCGGCCGTTAGCTCCCGCTTGGTCGCGGTCGAGGGCATGACGAAATCGTAGCCCAGCGCCGCCTCAACAAACAGAAATGCAGCGTCGAAGTCGCAGGCGAAGAGAACTGAGCCTTTGAGCTGCCGCACTGTCACGACGGTTACCGCAGCGCAGGTCGGCAATGGAACCGCTTCACCGAAGCGCCCAGCCTCCAATGGCAACGAGGTGATCTTCATCGGAATGAATGAAATGTTCTTTAGCTCTTCAGCAAGCGCAATCGGTAGCTCGTTGAAAATCGACAGTAGCCCCGGCAATTTCTCCGGGCTGTTCTGGCCGGCCGACAGAGCTATCTCAATCGGATTTCGCGGTCGTACAGCCTCACCGTGAGCCAAGATGCGCAAGACTTAAGCCGCCTCTTTGTTGACGGCCGCCAGTGGGCTTTCGCCGCCGCCCATCGTCGCCGCCTCGACCGAATTGATCGACGGACGCTCGTAAGCCGAGATCGCCTTGCGGCCATGCTCGATGGCGACTTGCGGCATAGCCCCGTTCATGAAGGCCAACAGAGACTGCTTGACTATGATGTACAAACGCAGCTGCTTCCCCCGAACGGTTTTCACTTTCGTCGCAAGCGGCGCAACTAACGCGTACGACAAAAAGATGCCAAGAAAGGTGCCCACGAGAGCCGACGCGATCAGTGCACCCAAAACCTCTGGCTCCTGATCGATGGCGCCCATGGCTTTGACGACGCCTAGAACGGCAGCAACAATTCCAAGAGCTGGCAGCCCATCACCCACAGCCACGAGCGCGTGCTGTGCTTTCATGCGGTCATATCGGATTGTTTCAATCTCTTCATCCATCAGAGCTTCTATTTCGTGGGTTCGCGCATTACCCATTATAATCAAGCGGAAATAGTCGCAGATGAATGTCGTCAGCGCCTGATTTTTGAGAACATTTGGAAGACGCTTGAAAACGTCCGACTCGGCCGGGGCGTCAATAATCATTTCCATTTCGGCGCGCGACTTGTTGCGCAGTTCGCGCATCAAAAAAAATAGCAACGCCAAAAGCTCGATGTAGTCGCGCTCGGACGGCACCGAATGCTTAAAGGCTTCGACGGTAGCAGTGCCACAATCTTTGATGACCTTCATCGGGTTTGCGACAACGAACGTGCCGATCGCAGCGCCACAGATAATTACATATTCCCAAGGCTGCCAAATAACCGCCACATGTCCGCCCATGGCCGCGAAGCCACCAAGCACACAAACCATCGTTATGACCAACCCAGCAATGATCGTCACGGGTAACCTCAGCCGTTCGCGAAGACGTTGTCGATGGTGCGGCGCTTCGGCTTGCGCGAGACTTGCCGGCACATAGAGAGGATGGCCGCTGTCAGCTACGGTCAAGGAAAAGCTCATAGCCATCAGATGAGGCTTGGGAGACGCATTGACATGCTGACAGCGGCTCTGACTTACCGAAATATCACGCGCGATTTGGATCGCTCGCTCTCCACGGTGGCAACGACGCCTCAGGTAGCGAGGGAGACTGCAAACTACCTGGAAAAAATCGGTAAAATTAAATCAGTCGACGATTTCATGGCCGACAAGCGCGTGCTGCGTTACGCGATGACGGCCTTCGGGCTTGGTGACGTCGCCTACGCGACCGCTCTCGTCCGCCGACTGCTTGACGGTGGCGTCGACAGTTCGGATGCACTGGCCAACCGATTTAACGATCAGAGATATCGAGACTTTGTGTCGACCTTCAATTTTGCGCGGTATGGCACGGCGACGACGTCATTCGGCCGAACGCAAGAGGGCACTGTTGATCGGTATCAACGGCAAATCCTTGAGGAGAATGTTGGCGAAAGTAACCCCGGCGCTCGGCTGGCATTGTATTTCCAACGTAAGGCGCCCAATTTGACGAGTTCTCTCGGCCTATTGGCCGACGCAGCTTTGCTGAAAGTGACCCAGACCGCTTTGGGGTTAAGTCCAACGACATCGAATCTCAGTATCGATGCGCAGAGGGCTTTGATCGACCAGAAGCTCAGTGTCGCAGATTTCAAAGATCCCCAGAAGCTCGGCAAGTTTCTGAACAAATTCACGGCGCTCTGGGATCTCAACAATCCGCCGGAAGGGACAACACGCCCTCTCGTGACCTTACTCGATAACTCCAACGTCGCCATTGGCTCTGATCTGCTCAGCGCCATTCAGCGGCTTCGGTCGAGAGGTTAGGCTATGTCATCGAATGCTTATGTCGCCCTATCTGCACAATTGGCCCTCAGCCGGAGGCTTGATACACTTGCCAACAACATGGCCAATGCAACGACTGCGGGATTTCGAGCCGAGAAAGTTGACTTCGCGCAATTGATATCGCGATCGGCCGATACGCCGGTCAGCTTCGCCTCGCGCGGCGAAACTCACCTCTCCACAGCGCCAGGTGAACTGACGGAGACAGGCAATCCGCTCGATGTCGCAATTCGCGGTTCGTCCTGGTTCTCGGTGCAAACACCGTCGGGCTTTGCTTATTCGCGTGATGGTCGGATGCAAATGACGGAAACCGGCGAACTGAAATCGCTGAGTGGCCACCCCATTTTGGACGCGGGCGGAGCGCCGCTGCAGATTAATCCAAGTGCTGGACCGCCGACGATCGCCAAGGATGGGACGATCACGCAAGGAAATCAGCAGGTCGGCGCTATTGGTCTGTACTCCATGGACCCATCGACTAAATTCACTCGAGCCGACGGCGCAACGGTGGTCCCCGATATTACGCCGGTTCCCGAATTGGACTTTAATTCGAACGGCATCGCTCAAGGCTTTGTCGAAAAATCGAATGTCAATCCGGTTTCCGAATTAACGAAGCTGATCGCCGTGCAGCGGGCCTTCGACGCTGTCAGCAACATGCTTAAAGACACCGAAAACTCCATGCAAGACGCCATTAAGGTTTTGTCTGGCGCCTAATGTCGAAGTCGAGCGGCACGACGGAGACGAGCAACTCCGCGTGCATTTAAGGGAGGCAAATTCCTGCCACGGCATCCACAACGTCTGCCGCTAAAAACGCCTCTCGGTAATCTTGGGCACATGTTGCAGCGCGCACTTTCAGCCATGCCCGCCCACGAGATTAGCGGGCGAATTTGCTGCATTTCGCCCGCGATTGTTAGCGTCACCGGCCTATCGAAAGTCGTTAGCATCGGTGATCTGGTCACTGTCGCGTCAACCAGCGGGCGTACGTTGGCGCAGGTTGCGAGCATTGATCAGGATCTCGTCAACATCAATTTGGTTTCGTCGCACCAACGTATCGAGCTTGGCCATACAGTGACGGTGCGCGGTGGCGCCTTTACGATATCGCCTGATACTTCGTGGAAGGGTCGCGTGCTCAACGCGCTCGGTCAGCCCATCGACAATGCCGGCTCGATCGTGGCTGGCACTGACAAAATTTTTATTGATCGTCGGTCACCGCCAGCGCTCGGCCGCCAGCGGCTCGGCCGCCAGATGACGACGGGTGTAAAGGCCGTCGATCTTTTCACGCCGATTTGCGCCGGACAGCGCATGGGTATTTTTGCAGGTTCTGGCGTCGGTAAATCGACGCTGTTGTCGATGCTCAGCCGTAGTCCATCGTTCGATGTCGTCATTCTCGCGCTTGTCGGCGAACGCAGCCGCGAGGTCAGGGAATTCCTCGACGACACGCTGGGGGCCCGGCGGTCGAGCGTCATCGCCGTCGTGGCAACGGCGGATGAAACGCCAATGATGCGCAAAATGGCGCCGTTCACGGCCATGTCGATCGCCGAATATTTTCGCGGGCAGGGCGGGCAAGTACTACTCATCGTCGACTCGCTCACCCGCTTCGCGCATGCGACCCGCGAGTTGGCGCTTGCGGCGCAAGAGCCACCCGTGGCTCGCGGTTACCCGCCGAGCGTCTTCAGCGACCTGCCACGGCTGCTCGAGCGTGCAGGCACCGGCGAAGGCGACGATGGCGCGATCACGGCGATGATCTCGGTCCTGGTCGATGGCGACGACCACAATGACCCGATTGCCGACGCCGTGCGCGGTATTCTGGACGGCCATATCGTCCTTGATCGCGCGATTGCAGCGCAGGGCCGTTTCCCCGCGATTGATCCACTCATCTCGATTTCGCGACTGGCCAGCAAACTACGCACCGCTGAGCAAAGCCAACTGGTCGGGCAATTCGTGAACCTCATTTCACGCTTCGAAGATAGCAAGGATTTGCGCGCACTTGGAGGCTATAAGCCCGGCGCCGACGCAACGCTCGATCGTGCCGTTTCGCTTGTACCGCGCATTTATGAAGCGATGAAGCAATCGTCCGGAGATCCGCCGGTAACGAATATCTTCGAAACGCTGCTGACAACCCTTTCCGGAACTTAGACATGGGACGTGACAGGGCACTGGAAACCGCCGGACACGTTGTCGGCGACTCCCGACCATGAAAATCGGCAGCGGCGTTCCGCTGGACCTTCTGTTGAAGGTGCTACCGGCGACGTCCACAGTCGACGATCTAATAATACATCTTAAACCGAGCGAGATTTCTCAAACGCTTAGGCAATCGTCGGCGCCATTGGACGCTAGCTCAACGCCGCGTCTGCCCGCGCGCTCACCGTCTCCGTCGCTCGCACTTAATGCGCAATTATCGGCTGTGATTAGCGATGTCACCGCACCGCAATTGCAGATTCTGGACGAGGCTGTTGATCGCGAAATCGCAGCGAGGCGCGTGGTCGGGCGATACGACATTCAGCAGCCTGGCGGCGCCGAATACAGCGAAGAACGCGTGTTGGCTCCTACCGGCTTTAATCCAACCTACCCAACGGTTTCAAATCCCGCCGCACTCGCTTACGTTTCGTCCAGCTTTATGAAACCGTCTAGGCGTTCGAGCTATACTGCCGTGGTGCCGGCGCAAGCCCCGCCATTGGAACGGCGTGACGCCACCAAGGCGTCAGAGCAGGATAACACCCGGAGTGCCGGCCACATCGCAGGCAAGCTCTTACTTCTGGCCATCGCAGGGCTCACCATGCTCATTTGCGTCGGACTGTATGGATTTTGACGACATGACAGCGTAGCAACTGGCCGCGTTAGAAAAGCTCAAGATCGTTATGGATAGATCGGTCAACGAGGTGATTAATCGGCGACGACACTAATCGCCGTGACAAGTCCACCAGCGTGAGATTTTGGACGGCATGTCGCGCATTTATCTTCCAGTCCACCGGCATTATGGCGCTCATGGAGTTACTGAAGTCCGAAAGTCCGGACAGTTCCTGGCGCAGCAAATCGAGCTGCTGTAGTTGAACGACGCTTGATGAACTCGAAAAGCCTCCCGCTACCACCAGATTGCCAATCAACGTCTGCAAGTCTTCGACGACCGCTGCTAGGCGCCGCATTTCCTGGCTCATGACAGCCACGATTTGCGCGGCGGACTTTTCCTCGTGCCGATCATCCAAAAATACGGACTGTGATACCGTGCTCATCTCATGCTCCATCGACTAAAACAGTTCTAGATCGCCAGCGCTGACGACGGCCGGCGCACTAATTTTGTTTGGAGCATGCTGGAAAACGTCTTGCTGCTGCAAATAAACTTGCCGCGCTCGTCCTGAAACGGGCCAGTATTCAATGCGCCGTCCGGTTTTTCCCCCAGTGCTTCCACCGACGTAACGTATGCCCTCGTTGCAAAGAAACCGTTCAGCAAAGCCGACATTTCTCAAGCCTATGTCAGACAGCCCCCTGACTGGTTTGGCGCCACCAAAAACCTTAGCTTCGAGACATTCGCGGCGCGCGCCGACCTTCAGCAGGCCGTTGACGAGCAGCTCCATCAGGTGCAGGCCGACGCGTTCGGCGGCGCCAGCATCATCGCATTCGGCAGGGCCCGGCAGCAGGAAATGATTCATGCCGCCGACGCCGGCGAACGGATCGCGCATGCATGCGGCGACGCACGACCCCAACACGGTCGTCACGCAGGCGTCGGGATCGTCGACGACGATAAACTCGCCCTGAATAATGTGCGTTCGTTTTTCGAACGTTTCCGCAGCTCCAGAGCGTTGGCCGGTCATGTCAATTTTCCAACCACCGCTTCAATGCAGGCCTTTAAATTCGGAACTGTAAATGGCTTTGCCAAAAAGTTATTGAGTCCGTACTTCTTGCCTTCTTCAATGAGCGCGCGATCACCCTTCCCGGTGACTAGGATGAAGCCGACTTTGCTCGTCGGACCATGCTGGCGCAAAGCACGAAGCAACTGCATGCCATCGACCTTCGGCATATTGAGATCGGAAATGACCAGATGGCAGGGTGTCGCCACCATCATTTTCAAGGCCTCTTCGCCATCCTTGGCCACCTTGAAATTAGTGAGGCCTATTTGATCGAGACCGTCGGTTAGGAGTGCGCGACTCACCGTGGTGTCATCAACCACCATGACGCTCAACTGCTTCATGTTAGGCATTGGTTTTCCGAGTCCACTTATTAGAGTTGAGCGATGTTGCTGAAATTAGTTCTTGGCCTATCATCCCAATCGGCAATTGTTTTTCTACGCCACCCATCTCAAATGCGACACGCGGCATACCGTAGACAATACTCGACGATTCATTCTGACCGAATGTATTGGCCCCCGCACTTCGCATAGCCAGCAATCCTGCCGCACCGTCGCGGCCCATTCCTGTTAGAATGGCTCCAACGGCGCGCGATTTACAGACTTTTGCAACCGATTCAAACAGCACATCGACGGATGGGCAGTGACCGTTGATCTTGTCGCCACTTCGCAGTGAGCACCTCAATTGCGAACCTGCAGTAACAGTTAAATGCGACGCGCCGCCCGGCGCCAGATAGATACGACCTGCAGTGAGTGGGGCGCCGTCCTTAGCCTCTTCGACTTGAGCCGCACAGATGCGGTCCAGGCGATTAGCGAAGCTGGTTGTGAACATCGCAGGCATATGTTGGGCGATAACTGTCGGCGCGCAGTTGGCAGGAAAGTGCGACAGGACTTCGATCAACGCTTCGACACCGCCGGTTGACGCGCCGATCGCGATCAGCCGCCCGTCCGGCAGGTAGGACTGCTCGTCGGAGGCAGGTGACATAGGCGTTGCGCGCGCTGGTCGCGAGCCGAGCGGCCGCAATTTCAATCCAGCGGCAGCCTTCACTTTCGAAGCGAGTTGATCAAAATTATCTTCCGCACCTGGACGCGGCTTCTCGATGCAATCTACGGCACCGAGTTCGAGTGCCGTGATCGTCTGATCGGCGCCAACCCGCGTCAACGTTGACACCATAATCACCGGCGTCGGCCTCAGCCGCATCAGCTTCTCAAGGAATTCGAGGCCGCTCATGCGCGGCATCTCGATATCAAGCGTAACAACTTCGGGATTGAGATCCTTGATGCCCTGGCGCGCTTCAATGGGGTTTTCAAACTGGCCAACCACTTCGATTTGGGGATCTCGCGACAATGCAGCCGCAATCAGACCGCGCATTGTAGCTGAATCATCGACGATCAAAACACGAACGGGCTTCATGCGCTGTCGACCTCGATCTTGCGGAATGCGGTGATGCCGTCGGGCGATAATAGCGAACTTGCCGGGCCCGAAATGCGTTCTGAATGACCGATATAGAGCGCGCCGCCGACCGGCAATAGCGACGCCATGCGCTGCCAAATTTTACACTGCGTCTCGCGATCGAAATAAATTACTACGTTACGGCAGAAGATTGCGTGGAAAAGTCCGCGCATCGGCCAGCCTTGCATCAAGTTAAGCTCGCGAAAGCTTACCAAAGATCGTGCTTCGTCAGAAATCTGGAAGCTAGGCTCATCGCGCACCGTACACGGCGACGTCCATTTGCTTTTCAATGCCGGAGGAATTGCTGAGGCTTCTTGGCGATCATAAACGGCAGCGCGGCCTTTATTGACGACGTCTGCATTAAGATCGGTCGCTAGAATGCGAACATCCAGGCTCGGCGCCTCTGGCAGAATGGATAGTACGGTAAGCGCAATGGAATAGGGCTCCTGCCCACTTGAGCAGGCAGCGGACCATATGCGAATTTTTTCGCCGCGGCGCGCCGCCGGCACGATGGGCGCCAAAATTTTGCTTTTTAGGTGTTCGAAGTGGTGTGCCTCTCGAAAAAAACTTGTGACGTTCGTGGTCAGCATCGAGACCATTTGGTGGCGCTCGTCGACGTCGGTGCGTACAGCCTGGCAGTATTTTTCGAAGCTTGGCAGCGCCAACGCGCGAATGCGCTTGGCCAGGCGAGAATAAACGAGCGAAGATTTCGACTCGTGCAGATCGATGCCCGCATATTCCTTGACCATCTGAGCGATGATCTTGAAATCGTGTTTTGAGAACGGCAGATCGGCGAGGTTCCGTCGCCCTTCAATCTGTAATTCCATCGTGTGTGGAGCCGCTTTCATTGGGCAACCGGCGCAGGCGGCGGCAGTACGTTGTCGATCGTTACCAGACTGATCATACGTTCATCGATGGCGTGAACGCCGCGAACGAACGTCTTGGCGACTTCGGAGGCAATTTCGGGCGTCGCCTGCATTGCATTGGCCGGCGTCGTCAGAATATCGGAGACCGCATCGACAAGTATGCCAATCGTCTGCTTGCCGCATTGCGCAACGATGATGACGTGACGCGCAGTCGGATCTGTCAGCGGCAAGCCGAAACGACGCGCAAGATCGACAATCGGCAATACCGAACCTCGCAGGTTAATTACGCCTCGGACGTAATCCGGCGCGTGCGGCAATGGCGTCGCTGGCGTCCAGCCGCGGATCTCACGCACCGACATGATATCAACACAGAATTCTTGTCCGCCGATGCGGAAAGCAACGTATTCTCTGCTTGAACTTTCCGCCGTAATTTGTTCGACCTGCATGGCTAGGCGCTCCCCAAGGCTGCTACTTTTTCCATGGCGTACATCGTCAGGTCGCCTCGCGTACGGCGGACGACGGCATCAACGTCAAGAATAAGCGCGACACGCCCGTCGCCGAGAATCGTCGCAGCCGCGATGCCTGAGACGCCGCCATAGTTTTCTTCGAGACTTTTGATGACGACCTGCCGCTGATCTTGAATGGCATCGACGACGAGCGCGCTGCGGGCGCCACCTTCGGCTTCGACCAGGATAGTAACGCCCGTCTCTGGCGCGATGGGCCGGTCACTGATGCCCAGCTCACAGCCGACATCGATCAGCGGAATAAACGTATTGCGGATCGCAATGACGCGGCCATCGACACCAAGTCCATGCAATTCCGATGACTTGGGCCGCAGAGTTTCGACAATGGCCGTCAGCGGTACGACGATCGTTTCGCCGCCGACAGAGACAACCATTCCATCCAGCACCGCCAAAGTCAGCGGCAAGCTCATTGAAAACGTCGAACCGTAGCCCGGCCGGGAGGAAATCGAGATGCGGCCACCTAATGCCTGAATCGACCGTTTGACGACATCCATGCCGACACCGCGGCCCGAGATGTTCGAAACAGTATCGGCCGTGGAGAAGCCAGGCAGAAAAAGCAGATTGTCGATTTCGTTATCGCTTAGAATCGCGTCGGCCGGGATCAATCCTTTGCGGATCGCCGCAGCGCGGACTTTTGGACGATTGATGCCAGCACCATCGTCAGACACCTCGATGACAATTCGGCCCGAGCGATGTGCCGCTGACAACTTGACAACGCCTTCCGCCGGTTTGCCGGCTGCAAGCCGAACGGCGGGCGATTCCAGGCCGTGATCGACGGCATTGCGAATCATATGCGTCAGAGGGTCAGCGAGACGCTCAACAACTGTCTTATCGACCTCGGTCGCGTCGCCTTCGGTTTTCAGCTTCACATCTTTTTGGGTCACATCGGCGATTTCGCGGACAATGCGCGACATGCGTTGAAACAACGGCTTCACCGGCTGGGCACGGATCGCCATCACGCTTTCTTGAATCTCTCTGGTGAGCTGTTCCAGCTCTTCGAGCCCGAGAAGAACAGCGGACGATCCCTCGAAATCTGCTTCGAGCACGCGCTGTGAGAGCATCGCCTGATTGATGACCAGTTCGCCGACGAGATTGATAAGGCGATCGACGCGGTCGAACTCGACGCGAATGGTCGCCGGAGCCTGATTGGCGCTGGCTTTGGCTCGTGATGTGCCATTGGCGGCGTCATCAGTTGTTGGCGCTGTAACGGGGTTGTCGGCACGCGCGAGCCCGATCGAAGTCGAAAGCGGCACTGCATCCGTGGCCACTTGTAACGGTCCGCTGAACGGCAAGGCAGCGGCTTCGTCGTTGTTGTCTTGCACCGAGCGCAGGAGCGCTGCGATATCATAGGCGTCCTCGGTCGGCGTCGCGGGCGCTTCGGTCTTGATCAACAAATGACAATCGCCGTTGACGAATTCGAAAACGTCATCGACGGACTGACGCGGCTCCGCAGTCGTCAGTTGCAAGTTCCAAGTTAAATAACCCGCCTGCGGATCCAAAGCATCGAGCAGTGGCAAGCGCGTTGTATCGCACGCGACGGCGACATTGCCGAGGCGTTGAAGCTCGCGGAAGATCAATAGGGTTTCATTGGCCCTATCGTACAGCTCGGCATCAGCCGAGAACTCAATCAGAAATACCGCATCGTTGGCGGGATTTGGCGCTGGAAAGACGTCGTTGCCACCAATGTCGATAAGAGCCGGCTGGAAGTCGATCGAGCCAAATTCCTCATCATCTTCCGGCGCGTCGATCGCGACGGAGAGCGCACTAAGTTCTTCGCCAGTGGGCAACCAGCAGTCATCGTCAATGGCGTTACCGTCTCGCGACAGCTCGACAAGGTCTGCCAAAACGTCGGCCGAGCGCAATAGTACTTTCATAACGTCTGGAGACGGCGCCAGCTTGCCGCCGCGCACGTGATCGAGTGCGGTTTCAAATTTGTGAGCAAATTTGACAAGTGACTCGAGCTTGAAAGCCCCTGCTCCGCCCTTGATTGAATGAACTGCGCGAAAAACCGAGTTTACGGTTTCGCTGTCCGTCGATCCCTCATTGAGGGCAAGCAGGTCGGCTTCAAGCGCAGCAAGCTGCTCCTGGCATTCCTGGAAAAACGTTACGCGTATTGCGGCCATCGCATCCATAACTGGATCCCTTCCTGGGCTAAGCAGCAACGCGTTTGATCGCGGCGACAAGCTTAGCGGGATCGAACGGCTTGACGATCCAGCCCGTGGCGCCAGCATCACGAGCTCGCGCCTTTTTGGCGTCGTCGCTTTCCGTCGTCAAAACCAAGATCGGCAGATTTTTGTACTGTTCGTCGCGACGCACGGCTTCGATAAAGCCGAAGCCATCCATTTTTGGCATATTGATATCGGTGATGACGACGTCGGGGCGGCGCTCTGCCAGAACCTCAAGCCCATTCACGCCGTCGACAGCTTGCATGACGTCGAAACCGGCATCGATCAGCGCCATGCGGAGCACATCGCGCATGGTGCGGGAATCGTCGATTGTGAGGATGGTCTTGGTCATTGTGCGTGTCCGTCCATGTGGAAATCGGCAGCTGTCAATCCGAGTAAAGCAATCGCGTCCAGTAGTTCGCTCGAGGCATTTTCGACTTTGAAAAGCACGCCGTCGGCGCTCCACGTACGGGCCGCAGACAACATAACTTGCAGAGACAATGTGCCCACGCGGCGCACGTGCGTCGCGTCGATCGTTAAAGCTTTGTCGCGAGCCGCGAGCAATTGCTGATGGATCGTTGACGCCGCCGACGTCTCGAACATCTCGGGCAAGGTAAAGGTTGCGGTACGGGTTTCCGGCGAGGCTAACGCGACGCGAACTTTGGCCGCTTTGCGCTTTAGTGCTGGTTTTTTGCTCTTCATCTTAAAACTCCTCCCAGCCTGTATCGGCGGCAGAGGCGGCACGGCGACCGCCAGCCGCGACTTTCAGCCGGGGTTGCGGTTTGGCGGCGCGCGGAGACGGACGGTTGTCGCGGGCGGATTGCATCGGCCGGACAGACATCTCTCCCGTATGGAACTTGCTGACGAGTTGGGCGAGTTCTTCGGTTTGCTCTGCCAACTTGCGCGTCGAGGCGGTAGCTTGTTCGACCATCGCCGCGTTTTGCTGCGTCACCTGATCCATTTCGTTTACGGCGGTATTGACCTGGCTCAGGCCATTGGCTTCTTCTGTTGCGCTAGCGGCGATTTTCGTAACGACGCTATTGATTTCGGCAACCCGCTCGACAATTCTGCCCAGCGACTGACCGGTCTCTCCGACCAGATTCACGCCTTGTGCAACTTGCGCGGAGGACGCCGAGATCAAGGACTTGATCTCTTTCGCAGCGCCGGCTGAGCGCTGCGCCAGCGCGCGAACTTCGGACGCGACGACTGCAAACCCGCGACCCGCATCACCCGCCCGCGCTGCCTCGACGCCGGCATTCAAGGCCAGAAGATTGGTCTGGAACGCGATTTCGTCAATGACACCGATGATCTGGCTGATTTGCTTCGATGAACTGTCGATGGCCGTCATTGCTTCGATGGCGCGACGAACAACTTCGCCGCTGCGTTCTGCGTCAGCCTTGGCGGTGAGAACGATCTCACGTGCATTATTGGCGCCACTCGCCGTCTTATTGACGCTTGAGGTAATCTCGCTGACGGCTGCTGCCGTCTGCTCCAAGCTTGCCGCCTGATTTTCAGTGCGACGCGAGAGATCATCCGACGCGAGCGAAATTTCGTCGGTACCAAGCTTGATGCGCTCGGCGCCCTGCTTGACACTCGCGATGGTGCCTTGCAGTTCGCTGACCGCTGCGTTGAAATCGTCTTTGAGCTTAACGAATTCCGGCTCGACGTCGATGTCGAAGCGAATTTCAAGATTTCCGTCAGCCAAAGCCGCGAGAGATGCGCCGAGAACATTCACGATGCGTTGAATCTGGGCGTCGGAGTTGGATTTCTGCGCTTGCAATGCTCCAAGTCGCTCGACCATCTTGTTCATTTCAGAGACGATGGCGTCATACTCGGGAATTACTTTCTCAGTTATACGATAGGAGAACTCACCGCCCGCAATCTTGTCGCTGGCACGCAAGAATGCATCCATAAATTTCTCGTGCTCGTGCGCGTAGTGCTCGCCTTCGACCTCTTTGGCCTTTGCGGCGATCTCGGCTTCTTTTGACAACTGAATGTTATGCAGAAGGTTTTCTTTAAACCGCTCGAGTGCTCCCGCGATCTGTCCGTTCTCGTTCCGATCGCCGATGAACGGGACAACGACGGAGGCATCATTATGGCTGATGCGGTCCATCGCGCTGAGTAGGTTAGAGAGACGCGCACTCAGTCCGCGCGCAATAAGCACGACGAAAATCCCTGCGCCGAGGACGAAACACGCCATCAATCCCAGCCGCCAGAACATGGCGGCATAGCTCTCGTTGATATGGTTCTGTTGCAAGGCGATAAACGCCTCGAATGTCTTATCGCCAAGTATCGTGATTTTACGGCTTATTTTTTCGATAAGAACCCGATTTTCTGCAATTTCTTGAATGTTGAGAAGGGAGTCGGCAAGATGCTTGCTTTCAAGCTCGGCCAAATCGGCTTTGAATTCGGCAAACGACGCGCCGGCGATAGTCCGGCCTATCTGAGTGTCGTCAGAGCGCATCAAACTGTTGCCAGCCTCCACGGCGCGGTGGCTATAGCTCAGCAAGCGGTCGTAGGAAATAAGCAGATTTGCCCCGTTGTCGCCCACCAACGAACGCGACAACCCGTCAATTACCATGATCGCCGAAGCATAGGCGATCGGCAATTCTTGCGTTGCCAATGCCATGGCATAGTAAGTATCGGAGTGTGGATCCAATACCATCCCTGATACGTCCGCCAACTTTTTAATAATATCTCTGACGCGGGCGGCTTTTTCCAGCTCATTGGAGCTACTCTTTAGCAGTTCAATTTCGTTTGTTGTGCCGAAGGTCACGTTCAACGCCGTCACCAGCTTCTCCAGGCTGTCAGGGAACGACTTGCTTATCGATTGGCTTGGTGCCTGAATATATTTCCATACTTCTTTTGCGTAACTCGCGCCTTTCACTTCGGTCTCGGCAACGTCTATTGACGCGAGACTCGCTTGCGCAAAAACTTGCAATTGAACAAGCGACGGAACGACAAACAAGCTGGCGATGAGGGCTAGCCGCTTCGGCGTCGATAGTTTGCTATTGATATAGGTCACGAGCATGACTTTTTTCCGCAAGTTATGAATGATCGGGGATGATTTTTAGGCCGGATTCTTCAGGTTCGGTGCGCCGGCGCGGTGCGCACTGCGGTGAATACGGAATTTGCGAATTGGCGCATTTTCAGGTGTTCCTGCGAAATTATCGGCGAGGAACATGTCGGATTGGGACCGACCCGGCTGCGCGGCTTCATGCCTATGAACGGGACATTCAAGCAGCCGTTGGGGTCGATTTAAATCGAATATGGTAAATAAAAAATGTACATTTCGGTACGCTTTCTCGAATTGAACGAAATAGCCAGATTATAACTCTCGCCTTATCCCGGCGCGTGGCATTTGCCGATCGTTACATCGGGCGCAATAGGCATTAACCGGCGCCAATTTGTTGCTTTTTTAATTGATTCGCGGCGTGCGATCTTGAACGAGCCATTCTGTGGTCGCGCGCGTGCTCGGATCTTTTCCAAGAAAAGACGGGGCTACCAACCTAGGTCATCGCCTAGTGGCGCATACGATCAAGGAGTTCGTAGCCTTGTGGAGTCATGTGGTTCGATTCGGCCATCGGACGAACCTGGACGCAAGGCAGAGGCATCTCGGCAATTTTCGCCGTTTGATTGCAGGACAGCGGGGGAGTCGTTTGTCATTTTCTGAAGTGGGGAGTTCAGGGCCGCCGCGTCCCCATTTAGCCGGCCCACTTTACAATCAAATTTATTCGCTGATGCGTCAGCGGCTTGCCTCGGGTGAATGGAAAAGCGGGCAGCCCATGCCGACTGAGAATGTGCTTGCTAAAGAGTATGGCGTCAGTGTCGGCACCGTTCGTAAGGCACTCGACCAGCTCGCGCGCGCTAAACTCATCGTCAGGCAGCAGGGGCGCGGAACCTACGTCGGCAAGAGCAGCGGCCCGGGCCAGATCGGTCGCCGCGCTTGGCATCTCCAGTGCGAAACAACCGACGAAAGTGATCTGTGCGGTGTTCTCATTCCAGGCCAGTGCGAATTGGCAACCGCCACCCAAGTTGAAGCGCTAGCGCTGCAGATTGCGACATCGCAAAAGGTTTTGCGAATTCGTTGCACCACGCGACTCGAGCAAGGGACGATCAGCATCGATACGTTCGTGCTGCCTGTCGTGACGTCCGGCCTATCGGAAGCGCTCCTGCGCTCCGAAAGCGGCGCGATCCACGATTTCGTGGCGAGCTTGGAAGCAAACGCAACAGAATACATCGATAAGATTTCCGCAATCGCGGCCGTGGGAGACATCGCTGTTCTGCTTAAAACGCCGGTAGGAAGCCCTGTTTTGCGCATCAGCCGAGCCGGGTTTTCCAATGCCAACCGGCCGGTTTTTTTGCTGGATCGCGTTGTAAAACTCTCTGACTCGGCTGAATATATTGCGTCGGTCCGCTAACTGCGTCGGAGCACGTTGGTTCAGACGGAATTTTCATTTCGCGACCATTCTCGCGCGCGCTCTTAATTGAGCGCGCGTCGGCTTGATATCCATTTGTGCTCCCGAGATTATCGATCGCGGCCCTGCTGGGGAACTTGATTATAGATTTCGGCTTTTCGGGCAAAAATTGCAGTGCATAAATCCAAATTGAATGTAGTTCAATCGGCATTAACCGACAGGCATCGCTGCGGCAGTTAGCCGATTTTGCCTTAATAAAAAGCGCAATTAACAGTCACAGCAGCATCCACTGGTGCTGACGCGGCCCTCGGCGTATGTAACGCAAAGACTTCTCAATGAGCAGTGCCTATTTAAAGTCGCGCGTGGTGCGCACAATTCTATATTGGTCGAGTTCGTGTACGCACCATTGCCACGCGTGCTGACCAGAAGCGACGTCAACTACGTTCGATAAGCAGCTGCCAATCATGTGTCGTTATTGCATCGCCCCGCCATGGCCCTCCGGCGGTTAGAAACTTTTTGGTGTTCTTCACCGTATGGGGCTTGCACAGCTATATCATGGGCCTTGGTTTGACACCTTATTTTCATCCGACCGTTTGCCTTGTTGCCGGCAGCGACCCGGCGCTTTTGTGCGACGTTGCATCAGCTGTTTCGAAAAAATTCGTGGTCGAAGTTGCGAGCGATTGGTCGACCTCCAAGTCGAGGCTGCATCGTTCTAATGAAACGTTCGATTCTGTTGTTTCGCGCCTCTTGTCGAATGACGCACCGGGTCTCGATGACCAGACCCATAATCGAACGCTGCGTGGATTCAAGACAGAAGGATCGCTTGCCCGGGCTCACATGCTCGATCCCAATAGATTGCAGAAGGTTTCGGTCGTTATGATCGTCGGGTCACCTGACGATAGCGAGGTCCGGGAGTTCGCCTCCGAAACCGCGCTGTTTCCTGTCCGCAGACTTCTTATCGCGGATCGGTCCGAAACCAACAGCGCGATTGCAGCCGTCAATCAGCGCCGTGTTGATTCCGTTTTATTCAGCGATCAGCTTTCGTCCGGAGACTCACTTCATTCCGAAATTGTCCGCCTTCAGTCTGAATTCTTCAAGTGTTCGATGAAGTTTCTTGGTGCTGCGTTTTCGACTGGCGACACGGCGTTCGTGCGAAACGAGCAATTTCAGGTTTTTTTTAATCAGGTGGTCGCTGAACAAGACGTGATCGAATACTACGTCTCATCGACTCCTGCCGGCGTGCTGCTCGTCAAAGGCAATGGAGAGCAAGCATTCCTCATGTCCTGCAACGACGAGAACCGCAGAGCGCACATGGAGATCGCGGCATCGGAACAAGCGCCTCGTGAATTGCTTTCGATGCTCGCTTCCGATGGCGTGGTCGCCTATTTTCCGACCGAGCACGGATTCTACACGCGCGACGAAATCCCGAAATGGCGCGATTACGTATGGAGCAACATGACGTCGTTTGCGACCGACGGCTGGCTTCACTACCTCTTGCCTCAATCACGCCAGACACAGCACCTTTTCGATCGCGTTAGCGGCGGCTGACACTGAACAGGCGAAAAGCTGTCAACGACGACGCCAGATCGACGCTATAAATCAAAAAATCCATGCTTTGAACACGCGATGATCGCTGAGATTCGATTTGTCACGCCAAGCTTGCGCAGCGCGTTGGCACTATGAAACTCAACGGTCTTGCTCGAAATAGTCATGATCTGACCTATTTCCGCATACGACTTCCCGTCTTTAATCCACCTTAAGACGTCAATCTCGCGCGCAGACAGGTTCGGCCGCTTTACGTTAACAAGGCTTTCAGCTTGTTCGATCCGACGCAACCGTTGGGACATGACAAGGCACTTCGTGACGAGGCGCCAAACTGCGCTGCGGTCGTCGATTCCCAGGTTGGGGCTACTCCGGCTCAGGTGAAAAACATGCTGGGCATCGTCCGAAGCTACAATCGGAATGCTTAGTCCATTGTGAAGGCCTAAGGCCGATGCTGTTGCAGCATAATTTTGGACGTCAGAGTCGGCTTGCTCGTCACTTCGCGCATCGATCCAGGTGATCGGCTGGCCTCTGGTGACGGCATAGGACGCCATGACATCGCGATGTCCGCCGCGAACCTCTGGCGGCCATTGCCCAGTGGGCGACGGCTGATACCTCGCCATAATGCGTTGCTCGCCGAAACCATCCGACCGAATGACCAGAAATTGATCAAAATGTTCGTCGGTCAAAATTTGCTGAAATGTTTTGGCCAGTTCGTCTACGGTCCTTGCGGCCGCGATCCTACTGAACATTTCCCCGATAGTTGCAATCTGCAATCGCAAACTCCGATCGACATCCAGCGGTTGGCGGTGGTCGTCTCCAACTGCGTGTTCGACGCCAGGTTCCAAAAAATCGAATTGATCAACATCGCGACACATTTTGAAACTTGTCTCCGCTGCACCAGTCGTCCGTGCTGCAAATTTTCTCAAATTTCCGCGCGTCTTGAGCGCAGAACGGTTCTGTGGTTTCGCAATCCAACGCAGCTTTTGTGCCGCCAATATCGTTCAAAACTTAAACTGCAAAGGGCTTCGGCGAGAACGCGGTGAGTTTTCACTTATGCGAAACGGTCCGGCAGTCCGTCATCGAATTGAGTAATCGTGAGCAGGCTCGAGGTCGAAAAATGTACCAACTAAAGCGAAACATTCTACAAAATTTGTCTGACAGGCCCGACATCTTGTCGTTGACGACCGGCGAACGCAAATTGAATTAAACGTGACACCGATGAGCGCACATTTTCGATTTGTCGCCAAGCGTGCAAATGCATGTCGGTTGTGCGCGCGATGCACAGCCGAACTTTCGACCTTCGATCATTGTCAGCGTTCGGATTTGTCGAGCTCTTCGCTGTAGACGTCGGCGACCATCAAACACGCGATCGTTTTTTTTGTGGGTATGGAATTCCTGAAGTCGGATTTTTCGCGCCTCGTTCAGCTGTCTAGTGACGTCATGGACCTTTTGCGACAGCGAGCGCGGAACCGGTTTTTGGTTTGGAACCAATCGTCAACGATCGAACGCTGCCGCTTGCGCGGCGAACGTCAGACGTCAATCATGCTGAGTGGTCGTCTCGCAAATAAGCTGCACCAGATCACGAGCGCACGACTCAACCCTTGCGATTTGCGCTGCGTCGAGCTGCTGAAACACCATGGCGCCAATTCATAAATAGCGGGGGCTTCAACCGCGGTCGACGGTCGGACGCGAGAACCGTTATCTCGAATTGTTGCCGACGAAAATCGGCAGGGAAGGGTCTGCCTCGCCGACGAGCGACCTTGTGGTGACCGGTAACTTTAGCGAGATGATTTAATTCAACCGGGCTGGTGTCCTGGTGGGCACTACAGGGATCGAACCTGTGACCCCTACCATGTCAAGGTAGTGCTCTACCGCTGAGCTAAGTGCCCGAAGGAAGCGCGTGTTTAGTCGGACATGAGGCCTGAGGTCAAGTCCCGCGATGTGACTGGCCGACACTTAAATGAGTGTCGACGCCAATTCAGGTTTCGAGCAGTCGGTCGACTTCGCGCACGAGATCTTTCAAGTGAAAGGGTTTGGACAGCA
Organism: Hyphomicrobium sp.; assembly: GCA_019748215.1. GTDB lineage: Bacteria > Pseudomonadota > Alphaproteobacteria > Rhizobiales > Hyphomicrobiaceae > Hyphomicrobium_B. Next base: position 54,098 of record JAIEPV010000034.1, read on the forward strand.
CGCGCGCATCTTTGGGCGGCGCGTTGTCGCTATTCAACACCACGGCGGCGAAGCCGGTGATGAACATGATTTTTAAAGCGGGATCGATCTCGCTGGCACGGCGCGCCAACTCGATGCCGTCCATCTTGGGCATGACGATATCGGTTAGCAAAAGCGTGAACGGTTCGCGCTTCAGGCGTTCGAAGGCTTCCTCGCCATTTTCGAACGCGACCACATCGTAGTTGGCTTTTTCAAGAGCTTTTACGAGAAATCCTCGCATGGACTGATCGTCTTCCGCCAAAAGGATTCGACGAAGCGGCACGCTGGAGGGTTTCGCAGTCATTTGAACTCGCTTGGCTTTGGCCGCTACGACTGACAGTCGCCGTTATGATCGTACTTCGATAGCGTAATTCGTGTTCCAAGAAAAGTTGGCGCGAAGTTGGTAAATAGACGATGAAGCTGTGGACAGAGCATCTTCGCGTCGCGTCGGCGCTGTGCCGGATGATGCGATCGCCCCATCCTCTCCGGCGAAATGTTGAAAAGGCTATCCGTGCCCTCGCGCGGCGTAGACAAACGCACGGGTTGCCGCCACAGTGACCGCATGGGTTTTCCGCGCTGAAACCACCCGCGACCTTTGAAACGATTGAACCCGAATGCCCCACCAGGCCACCGACAGCGTTCCCAGCGCTTTTTTTCCGTCATTCGACGTCTTGAGCCCGCGCTTACAGGGTGCGCCGTTCGTGTTTTCATCGCCGCATTCAGGTCGCATCTATCCACCTGAATTTGTTGAACTGTCACGGCTCGATCCGGTGACGCTGCGGCGCTCGGAAGATTGCTTCGTCGACCAATTGTTTCAAAGCGTTGCGACGCTCGGCGCCCCGCTGATCAGCGCTCGCTTTCCTCGCGCCTACCTCGATCTCAATCGCGAACCCTACGAACTCGATCCAGAACTCGTCTCAGAACAGCCGCCAGCCCATGCCAATACTGCGTCGATCCGCGTTGCCGGTGGGCTTGGCACGGTGGCGCGAATTGTCGCCGATGGCGAAAACATTTATCGCGGCCGGCTGCCGCTCAGCCATGTCATGGCGCGTATCGACCAGCTGTACTTTCCCTTCCACAGTGAATTGGCGCGATTGATTTCAGCGACACGAGAAAGTTTCGGCTACGCGATTTTGGTTGATTGCCACTCGATGCCGTCTGCCGCCATGACGCCGAGCGGTGGCACGAGGCCCGACATCGTCATCGGCGACCGATTTGGCGCCTCCGCCGACCCTCGCCTTTCACTCATGGTCCGCGACGTTTTCCAGGGCCGGGGCTTCAAGGTGCAAATGAACCGACCTTATGCGGGCGGCTACATCACCGAACACTATGGCCAGCCGGCACGTGCGATCCATGCGCTGCAACTTGAGATCAACCGCGGCCTTTATCTCGATGAAGCGACCTTGAGTGAAAACAGTGGGTATGGAGTGTTGCGGCAAGCGTTGCGCGGCATCGCCGCCGAACTGTTCATGACCGTGCCGAGCTTGTTTGAGAAGCGCGCCGCCGCCGAATGAGATGGCTGGCGGGTGGCCGCGCGCGCCAAAAGGCTGATCAAAACCGCATAAAAAAAGGGCCGTTCGACGAGCGAACGGCCCAAGTCTAGGGAGGAAACGCCCAAGGAGGGCTACGGCGCGCGAGCAACGCCCGCGAGTGCCGCACTGCAATAATTATCATGCAGCGCAATGACGGCAACTGCGTTTTACGCAGGGCTGGGCCGTTAAAAACGCGCGGCTAGGCGTATTCGGTCTGAATTGATCAAAACATCGGCAATGCTGATGACTTATAGCAGTTTTGATCGATGACTACGGGGATTTGGGCGCGTAGCGCGCGGCCTATAAAGAAAGGCCGTCCGACATGCGAACGGCCCAAGTCTAGGGAGGAAACGCCCAAAGTGGGCAAAGACTGCGAAGAAGCGTGTCAACACAATCTCAGCGTTGAGAGTGCGCTGCTTCGCTTACCACCGCAATCTAGCCGACAGTGGCACAGGTGCATTACTAAATTGCTGTATCGCACGCGCCACAACTGGCGTTACACTTTTACAATAAGGCGGAAATGCTCGGCTCGGCAGTATTCGGCCTGCATCGTGAAATACAGTTCAAGCAGTTGAAATGACGGGGGTTATGTGTGGGGCAATTGACGAGGGCGGCCGAATTCAAGGCGATCCTGGAAACGGCGCACGACCTGGCGGATCAATCGGCTGCGATCACTTTACGCCACTTTCGTAAACGTCCGGCTGTGGAAAACAAAGCTGCGGCTGGCGCCTTTGACCCCGTTACGCAAGCCGATCGTGGCGCCGAGCGAGTCATGGCGCGCGTTCTCAAGCAGCGGTTTCCCGATCATGCCCTACTCGGCGAAGAATATGGCGCGCGCCCTGGCGCCGGCCGATTTCAATGGGTGATCGACCCGATTGACGGTACGCGAGCCTACATCATGGGGAGTCCGCTGTGGGGCACCCTCATTGGCGTCCTCGAGCAGGGCGAACCCTACCTCGGACTGATGGATCAGCCGTTCACGGGCGAGCGCTTCTGGTCGGCGCAGACGGCAAGCTTCATGCGAACCGGCACAGGTCCCGAAAAAAAACTGAGGACCAGGCCCTGCCCCGGCCTGGAGCACGCGATCCTAACAACGACGCACCCAGATCTGTTTGAAAGCCGCGCGCAGCAGGCCGTCCTCAACCGCCTCAAGTCGGGCGTTCGCATGACGCGCTATGGCGGCGATTGCTACAACGTTGCGCTTCTGGCGGCCGGATACGTCGATATCGTCATCGAATGCGGGCTGAAGCCCTACGATATCGTCGCACTGATTCCGCTGGTTGAAAATGCCGGCGGGCGCGTCACGACCTGGACCGGACAACCGGCCATGGCTGGCGGTGATGTGCTGGTTTCGGGAGACAAGAAGCTGCACGATGCAGCCCTTGAAATGATTGCAGGCGCCTGACCCACGCGACGATGGTTAGGCCACCTCATCCGCGGCGGCTAACGGAATATCGACGCCCATGTAGGCGTCAAACGCGGCCCAGAACCGCTGGCGAATCGTGTCGTTTTCCTGCAGCACTTCGTGCCGCGAACCGGGCATGAGGATATGCCCGCCAATTTTCAGCTCGACGGCGAAATCCTCGATGGCGCGCGCCGATACGATTTTGTCGGCACCGGCGGCAAACATCAGCATCGGCACCACCACATATTTTGGATAGCCCGGACGCTGCAGCATCGCGCAACTGCGCAGCGCCGATTTGAGCCAGCCGATGGTGGGCGACCCCAGTGCCAACTCTGGCGCCTGTTCGAGAATGGCGCGATTGCGGGCGAAACGCACCGCGTCCGACGTCAAATCGTTGCTTTCAAAATCAAGGAACTCCTCCGGGACGTCATCGCCACCGCGCACGAAGGCGGTCGAGAAGCCCGCAAGACAAGCGCTTTCGGCGTACGTTCGCGCCAACTTTGGCGTTGTGCCGAGCATGTCGTGATGGATTTCGATCATCGGCGACACCAGAATCATCCGCGCGAACGGGCTGGCCTCGTCCTGGGCGTTGCGCAACAAGATGTTGCCGCCGAGCGAGCACCCCAGCGCGACGTAAGGACCCGGTAAAGCCGGCTGCACGACATCGGCCATGAAGCGCGCGAGATCTCGATCGTATTCGGTAAAGGCGACGACGTGGCCTTTGCGGGCATTCGCGAGCCGGCGTTGTGATCCGCCCTGCCCACGCCAATCCATGATCGCGACGCCGAAGCCGCGACGGCGCAAATCGGCGATGACCTCGAAATATTTTTCAATGTATTCGCCCCGGCCCGTAAAAATGCAGATCGTCCCGCGCGCCGGACCGCGAGTCGGCTGCCACAGCGCTGCTCTGAGCTTCGTGCCGTCGTAACCGTCGAACGATTTGATCAGAGCGCCATTGGGTGCCGGATTGATCGACAGGGAAATCAATTTCATGGAGGCACTGTCTCGATAATGGGTGGCGATGCCAGCGCGGTCGGCAGCAACGACAGGTCGGTCTGGAGATTAGTCTATCTGAACGGACGGCAATGCGGCAGAGGGGTCCATGGAATTGACGTTCAGGCGGAGGTTTGCAGCTCTTGAAACGTGCGAGCCGGATCCCAAATGTTGGCTGGCCCGCTGCTAAACGCGGGGGTACATCAGCCAAATCCCGGCCACGTCCGGTTTGGGTTTTCATGTCGCTTCTTTTGGAGGATATGTCATGCGACACGTTGATTTTTCACCCTTCTATCGCACCGCCATCGGCTTCGATCGGCTTGTGCAGATGCTTGATCAAGCGTCGGGCTTCGATGCTGAGGGCGCGTACCCGCCCTACAACATCGAGCGGACAGGCGAAAATGCTTACCGCATCTCGCTGGCCGTCGCTGGCTTCTCGGCGTCCGAGCTCAAGATCGACGTCAAGGAACAGACGTTGGTGGTGTCCGGCGCTAAATCCGCCGAAACCACCGACAAAAGCTACCTGCATCGCGGCATCGCCGCACGCGCGTTCGAGCGCCGCTACCAGCTCGCTGACTATGTCGATGTCACTGGAGCGGCCTTCGAGAATGGCCTGCTGCACGTCGATCTGGTGCGCAATCTCCCTGAGCGCATGAAGCCTCGCAGCATTGCCATCGGTCATTCGAGCGGGCATCAACGCATTGAAGCGACCGGTACGGTCGAGGCAGCTGCTTAAAGTGACGGGCCGTTAGCGGCGCGAGCTTGATCGCTGCACGACAGGAGCGGGCCAGCATCTGGCCCGCTTTTTTGTGCGGCCGTCCGGCAGCATTCCTGGTGTTATCGAAACTTTATTGCGCGCCGACCTCGTCAGACATTCCCAACGAGGTGCCGACGCAATTCTTCGCTTACCGCTTGTACCTCAACTCGAAATCTGTAAAATTCGCGATAGGTCAGCAGCACTGACCTTTATCACCGCGATCGTGTCGCGACCATTATGCGAGGCCGCGACGCCATGGGCATGTTTGGATTTGCAGGAAGGCCATTCGTGTTGAGTTTAGCGGTTCGATCTGGAAATTTTTCGCGGCCGCGAGATGCGATGTCCGCACGTCGATCGTCGCAAACAACAGGCTTCGCGCATGCCCGGTGCCATGCAAAATTCTCGCTGCGGTCACAGGCCCGGCCGCCACATTTTGCCGTAACGACTTGAGGACTATGATTTGGGACGTGCGGCGCAGCGGCTCACCATAAAGGCGAGCAACTGACCGGAGCCGCCGACCCAAGAGACGACGACCAGCAGACCACGACCGAGCGACGACGAACCGCCCAGCCGGCGCAACATCACGACAGCGCAACGAAGCGCAGCCCGAGGACCGAAATGAGTGAAGGTTATCTTCCGCCGCCCGACGACGTTGCAATCGATGCTTCCGGCCGCCCTGCGCCGCAGGGCCTGTTCAATCCGGCCCAAGAGCGCGACGCGTGCGGCGTCGGATTCATCGCGGACATGAAAGGGCGGAAGTCTCATAAAATCGTCGAAGATGCGTTGAGCATTCTTGAAAATTTAGAACATCGCGGTGCCGTCGGGGCCGATCCGCTTTCGGGCGACGGCGCGGGCATCCTCATTCAAATTCCACACGAGTTTCTGGCAACAGAAGCCAACGCCGCCGGGTTTTCGCTGCCGAAGCCGGGCGAATTTGCCGTTGGTCATATATTCATGCCGATGGATGACCGGCTGCGGGCGCATTGCGAACGCGTTTGGGCGCGCTGCCTGAAAGAAGAAGGCCTGCCGCTGATCGGTTGGCGTTCCGTGCCAGTGAACAACGCCTGCCTCTCCGACCTCGTGCGCGGCGTCGAGCCGGTGCACCGCCAAGTGTTCATCGGCCGGCCCGCCGACGTGACATCGCAGGATGAGTTTGAGCGCCGCCTGTTCCTCGTCCGCAAGGTCGTCTCGAATGCCATTCACGAGGCTTATAAGGGCCGCGACATCGGCCACTACACCGTGTGTCTGTCGACGCGGACGCTGGTCTACAAAGGCATGTTCCTGTCGTATCAGGTGAAGGCGTATTACACCGATCTCTCTGACCCACGCCTGACCTCGGCGCTGGCCCTGGTCCACCAGCGCTTCTCGACCAACACGTTTCCGTCCTGGAAGCTCGCGCATCCCTATCGGATGGTTGCGCACAACGGCGAAATCAACACGCTGCGCGGCAACGTCAACTGGATGGCGGCGCGCCAGGCTTCGGTCTCTTCTCCGTTTTTTGGCAATAACATTTCGAAGCTTTGGCCGATCTCGTACGAAGGCCAATCCGATACGGCTTGCTTCGACAACGCGCTCGAATTTCTGACCATGGGCGGCTACAGCCTTGCTCATGCTGCCATGATGCTGATCCCCGAAGCCTGGGCCGGCAATCCGTCGATGGATGGCCAGCGGCGCGCGTTCTACGAATACCACGCCTGTTTGATGGAGCCGTGGGACGGACCTGCCGCCATGGCGTTCACCGACGGCCGGCAGATCGGCGCAACGCTCGATCGTAACGGGCTCAGACCGGCGCGCTACTTAGTGACGAAAGACGACGTGGTCATCATGTCATCCGAATCCGGCGTGTTGCCGGTGCCGGAAGATCAAATCGTCAAGAAGTGGCGATTGCAGCCGGGCAAAATGCTGCTCATCGACCTCGAAAAAGGCTGCATCATTTCGGATGAGGAATTGAAATCCGAAATTTCGTCGAGCCACCCCTACGAATCGTGGCTGCAGCGGACGCAGATCATGGTGTCGGATCTTCCGCTGCCGACCAAACAAGTTGCGGCGAAGTCGAACATCGCGCTGTTGGATTTGCAGCAGGCGTTCGGATACACGCAGGAAAGCGTCAAATTCCTGATGGCGCCGATGGCTGAAAGCGGCCAGGAAGCCATTGGCTCAATGGGCACCGACACGCCGATATCGGCGCTGTCGTCGAAATCGAAATTGCTGCACACCTACTTCAAGCAAAATTTCGCGCAGGTGACGAACCCGCCGATCGACAGCATCCGCGAAGAGCTGGTGATGAGCCTCGTCTCATTCATCGGTCCGCGCCCGAACATTCTCGATCTCGAAGGCACCTCGCGCGAGAAGCGGCTGGAAGTCTCTCAGCCGATCCTCACCAACGAAGATCTCGAGCGCATTCGTGGCATTGGCGCCGTGAAGGACAACAACTTCTCGTCGATCACAATTGACATCACCTATCCGGCGGAAAATGGCGAAGCCGGCATGGGTCCGGCGCTCGATTGCGTTTGCGCCGAAGCGGAAGAGTATGTCCGCGAAGGTGAGTTCAATATTATCATCTTGTCGGACCGCGCCACAGGACCGGACCGGATTGCGATCCCGTCGCTTCTGGCGACGTCGGCCGTCCACCATCATTTGATCAAGCAGGGCTTGCGCACATCGGTCGGTCTCGTCGTCGAAACCGGCGAAGCCAACGAAGTGCACCAGTTCTGCACCCTCGCTGGCTACGGCGCCGAGGCGATCAATCCGTATCTGGCGTTTGAAACGCTGACCACGATGCTGGATGATTTGCCCGAGGGCACGACGGCCGAGGACGTCAAGAAACGCTTCATCAAAGCGATCGGCAAGGCGATCCTGAAGGTCATGGCCAAGATGGGCATCTCGACCTATCAGTCATATTGCGGCGCGCAGATATTCGACGCGGTCGGCCTGCGCTCGGCGTTCGTGCAGAAATATTTCACCGGAACGCACACCCAGGTCGAAGGCGTCGGCTTGCGCGAGATCGCGCGCGAAACCGTCGAACGCCACCAGGCGGCATTCGGTGACGTGCCAATCCTTGCAAACACGCTTGAAGTCGGCGGCGAATATGCGTTCCGCATTCGCGGCGAAGCGCACATGTGGCGGCCAGGAACGGTAGCCGATCTGCAGCACGCCGTGCGCAGTACCGACAACAAAGACTCGATGAGCGGTAAAATCCCGCAAAAGTACCGCGACTATGCGCGCGGCATCGATGATCAATCCGAACAACTTATGACGCTGCGCGGCATGTTCCGCATTCGCTCGGCCGCACAACTCGGCCGCACGCCGGTTCCGATCGACGAGGTCGAACCGGCAGCAACGATCGTCAAACGGTTCGCCACCGGTGCAATGAGTTTCGGCTCGATCAGTCGCGAGGCACATACGACGCTGGCGGTTGCGATGAACCGCATCGGCGGACGCTCGAACACTGGCGAGGGCGGCGAAGAATCCGATCGCTTCAAACCCTTGCCGAATGGCGACAGCATGCGCTCGGCGATCAAGCAGGTGGCCTCGGGCCGCTTTGGTGTGACGACCGAGTACCTCGCCAACGCCGACATGATGCAAATTAAGATGGCGCAGGGCGCCAAGCCCGGTGAAGGCGGGCAATTGCCGGGCCACAAGGTCGATGCCGTGATCGCCAAGGTCCGCCATTCGACGCCCGGCGTGGGCCTCATATCGCCGCCGCCGCATCACGATATTTACTCGATCGAAGATCTGGCGCAGCTCATTTACGACTTGAAGAACGTCAATCCGGCGGCCGATGTTTCGGTGAAGCTGGTGTCTGAAGTGGGCGTCGGCACGGTCGCCGCCGGTGTCGCCAAGGCGCGTGCCGATCACGTTACGATCTCAGGCTTCGAAGGCGGAACGGGCGCTTCGCCTTTGACGTCGATCAAACACGCTGGAAGCCCTTGGGAAATCGGGCTCGCTGAAACCCACCAGACCCTGGTCGCCAATCGTCTGCGCGGACGCATCGCGGTGCAGGTTGATGGCGGCGTGCGCACTGGCCGCGATGTCGTCATCGGCGCGCTGCTGGGGGCCGATGAGTTCGGCTTCGCGACGGCTCCGCTCATTGCGGCCGGATGCATCATGATGCGCAAGTGCCATCTCAACACCTGCCCCGTCGGTGTCGCGACGCAAGACCCGGCGCTGCGAGCGAAATTCTCCGGCAAACCGGAACACGTCATCAACTACTTCTTCTTCGTCGCCGAAGAAGTGCGCGAGATCATGGCATCGTTGGGGTTCCGGTCGTTCGCAGAGATGATCGGGCAAACCGATATTCTCGACAAGGATCGCGCCATTGAGCACTGGAAGGCGCGCGGCCTCGACTTCACGAAGCTGTTTCACAAGCCAGTCGTGCCAAAGGATGTGGCGATCTACCATTGTGAATCGCAGAACCACGGCTTGGACAAAGTCCTCGACCGGACGCTGATCGAACATGCCAAACCTGCGATCGACAGCAAGAAGCCAGTGAAGGCTGAATTCGCGATCAAGAACGTCAACCGTTCGACGGGCGCCATGCTGTCCGGCGTCATCGCCAAAAAGTATGGCCATGCGGGTCTTCCCGAAGATACGATCTGGTTCTCGCTGCGCGGCACCGCCGGCCAAGCCTTTGGCGCATGGGTGGCGCGCGGCGTTACGCTCGATCTTGTCGGCGAAGGTAACGACTACGTCGGCAAGGGGTTGTCGGGCGGAAAGCTAATCGTTCGCCCCGATCCGGCGTCCGGCATCACGCCGTCAGAAAGCATCATCGTTGGCAATACGGTGCTGTACGGCGCCATTGGCGGCGAATGCTATTTCCATGGTGTGGCCGGCGAACGCTTCGCGGTTCGCAATTCGGGAGCCTATGCCGTCGTCGAAGGCACCGGCGATCATGGCTGCGAATATATGACGGGTGGTGTCGTTGTCGTGCTCGGCGCGACGGGCCGAAATTTCGCGGCTGGCATGTCGGGCGGCATCGCCTACGTCCTTGACGAGCACGGCGATTTTGAAAGCCGCTTAAACAAGGAGATGGTGCAGCTCGAAGCCATCACCGGCGACAGCGGATCGATGGGTAAGCTCGCGGCACAATCGGGCGATGTGGCCGTTGCGCTTGAGAACGTCATGGCCGACATGCGCGAGCAGGATGCGGAGCGCCTTCATGCTCTCATTGAGCGCCATGCCCACTACACCAACTCGCCAAAAGCCCAGGCGATCTTGAAAGACTTCGCCGGCTATCTGCCCAAGTTCAAAAAAGTCATGCCGACCGAATATCGTCGGGCGTTGACCGAGCTGGCGAAGGCTTCGTCTGCGCCATCACCCGATGGTGGATCGCGGCTCAAACAGTAAGTTGCAAAAAAGCGAAGCGCGCTGAATGTGCGTGCCTCGCATTATCATGGATGGCATCCGGCCGGCGCGGCGAAGCTGCACGGCCCAGGCGAAAAGAGACGAGAATGGGCAAGCCAACAGGGTTTCTGGAAATCGACCGCGCCGACCGCAAATATAAGCCGGTCGAAGAGCGCACGAAGCATTGGAAGGAATTCGTCGTTCCGCTGGCCGAGCCGGAGGTCATGAAGCAAGCCAGCCGCTGCATGGATTGTGGCATTCCGTATTGCCACAACGGCTGCCCGGTGAACAACCAGATCCCAGACTGGAACGATCTGGTCTATCACAGCGATTGGAAGCAGGCGGCCGACAACCTGCACTCAACCAACAACTTCCCTGAAGTCACTGGGCGAATCTGTCCGGCACCCTGCGAAGCCGCATGCACACTCAATATCGACGATAAACCGGTCACCATCAAAACCATCGAATGCTCGATCGCCGATCGGGCGTGGCAAGAAGGTTGGGTCCAGCCGCAAATCGCTGAAAAGAAAACCGGCAAAAAAATTGCCATCATCGGATCGGGTCCGGCCGGCATGGCCGCAGCGCAGCAGCTCGCACGCGCCGGCCATGACGTGCACGTCTACGAAAAGAGTGCGCGGCCCGGCGGGCTGATGGTCTATGGCATTCCCGACTTCAAAATGGAAAAGCAGATCATCGATCGGCGCGTAAAGCAGATGGAAGCCGAGGGCGTCACGTTCCACTGCGGCGTTCATGTCGGCCAAGACGTCTCGGCCAAGTATATCGAAAGCCGCCATGATGCCGTGTTGCTGGCGCTCGGCTCAGAGCACCCGTTCGACTTTTTCGCCAAATCGCCGGGGCGCAATCTTGACGGGATCCACTACGCCATGGATTTCCTGCCGCAGCAAAACCGCCGCGTGGCAAACGAAGCGCAGGGCTCGAACACGCGTGAGCTGTCGGCCAAAGACAAGCATGTCATTGTCATAGGTGGCGGCGACACAGGCTCCGACTGCATCGGCACATCGTTCCGGCAAGGCGCCAAAAGCGTCACCCAGCTCGAAATCATGCCGCAGCCGCCAGAAAAGGAAAACAAATCGCTGTCGTGGCCGAATTGGCCGATGAAGCTGCGCGTTTCAACCAGCCAGGCGGAAGGCGCGAAGACCGAGTTTTCGATTTCAACGACGGGCTTTTCGGGCGAAGGCGGCAAGGTTCAAAAGCTGCACTACACGCGCGTCAACGGCAACATGCAGCCGATCAAAGGCACCGAGGGCACGCTCGACGCTGATCTCGTGCTGCTGGCGATGGGCTTCTCGGGCCCGGCCGAGGGGGATGTCGTCAAGGAGCTGCATTTGCCGGTCGTTGCGCGAGGCCGCTTCAAGGGCTTGGATGCGACCGATAAAGACTACAAGCTTGCCGCTTCTCCAAAGCTATTCTGCGCTGGCGATATTCGGCGCGGGCAATCGCTCGTCGTGTGGGCGATCCGTGAGGGCCGCCAAGCCGCGCATGCGATTGACCTGTTCTTGATGGGCACAACGACGCTGCCGCGCTGATTGGCGGCACGTCAATACTTTCGCGCTACCCCTTGGGCGCAACTTTGATTTTGCTGGCGTCGCTTGAAGCGTCAGAGCGTGGCCAAGCGTTGTCGTCGGCGCGGCCCGGCTTCGGCGTCAAGCGTTCGCCTTTGACCAGCAGCCGAAAATACGGCGCCTGCGTCGGCGAGACCTTGCCGCGCGATCGATTGCCCGACGGCGTGATCGAGCTCATCAGCGTCAGACCGCCTGGGATTTGATCAACCAGCAGGTCGCCGAGCTGACCACCGCTTTCACGTCGCGCCATCAGAGCAACCACAGAAGCAGGTATAGCCGGCCGAACGATCTCGATGGTTTGTTTGTCTTCTCTACCGCTCGCATCGACGACTTTCAGCGTGATGCGGCCGTTCTCGGCTTTTTGCTCGCCGTCTGTCGCGTTGGCAGGGGTCGGCGCTGAACCATTGGACGACGCGGCTTTAACGACGGGCGGACTGCCGGTTCCAGCGGATGCCGGCGACGACGGCGCCGGAGTTTTGACGGCGTTATCCGGGTTGACCTTGGCCTGCTCCTCTTCAGCGCCAAGCAACGGGATCGTGCGATTGGCGCGCGCTTGATTGAGGTCGCGGCGCAATTCCTTTTCGACGAAATGAGCGAGCTTTCGGTTTCCCGCATCGGTGAAGCTGACACCGTCGCCCTGGCGCAGCACGCGGATTTTGCCCTGCATGTCGGGACCATAAGCAGAATAGGCACCGGATTCGTCGGCAAATCCGGCGTAAGCATCGATATACTTGAAGCCGTTGAGATACGCGCGATCGCGCAGCACGTCGTTCATCTTCTGCGCTTGCTCGTTTGCATCGCCGCGCGCCAGGATCGGCAGGCCAACCCAATAGACGCCTGGGTTCTTGCGCTTGACGGCCTTCATCAGCACGTCAACACGGCGGGCATATTCGGTCATCCATTCCGGCGATCCCGGCGGCACGCGGCGGCCGGTCGAACTGCGCAACGACACGCGATCGCTTTCGCCGACCATGACCACGGCGATGTTCAGCGCCTCTGCCGCGATGTCGCGTTCGAGGCCGGCGACCCGGTTATCGAAGTCGGCGCTCATGACGGTCGGGATGTCGCGCACTTTGCGCTGGATGACGAGGCGTGGATCCTGGCCCATGGCTTCGAACAGACCGTCAAGCAAACCCAGCGCATAGCCGTCGCCAAGGACGCTGACCTGGTAGACATCGCCCTCGGGGAACGGCGTCAGGAAGCTGCCTGCGACATCGTCATCGGCGGCGTGAAGCGGCAGCACGGCGCAAAAAAGCATCGCGAAACAAACCGCGACAACCGTTCCGTATCGGTTTCCGGCCCGTTTTCCGGCACGTCTGATGAGGCTTTGTCTTGTCACACCACGGCCCTATGTGAGGATGCGCACATGCGGCGCCAGCAAATCACGCAACGGCAATCTACGCCGATCCGGCAACGGACCCAACCCGTCACTGCACTCATCGTTGTGCATTGGCATTGGCGTGCGCTAACACCGCTTCCGATGGCCAGCAATCGACTTTCAAGCCGGCAGCGCGTTGATAAAGACCGATTTGCTTGCGCGTGTTCGAGCCAATCTTGCCATCGGTCTTGTCCAACGGATAGCCCAAGGCCTTCAGCCGGACTTGCAGATCATGCACCGTTTGCGTGCGGGGTTGCTGAAAATTCGCCCAAGGTGTTTGGAAGTCGCCGCCGCCACGAATGCGATCGGCTAAATGCCCGACGAACAAAGCATACAGATCGGACGTGTTGTAGAGGCGAATCACTTTGAAGTTTTCCGGCGCCAAAAAAGCCGGGCCGTAGGCTCCGGCCGGCATCATAAGGTAAGCACGGTGGGTTGCCTGCTCGGCTGTAAAGGGCTTGCCGTTGGCGCGCGTAAACCCGCGTTTCACCCAGTCGGCAATCGGCCGCTCGTCGGGCGGACCTTCAAGTGCGCAATCAGAACGAGGTCCAAGCTGCACCTCATAGCCCCACGCCGCGCCTCTCACCCATCCCTTGCCTTCGAGTTGTCGGGCTGCGGACGCCAGCGCGTCGGGCACCGATCGCCAGATGTCGATCTTGCCATCACCGTCGCCGTCGGCCGCGTGTTTGAAATATTCCGTCGGCATGAATTGCGTTAGACCGACGGCTCCCGCCCAAGACGATTTCATGTCTGAGCGCGGCACGCCGACTTCGAGCATTTTGAGGGCGGCGATGAACTCAGCGCGGAACAGGTCTTTGCGGCGTCCGGCATAGGCCAGCGTCGCCAGGACGCGGATCGCGTCGTGCGGCAGGTTGTAAACGCCGTAGGCCGTTTCGCGGCCCCAGATCGCCACCAAAATGTAGGGATCGACACCGGACGCCGTTTCGATCCGCTTCAACGCAGCGCGATGCTGCGCGAAAAATGCGCGGCCCTGCGTCGCCATCTTTTCCATGTACGGCTTCGAGATATAATCGGCGGCCGTTTTGGTGAATTCCGCTTGCCCACTGTTGTCGACTTTCGGGCGCGATGACAATTCGAGGTCGGGCAGTTTGAAATCCGGCTCGAGATCGGCGGTTGCCGTATTGAACGTCTTGTCGGACACGCCGTCAGCCGCCGCCTCGGGACGCACAGTTTCCAGAAAGGCGCGAAAGCCTGCAACGGTTGGGTCCGCCGCAGCCGATGATGCAGCGCCGGCCAGCGCCACCAATCCCCAAGCCAGTAATTTTGCCAGAGACATGGGACACAAGCCTTATGAATGAAAAAACAGCGCCCCCGCGCTCGCCCGGCGAGCCGTGATCGTGCCAGCAGCGTAAGGCGGATAGGTCGCGGAATTCCGGGCTTTTTTGCGGCGTGTTTCTCAACGGCTTATCCGGCGGCTTTCAGCGCATCCACACGACGTTCCCAGCCGAGCGCCTGAGCAACGATGTGGTCGAGATCGTCGTGCTTGGGCTGCCATTGAAGCGCGTAACGGATATTGCGAGATGCGGCGACGATGGCGGCTGGATCGCCGGGCCGGCGCGGCGACAGCACGACCTTGAAATCAACGCCTGAAACGCGTTTGACGGCGGCGATCACCTCGAGAACCGAGAAGCCTTTGCTATAGCCGCAATTGAAGATATCTGAGTCACCGCCGCGGCGAAGATGGCCAAGAGCCGCAAGGTGCGCTTGCGCCAGATCGGTTACGTGGATGTAATCGCGCACACACGTTCCATCGGCGGTCGGATAATCAGTTCCAAAGATCTCCAGATGCGAGCGCTTGCCGAGCGCGGTTTCACACGCAGCCTTAATCAAATGCGTGGCGCGCGGCGTCGATTGGCCGGAGCGGCCCATCGGGTCAGCGCCTGCGACATTGAAATAGCGCAACGCGATGTAGCGGAAATCATGGGCGGCGGCGGTATCGGCCAGCATGATCTCGGTCATCAACTTCGATGAGCCGTAGGGCGACACCGGGGCCGTCCTGTCCGCTTCCGACACCGGATTGTTTTTAGGATTGCCGTAGACTGCGGCGGTCGACGAAAAAATGAACGCCTTGACACCCGAGCGCACCGCTGCCGCGATCAAACTGCGCGATTTGACGGTGTTGTTTTCGTAGTAGCTGAGCGGGTCTGCGACCGACTCCGGCACGACGATCGAGCCGGCAAAATGAATGATCGCCGTGACAGCGTGTTCGGCGATGATCGACTGCACCAGATCGCCATCGCCGGCGTCGCCGACGATAAGCTTGGCAGCCGGCGCCACGGCGAAACGATATCCGGTCGACAGATTGTCGATCACCACGACGCGTTCGCCGGCATCGACCAGTTCAAGCACCATGTGGCTGCCGATATACCCGGCGCCGCCGGTCACGAGCACGCTCATCGAATA
>JAIEPV010000026.1 GCA_019748215.1 Hyphomicrobium sp.
CTGCCTCTGTTGGAGCAACACGGCGTGGAAAGCGTGAACGTCACCTTCTCGGGATCCGGCGATAGCGGCGCGATCGATGACGTCTATTACGCGCCCCAAATCGCCGCGTCCGTGCGCACAATTCCGGTGGAGCAGGTGACCCTGAACCTTGACTTTGACCGCATATGGCGGACAACGACCGCAAGCGAGACTGTCTCTCTGGATCAAGCCATTATGAATATTACCGACAACTACCTCGCGGAAACCGGTGTCAATTGGTATGACAATGATGGCGGGTATGGCGAGCTCGCAATCGATGTCGCCGGGCGCAGCGTCAGTCTCGATGTCAACGTCAACTATACACAATCGACGAACGAGTTTTGCGAGACCAAGAACATCGACACCGGCAACGTCGAAGAGTGATTTTAAACTCGATTTTCAAGTTCAGAGGCCCGCGCGTTGCGGGTCTTTTGCGTTCCAGCCCGTGAAAGGACCGACCCATGACAAATGCTACTTATAACCGTCAGCTTTACGCGAAGAAAACCCCAGATCACTCCGGGGCAACCTCTGCTGTTGATCGATGGGAGACTGTTGTTTAGAGCACTATGAGAGCTGCAGCACCATTGGCCTGATGACGGAGTGCACGATACCGCGCAGGCAGCGCTGCTCTGCCTGAGCTGGAGCCGGGTCGTCTTCGAGACTTTTGTCGCAGAGCGCCTGAGCGATGTCGGCGATTTTGTCCCGTTGCTGCCGGAGTTGACGTTCCGCTGCCGGCTTTTGCAAACCAAGCGCGTGTCCGGCTTCTGTGAGGCCATCGAAAGTAAGCTCCGAAAACCTCTGGGCCTTCAAAATCGGCCAGGCCAATGTTGTCCGTTCGGGCCAGTTTTTTTGTTGGTAGAGCCGTGACTCGTAGAGACCGGTCGCCAGTAGATCGTAATGCGGCGCCAGCGTCACACCCGACGCGCTCACCTGAAAACTCAAATTCTTGAGATGCGCGTCGCTGTTCCCGATCAGCACGTTATACACCAGCCACTGGAAGAGCTTTGTGCGCACCACAGCAGGGCCTCGGCAGGCTTCGGCCAGCCGCGCCAATGTGTCGATACTGCCCTGGCTGTACTTATAGCTCCGGTCCAGATTGAGCAGCTGACAGGCATCAATCGCATGCAACCGTCGCCAGAGGCCCTCCACTCTCTCGCGGTCAAACCGTTCGATGAGATACACCGGCTCTGGCACATACCGCTTTTCAACGGCCGGCACATCCAGCCCCATGGCCTTTGCGAGACGCATCGAAAACCACTCATTGATCACTGAGTGTGGGTAATCCTCGTCGGGGTGATTGGGCTTCAGAATATGCGTTGAGGCCCGCGCTCCAACAGGTTCAAAGAGCGCGCCGTTTTCGATCACCACGGCAAGTTTATGCTGCGCGCCGGCCAGCGACATGCGTTTGCTGGCTTTTTGCGTCAGGGGAACAGTCGGAAGATCGCGGATGCGGCGTGACAGACTTTTATCACTCAGCTTCTTCAATGCGCCTTCCGCCGGCTCTGTTTCTCCTGGGCGCAGCAAGGTAATCGCGCCTGCCGACTCCGCCCCGTAATATTCCAGCAGTCCGAAAGCGTCCGCCTCACGAATCTTGGCGCTCTTGGACAGGAGCAGCCGCTGTCCTTCTTCGGGTAACAGATTGTCGAAGAACCATTGAACCGGACGTTGCGTTGATCCATCGACGATCATTGCCTCTTGCAATGGCAGCGAAGGGCTTAGGGGATATCGATCCGCTGCCTTCAGCCACAATCCGGCATACTGGAATGACCAGATTCCGTTGTCTTCGGCCAGCGCGCCGACCTGCCTGCCATTGATCGACGCGTGCAAACTCCGCCCGGTCATGAGCCGCCCCGCATGTCATCGGGCAAGTAGTCTTCGGCATCATCCGGAATATCGCAGTCAAGCTCGATCCCGAGGCCCTCAAGGACCTGGAAAACCTTTGTCCATTGGGCGTTCCCGCCGCCATGCTCGACCTTGCCGAGAAAGTTTTCGCTGACCCCGATGGCTCCGGCCATGTCATCCTGCCGTATGCGCTGCGCTTTGCGCACAGCGCGTACGACGGGTCCAATATCGCTGGCCTTTCGCAGGCGTATTTTCATGCTAAATCCTCACGTTCTTGAGGATCGTAACACATGATCCGTGATTATTCAATTAATCCTTACGTTCGTGAGGATAGTGTATGTGAGGGCATCCGATTGTTCAGAATCCTCACGATCTGAAGGTTTTTGAATCGGACGCCCCCATCGTTGCCGCTGGGTCGCCCCCTATCGCGCCCCAAAAGCGCGACCGAGCCCGCTTGGGCGGTCTCGTCCCATACGGGTGACGGTCGCTCGCGCAAACGCGCTGGCTCATAGCGGCCTGGACGCAAAAAAGCGCCGATCAAACGTCAGTGAGACAATCACTGACTTCGCCCCTCTGCTGCAGACCAGCCGTGTTCGGATTGATCCTTATTGTCGCGTCGCGTGAGCAGCTCCTATAGCGATAAAAAAAGACCCCGGATTACTCCGGGGCCAAGGTCTGACTGACATCTCTCATCTGCGACTGCGCCAAGGGGGAGCCGACCGCCACCCAACGACGGCACACCGGCTCCCCGCGCGCGGCTGGTTTACCCGCAGACCGCCACTTTAGGCGGCCACACCAAAACCTCTATCCGGGAAGGGGTACGCGTAAGGCGGGATGATGGGGGCAAATTTCGACCGCGATAGCAGCTTGTCCTTGACCCGCACCGCCGCCTGCGCCCGCTCATCGATGCGCTGCTGCGCCAAAGCTCCGTCCTTGCGGCGGCAATCCAGAATGTAGAACGGGACCACGCTCGTCAGCACAACGCCGCCGAACAGCCACACCGAGCAAAATCGCTTGCCCTCGCCCTCATCCGCGCTCAGCTCAATGGCTTCGATACTCCCCGCCGGGACGTATCGATTATCGCCGATATCGACAAACGCCATGCGCTCCAGCAATGTCTCAAACGCGACCGGGGTCACGATCCGTTTTGCCGATTTCTTGCGCATCACAATAATCGCAGCATGCTTGGCGGCCTGAATGCACCCGTCGCGGTCCATCCCCAGCGCTTCGCTTTCGCGCACTTTGCGGATGTAGAGCATGTCGCTCATCCGCACTTTGATCCCTTTATTCACACGTAAATATTCCATGGTCTAATTCTCCTTTTCTTCAGAAAGGCGCCGCCTGACAACGGCCCGCCAGGCGGCGCCGGCTTCTATTCCTTTTCTTGGTTGCGTTACGCCATATCCAGATCCAGCAAGTCATCCGGCAAAGGTGCGACCCCCGACGCACCGAGTGCTTTCTCACATCGCTGTTTGATCTGTTCCGGCGTGGCAGGGCTCAGCGCCATGCCATTGATCAAGGCCACACTGGACTTCCATGCGCGCTGGACATCGTAGCCGGCATCCGACAACGAGGATCGCTCGTCCTTCGAAAACGCCACAACTTTGTCGTGCGCGATGTTGGATGCCGGCACGTAGCGGTCATATCCGATATTGACGGCCTGCGTGGCGGCCTTCAGCTCATCCACGCTCCTGGTCGACAGCACCGTGCCATTGCCATTCGCCATCGTGAACTTCGTCACGAAACGATTGGCCTTGATACCCTCTCGCGAATGCGCCAAACGCATCTGATCCTCGGCCGTGAACGGGCCGAAAAACTTTACGTTTTGACGGATCACGAAGTCTTTCTCGCCGATATCGACGAACTCAAGCCCCTGACTGCGGAGTTCCGAAACCGACAATTTCGTCAATTTCGGCCGGTCTTCTCCCTGCAAGGTCACCTGGCTGCGGAAACCCGCCGCATCGATGTTGTAGCGCCCTGAAATCCGGCTGCGGTCATCATCTGAGAGCTCCGAGAGTTTCTTAATATTCATCACGTGCACAGCCGCGCCATCACCAATGTCGATGAACCGCATCCCGCGCTCATTGAGCTCCTTGATCGTTTTGACGGCCCAGAACGATCCAAGCTCTTTCGGCAGAACAACCCGCGTCTTGAACTTCGCCGTGTCCGAGGCATTGGCCTGCTCGGCGAATATAGTTTTCTGCTCCGCCGTGATCGGCTCGAGACGCATGATGTTCTGGCGCACGGCGTATTTCCCGCCGCCGACATACACAAGCTGGCACTCATTCGAACGCAGCTCCTTGACGCTCTCGCGGACATAAACCGGGTCGGCGCGGCCGGCGACAAAGATTTTGCTCTGAAACGGCGGCACTTTGTCCTCGGGCGATTGGGTGTTGACGATCTGCAAAAAGCGAATGCCGGATAACGGCAGCTCCGTCCTCGTTCCATTCTCCAGCGTCGCCGCCAAAACTTTGGCTTTGACGCTCGCATTGGTTCTAGTAGCGTTGATACTCATTATTGCATTTCTCCTATCAATATTATTATGAAATATACTTAGATATTTTCATAATAAACCATAGGCACGCAATTTATTTGTGGGATTATAGCGGTTAAATGGCTGAAACCTGCGTTTTTCGCCATAGAGTAATTGGCATAAATATTATTATAGATGACAACTGCGAGGCGTGTTTTCTGACAAACGACCAATAGTCGTTTTAATATTATCGGCGTCATGCGCCAATTATCATTTTAAATTCCGCCAATGCACCCAAATGATCACAGGACAGTCCGGTCCCGTTTTTGTCACCGGCTGCCACCCGACATAATCGCATTGATGATAGACGCGAAGCCCGCCCTCGCCGGAATAGCGGTACGTCATCAAGAGATGCGGCACGCCCCAGTGATAGACGATCATTCCGAGCCCGATCAGAATCATCGGCCGCGCGCCGATGCCCATGCCTGACAGCGCCAGCGATTCCTTGAGCGTCCGCCACCACGCGCGCCGCAACGATCCTTTCGGATTGGCCGGGTCTTCAGGTTCCGGAAAATTGATCAAGACTCTCGCCATCAGAATATTACCTCCTTGCGTCCCTTCAGGCGCTTGCTGCCATAGCGCGTATTGATTGCAAAATGCGACCGCATCGGCTCGCACCGTTCATAGCCGGGCAAGCTCGTGAGCATCACGCGTTCCTGCTTGTAGATCACAATCGCGCGCTTCTCCCGGCGCACCATGTCCGGCGTCAAAACCGGCCTCTGCGCGAGTGATCGGCTTTCCGATATGCCGTCCTGCGCGCCCTGCCCCATCGCATAGGACGAGCTCAGCGCATTTTGCTGGCCGACCAGATCGCTCACCTTGCGCGCCTCTTCATCGGTGGTGAGCCCGAAGAAGATCTTCAGGTCCGAATTGTCGAGAATGATCTGCGATCCCTCATTGCCCCAGGTCGCCTGCATTTGCGCGCGTGACTGGCAAATGTTGACGACATGGCCATTGCCGTCGCCACGCAAAATCGTCATCTGCTTGGGCAGATCCTTGACGACGAAGTTGGCGGCTTCATCATTGATGAACAGCCAGCGTTGCGGCGAGGGATCCCGCTGCAGCTCCAGCAGCATGCAGGAGTTCAACATCGCGCCGAAGGGCTCGAACACCAGACGGCGCGAACTGTCAAAATGATTGTAGATCGTCAGGTGACGGCCCTGCGCGTCCTTGTATTTGAGATCGCGATACCGAAAGGTCGAGCGCTCCGTCAGCTTATGCAAAATTCCTGAACGAGCGTATGGCGCCATCGCCTGCTTCGCGACGTTGACGTATTCCTGAAGCCCCTTCTCTGTCTTCTGCGCCATGCCGAGCGTGCCGCGCGCGATGAGCGCCAAGTCGCCGCTGAGTGCCGTCTCTTTCGCGAGCTCTTCGCACAGCGCCAGCATCATGTAGATGTCGGTCACCAGCGATTGAACCGTTCCGAGATTGGCCGATGCCGGATCCTTCACAACGAGACCCACCATCGCGAGAATGATCAGATCGCGTCCGCCCTGACGCCAATAGGAATTGCGCTCGTCTTTTGGCTCGGGGATCAGCGCCTGCGCGATAATGCGCGCGTCGGTCAGCACATCCTGACCGCCGGCCGCCATCCCGTCCTTTAGGATATCAAGCGGGTTGTAACTTTGAGATCCGCCTACTGAGAGCAGGATGATCCTGTGATTGAGCTTGCCCGCCCGGAAAGCGGCCGTGACCTCGAAGTTCTCTTTCTTGACATCCGTCACAACAGCGGGATCCCGGTTGAGACCGAGCAGGATGAAAACGATGTTGCGATTCTTGCCGGCACCGGAGGGCGCAACGACCAGCATATGCGTCGCTGCCAGCTGCAACGCATGACGGCCCACGATACCGCAATAGAATTTGACGACCGGAGGCGCAGCGCGAAAAAGAGCCGAAACAAGCGAGGGCACCTCGATGAGACGGGCCTCTTCCATATCCCGCACCGTGGCGATGCGAGAAGAATGTGTCGACTCTTTCGGACGCTCGGCATCGAGCGCCTTTTTGAGCCGCGTGCGAAACCGCAGCGACGCCGCCACTAATACGCACGTCCAATACCCACCAAGTCCCAAGCCGCCGATCTCAGCACGTTCAACGAAGTCCGGAGGGATAAGCGCCCATACCCATTCTTGCGGCCAGGCGCTGGCGAGCAGCGTGAGACCTGCGATCGCGCCCGGCACGGGCGAAGTCGCTTTCGGCTGATCTTTGCCGCCTGCGCCTTTGCTTTGACTCATCGCCGCGTCTCCTCCGCCTATGACTTCCAAGAAATGATGGACGGTCTTGCCATCGACCGCCCTGCCGATGCTCAGCTTGCTGCGTTGGGAAAGCTACATAGCCGCCGCGCTTCTTCGACATCCGCTGCGCTGAAATTGCCGGCTTCAAGCACAGACGCGGTCGTGGTGCCGTCACTGCCGACCCCGCCGGGCGAGCGCGAGCCCAGATCTAGCTGTGCGCGAACACCAGAACCCATCGTGAAATGGACGTAGCACCAGGACTTGGTCCATTCCTGACTCTGGACGAAGGATTTGTATTCAACGCCCGTCGTCACGCTTAGCCCGCGCGTCCACGGCTTTTCCGAAAACAGCGTGAACGATGTCGAGGTCCGCTCGATCTGCTCGAGCTTGGCGAGCTGCGCCTGAAGCTCAGAGCGCGCCTGGCCGATCTTCGCCTTCTCACCTTCGAGCAGTTCTCGGCGCTTTTCCAGCGCCGCGACTTCCTCCGAGCGCTTCTGGATCGTTGCATCCAGTTCCCGTTCCTTCTGCTGGAACTCGAGTTCCCGGGCGCGCTTCTGCTCCTCGTAAACGCTCTCCATCTTCACAAGTCCGTCTTTCAAACGTTTTGTGAAGCAGGCCTCGTCACCCTGCAACGAAAGACCCGTCCAGCACCGCACCTCCTGCCACATCGGATTCGCCGGCGCGGTGCTGGCGATATTGAAGAGCACGATCGCGCCGACACTAGCGGTGATGGCGCCGACCGCACACAGCGTCAGAAGATCGACAGCGCCCGAGATTAAATGTCCTGCTTTACCCATGGAGTGATCCTTTCAACCGATAACCGTTTCCGGTGCTGATGCAAAATGCGGGAGTGGATGCGCGCGTTTAAGCGCGCGTCTTCTTTTTCTTTGTCGTCGTCATCTCGGCGTCGCCGGCAACCGCCGCACTAGAGTCTTCGTCCTTGCGGCGAATCTTCTCGAGGCCATGGATGCCAAGGAAAATCAGCGCCCATACCGCGAACAGATCGATGCCGATCGCCAGCGCGAGCGCCGGCTTGAAGTTATGCTTGTGATCCCACACGACCTGCGAAAGCGATGCGGTTACCACGAGCGATCCCGAGAGACCCTCCACGCCTTGCAGATCGTCGATGATCTTGCGCAACGCGGCGGCGATGGTTTCCATGTCGCCGCGCGTCTGTTCGATGGCCGCCGCCTGACGCGCGCCCACCTTGGATCCGTCCGTCGGCATGACCGACACGGCCGATTCTACGGCCGCCAGCGTCGAGCGCACCATTTCGCCAAGGCCCGCAGAATTCATCGCGCCAATCAGACTGCGCAGCTCAGACGCCCCGGCCATGAACGCCGATTCACGCTCGAAGATGTTGAGGTCGCGCTTGTTCACCACGGCGGAGATGTCACGGAGTTTCTCGCGCATCTTGAGCGCATCGGTGTCAGCCTTCTCGATCGCTGCACGGATCTCACCCGCGCCCGTATTGAGAACAGCGGCAGCACCTTCGAGTGACTGCGATACCGGTCCCGTGCCACGGGCGCCGGTTGCGCCGCCGCCCTTGGCCTCCGAGTCACCGCGCACCGAAAATCCCGCAGCTTTCGACGCCATCGCCGTCGGCATGCCACGCGCATTTTTGATCTGTTGCGTGGCCTGTTCGACGGATTTCTCCAGCTTGTCGACTGCCGCATTCAGGTGCATCTCAAGCGCCGGGATGCCCGTCGTCGACATGAAGGCGTACCAGGACGAGGTGCCAACAGCCCACAGGCAGAAGGCGAAGATGCAAAACCAGCCGGCGACGTAGCTCGACGCGCGCTCCATTGTCGTGGAAAGCTTTGAGGCCATCAGGAACCCGACATAGATGCACAGCGACAGGCCGAAAGAGACGCTGACCGACATCAGCCAGTATTGAAGCGACGGCCCGTAAAAGCGCACCAGCTCCTGGTACAATCCCTTCTGCACCATCTCCGCCGTCAGGAAGACGGCCGTCAGGCATCCAAGTTCGGCAAGCTTGGCGGATACGCTATGCGCGCGCGAACGCTTGCTTCGGCGCTCCTGCTCGCGCTTCTTCTCTTCAATTTCTTCATCGCTCAGGACATTCACAGCCCAGCTAAAGGACGGATCGGTGTCCTTGCGTCCGAACAGCGCCTTCAGCCAAGAAACTCCAGGCACATAGGTTTTCACAGGCATTTATTTTCCTCCAACGATGCCGGCCATAGCCGGATCAGATGGACAGAACCGATTGCCGCCACCAACGGCATGCCAATCGATCTGTCCGATAACGAGGAACTGGCGCGTTTATCTTCGCACTCAAATGCCGGCTGGAAATTTCGTCAGCGGGCCCGAACCGCAACCGCTTCTTCGGCTTGAATTCAGACAGGCATCCAAACTCTCTGCGCTGCGTCGCCGTCGAATACCGCGTCTCATACAAATTCTTTTCACGGACACACGAGTGGCGAGGCTCCAGCGCAAGGCCGCGGCCTTGCCTATGCGATTAAACGCGTCTGCCCCATCGGTTGGAACGCGCAGCCGTTTCCCGTTGCCTGAGGGTCGTTTCGGTTCTGTGTCTTGACCCGTTCCGCTTTGGCTTTTGACCGCACTGAACCAGCCAGCCTTTCCACGCACTTTATCCGACGCGATCCGCAAAGCGCGCGGGCTTCAAGATTTTTGGAAGCCGCGCTTGCAACGACCTTCCGCACCGGCACCGCGAAGGTCGTTGCATTTGCGCCTCTTGCGCCGGATCGGCCAAGTGCATGGCTGGATGGTCCAGTCAGACAAAACACAAAAGATAAGGAACCATCATTATGACATCTCAAAACGCAACAAGCGCACAGGACACCGACAAAGGTGCGCCGCTCAACTACTTCGAAGGCTTCGTCGTCCGCGAATTCCGCAACGCCGGCAAGAAGGGTAAACGCTGGGTCAAGATCGGCGTCATGTTCCCGCATGAAAGCGGCGAAGGTTTTAACGCGATCCTCGACGCCAACCCCACGGACGGCGAAATCACGTGGCTCCGGGCTTATTCAAAGCCCAAGAAGGACGAAGCAGGTTACGATCACGGAACCGGTGAAGTCCACTCCCAGCAGGCCGCCAATGCCGATGCAAACGCGGCCCCTGCCCCCCAAGAGCAATTCTAAGCTCACAAGGCTCGCCCCTCGCAGGGCGAGCCTTTCTTTTTTTCCATCAACGATAAGGACAAAACATGCACCAGCTTCGCTATCACACGCTCCTCTCTATGATCCGCGACCTTGAAGATCACGGTGAAGCCGCCAACAGCCTGGCATCACAACTCTCCAAGGACAGCCGCGTGCACGAAAGTCTCAGTGTCAGTCACACGTTCGCGCAGCTTGACGCGCGCATCAGCGCGTGCACCCGGATTTCACGCATCATCGCCGTGAAAATTCCGGAAATTCTCGAAGTCACCTATGACTGAGCGCTCATCCCATCATCCGTCTGCTAGACCTCTGACCAAGACCTTGCGGCTCAGCCGCAACCCATCCGCCCCGCGCCTGTCATCGCGTGGGCGCTGACACGACCAAAGCCGGCGCGCACCCGCGCGCCCTGGGCAGGGTGCGTAAGCCGCCGACCGCTTGCATCAAATTTCAGCAGCGCTGGAATCTTTCGCAGCCTATCTTGCTTGCGGAAATTTGCATGCGAGTCCCATCTTATGGTTCAATAGAAGACCAGTGCAGGCCGATTCCTTTATGTCAAAATTCAATTGAATTAATCGGCGCTAATATCAGGATTTCCGGTTTTTTTAAATTGCCATAATATTATATCCTTGAATTTTTCTCCGAGTGTGCATCATTATATGATGCGAGCGAGGAGCGAGATGTGTTTTTGCTACGCAAAAACCCCTCCCATTCGGGCATAAAACGGGGCTTCGCCACCGTTTTCCGCTTATCCGAATGGTCGGCATCTCGTGGGGAAACCGTCCCGGTTTCCCTCAACCCTTCCAGTGTCGGGCTTGTGCCCGACCGCACACCGGGGCATGTGCCGCCCCCGTCCCCCGCAGCGGATTGCTCTCCCCTGTTCTGAGCAACAGACCCGCTCGCCCCAGCGCACGGCCGCGCTTTTAGACCACCGCCACAGCCCTACGGCTGGACGGGGTCGCCGCGCGTTCCGGCTTTAACGTCCACCGGGCCCGCACCACTTCGACAACACAGATCAGGAGGATTGAATTTTGAACAGACCCATCAAGGGCCGCGGCGGGCGGCCTGTGAAACAGCCCGACGAAAAACGTTGCCTGCAAATCAATGTGCGCCTCACCATCGCTGAACATGACGATATCGCTGCGGAGGCCGCGAAAGCCAATTTGTCGGTGTCCGACTACGTCCGCAGAACCGCGCTCAATCACCGCGTGATCGTCCCGAAGTCGCTGGCAGATGCGGCTCTCATTCGGGAGATCAACGCGATTGGCAACAACGTCAACCAGATCAGCCGCGCCGCCAATCGCGGTCAGGACGAGCGCGATTACTGGCGCGCCATTGGCGATAAAATCGCCCAAACCCTCGACGAGGTTATCAAACGCGCAGCATGACGCCCAAAGTTCTTCACGGGCGTTCCTTCAAGGGCGCCGCCGCGTATCTTTTGCACGACGTGAAGAATAAAGCGGCGGCGAGCCGTGTCGCCTGGACGATGACTCGCAATCTCGCCACCAGGAACCCTGACACCGCCTGGCGCGTGATGGCCGCGATTGCCATGGATTCAAGCCGGCTTAAGAAAGACGCCGGGATCAAGAACACCGGCCGCAAGCAGACGAACGTCGTCAAACATCTTGTGCTCTCGTGGCACCCCGACGAGAAGCAGACCCTCACGCGCGATGACATGGAAGCGGCCATCGAAGGCGCGCTTGCCGCCATTGGCGCACAGAACCGCCAGGCGCTGGTGATTGCCCATAACGATACCAAGCACCCCCACGTCCATATCCTGATCAACCGCGTGCTTGAAAACGGTACGCTGCTCTCTGACGCTTATGAGTGGAACAATCTTCAGAAATGGGCGCTGGAATATCAACGGGCGCGGCAGCAAAACTATTGCCCGCAACGCGAGCTCAACGCCGAGGCACGCAATCGCGGCGAACCAACCAAGCACCGCAAGACGCCGCGGCCACTGATAGAGTTAAACGCCCTCATCGCGGCCTCGGCCAATGACAATCCCGGACGACGCGACGCTCTCACTCAAACCCATATGCAGCTGGCGCGCGGTCTCGCGTCCCGCACCCATGCGCTGAAACAGCGCCACAGCCAGCAATGGGCGGAGCTGCAGACGGGAGAAGCCCAAAAACGTGCCGGTATCCGCAGCGCAGCACGTAAAGAGCAAGCTGCAACCCGCCGCCACATCATCGAAACCTTCCAGCCGCAATGGAAAGCGCTCAAACACCGAGAAGCTGCTGAGCGCGCCAGATTCGCAGCATCGGAACAATCAGCCCTGGGCAGGTTTTCGAACGTCTTTCGCACACTCGATATCGGCCGCGCCGCCATTGATGGCGTGAAACGGCCAATCCTGACGCAGATCTGGAACGGCCTGCGCTCATCCGCAGAGCGGGAAGCCATGCTGGTCAAACAGCATCAGGCGCGCCGCCAGGAACTCGAGCTCGCCACCAAGCAGCGCATTCGCGACGCACTGGCGCCGATCATCTTTAGGGCCCGCGATAATCTGGCTATCGCCGCCAGAACCTATGACAAGGCCCGAACCGATCTGGCCTTTGTCCAGAGCGGCGAGCGCGCGCAGACCCACGCTGCGTGGAACGCGTTGCTCAATCGCCGCGAAGCGGACTTCAACGCACTTGCGGCGTCGCTCGAGCGCACCAGCGCGTTCAATGAAACCGCAGCACCGAAAACATTCCTGGGGCGCATGCACGACCGCGCCCGTGATCTCGATCGCCTTTCGCCGGGTCCGTCGAACGACAATGAGCGCGAGCGCGAGGATTGATCGAACGCTCTTTGCATCGTTGAAATCTCTGCTCAGACACAACCCGCTCGGCGGCTTTAGACGCATCGAGGGGAACATCCTTACCCTTCGCGCGTCAGCCCGATTAGGGCCCAATCCCGGTCAGAAGAACCGCGCAACCTCATGATATAGCAGACAATTTCATTGCCAGTTATTCGGGAGGTCGCGGGTCGCCACTCACCGCAGGCATCAAACCCTGCCAGGCACCGGGACCCAAACCATGACCCAAACCTCACGCTCAAACGCCCTCGGCCTCGCCGCCAAAAACACGCCTATGCTGACGGAGGAAACCGAACGCGCATTGTTTGAAGCCTACCGCAACAAACGTGATCATCGGGCTCGCAACTCGATCGCCCTCGCCCATCTCCGGCTCGTGCTCGGTGAAGCCGCCCGATTCGCCCGCTACCGCATGCCGACAGAAGACCTCATCACGGAGGGCAACATAGCGATCATGCAGGCCATCGAAGGTTTCGATCCCGCGCGTGGCGTTCGCTTTTGCGCATACGCTCGTCATTGGGTCCGCTCGGCCATGATCGCCCATGTCATCCGGTCGCGCAGTCTTGTCACGATCTCCGGGACAAAGGCCAATAAGCGTCTTTTCTTCCAGCTTGACCGCACGCGCGCGTCGATCGCCGCAGCGCATGGCGGCAAATTACCAGCCAATGCGAACGACCTTATCGCCCAGAGTCTGGGAGTGACCAAAGCCTCGGTCGAGGTGATGAGCGTCCGCCTTGCAGGGGACCAGTCCTGTGATGCGCCGGCGGGTCCCGAAACGGAGACGACCCTCATCGAAACACTCGCGAGCGACGACGAGGCCGCAGACACCATCCTCATCAAATCTGAAACCATCCAGATCGCGCTCGAGGCCTTGCAAAAGCTGTCTGACCAGGAACGCCACATCATCACCGCACGGATCTTCACAGATGCCGAAACAGTGCCCGAGCTCGCTCACATCGCTGCAAATTATGGTGTGACACCGCAGCGTGTCCATCAGATCCAAAAATCTGCGCTCGCTAAAATCCGCGTGGCTATTTTGTCGGCAACTTCATGACTCACTGATACCCGGTAAAACTATCGAAGGCGGATGGTTGAAGACTCCCAGGAACAGGCATTCTGTTCATCGAACCGCGCGGCCGACCGACCGGCCCGCGTTTCTCTGCATCGAGCTCGCATTGCTGCGCATACCTGTCGACCATCTGAGTCACATGCTTTCGCAATTCCACCGGCACGATCACGAGATCGCATTCAATGGCTTTCCCCATATCCAACGCAAGGCCCAGAGTTAGCCCAGCCCTGCCGCTTTCAATCCGGGAAATCTGGGCCTGGGCCGCTCCTGTTTCCCGACAGATTTCGTGTTGCGACTTGCCGCGGATCACACGCCATCGCATCATTGATGACATGAGATTGACGCGTTCCTTGACAGCTCTGGTTCTTTTTCCAATCATGATAATTCCCCCACTTATGGTTGTACTAAGTTGAGAATATCACAAAATAGAATATGGATGCAAATTCAGATATTATATCAATAACTTAATTGATATAATGGCAGGTGCACTGATGTCATTTTTGTACAGTATTACTACCAACCAATCACACCCTATGGTTAGCTTCGAATTTGAAGCCTTCCTATAATGGGCCCTTGGCCCAGATCGAGACTGTGGACAAGTTGGCTCGGATCTGATGCTGAGACTGCCATAGTTCGCGCTTCGTTCTAGACTAAGGTGAACTGATTCCAATCACCAAAAACCGAGCTTATGCAGATCTCTCGCCCCCAACCGCCGGAAGACCCACCGTTTGAGGTTGTTTCTCCTCTGCAGGAGATGGGTGCCTACGAGGCGCTCTGGGAATCCCGCAGCACCAGTTTCAAAACCCTGGCCGAAATGTTTCGCAAGGAGCCAACCCGGCTCCCCTCCTCCTTCGTCCCCGAGACACTCGCCAAAAGATGCGGAGACTATGTGCTGGGCCGCATACGTGAACTCGGGGTCAAGAGCTTCGGCGTGAAAATCAACGGGAGTAATGAATACCCGGCAAAACTACGCGATGCGCAATTCCCGGTCGAAGTGCTCTATTATGCGGGGCTGTGGGATCTGGTGTATTCGCGCTCGGTGGCTGTGGTCGGCACACGTAAGCCCAGCGATCATGGACGAGCACGCGCCCGCAAACTTGCCCGCGCTTTGGTCGAGGATAATTTTACGGTCGTCTCCGGCTTGGCCGAAGGCATCGATACGGAGGTGCATAATGCGGCGCTCAGTGCAGGGGGACGGACCATCGCTGTGATCGGCACGCCACTGACGCATGTCTATCCTAAATTCAATAAAGGCCTGCAGGACGAGATCGCCCGCCGGTTTCTGGTCATCAGCCAAGTGCCGCTCAAACGCTGGGAGCAACAGGATTTTCGCCTCAACCGGTTCTTCTTCCCTGAACGCAACGCCACAATGTCGGCGTTGACGGAAGCCAGCATTATTGTTGAAGCTTCAGAGACGTCCGGCACATTGATCCAGGCCAAAGCAGCGCTGCATCAGGGTCGGAAGCTTTTCATTCTGGAAAGCAATTTTCACAACCCTGAAATCTCATGGCCGGCGAAATTTGCCGAGCTCGGCGCCATTCGCGTCAAAGACTACGAGGAGATCAAAGCCCATCTTCCCGCCGCGTCTCAGTAAAATCGATGACTTGACGCGGCCGGATCACTACTACCTGCATCCGGAGGATGAGTGCGTCTATTTCAGCGATTATTGCGCGCGGCAAGGTTACCGTTATAGCCCGATGAATCAGCTGATCTTTAATCTCAAGAAAGGCGTCGATCGGCGCGGCCAGCCCGACTGGGTCCACAAGGAGCGCGCGATCGAAAATGCCGGCACAGCCTTTGCGGCCGCGCTGCCGGATTGGTTTATCGATCAGGCAACCATGATCGCCATGCCGCCTTCCAAATCCAGAGACGACCTGCGCTATGACGACCGGATGGAGCGCATCCTGCACCGCTTGCGAGCTATCAAAGCCTGCGATGTTCGAGATCTGTTGATCCAGGACGCATCGCGCGAAATCCCCGCTCATGATGGGGATAGGCCAGGCCCAGAGGCGCTGGCGCAAGGCTATCGGATTGACGAACGCGCAATCGATCCGACGCCACGCGTGATAGGTCTTTTCGATGATGTTCTCGTAACGGGCTCGAGCTTCAAAGCCGCGCAATCCGTCCTGCAAACGAACTTTCCAAACATTCGCGTCGTCGGGGTCTACGTGGCGCGGCGTATATTTGCGCCTGAGGATTTTGGCTTTGAACCGATCCAGAACGACGGTCAATAATTTCGCCAGACTCAACGTTGATCGGGCAAACATCTTGAGTTTTCCGGTCATCCTATACGTGGGCTTATCTTTCCTTCCTTCACAGTCACGCGCTTGTCATTCTTTTGACGCCCTGAGCCATTAGACTTTTCTCCGTTTCCAACATCACTTTGGTTCAGGAGGATTTCTCGATGAGCAACAATAAGCCCACCGACCAGCAAATCCGTGACGCCGGCAGCAAGGGCAACCCCTTTTCCACCGCCGGTATGGACGCACGCGAGCGCGAACGCGTTGATGCGCTCTGGAAGCAGGCCCAGCAGAACGCTGCAAAGAAAAAGTAAGCGGTCATAAATATCGATCAGCCGGCACCTTCAGCCGGTTGATCTTTCTCCATCGCCTAGCCGCTAATTCAACCATTCCACCCCAGCGCGCTTAAAGCCGCGCGTGATGGTGGCGGGGGAGACCTTATAAAGCTGGGCCACTTCGTTGATCGGCACGCCGTGCTGCATGACCGCGCGATGGCCAGCGAGGATCGTGTCTATCGACAACGATGGCGGGCGTCCCAGCGCTTTGCCACGTTGCTTTGCTGCCGCTAGTCCTAGGATCGTACTCTCGCGGATGATGTCGCGCTGGAATTCGGCGAAGGCGGCGAAGAGGTGATAGACGAGTTTGCCGCCGGGCGTAGTGGTGTTGATGCCTTCGGCAAGAGAGCAGAAATGAATGCCTTCGTTTCCGAAGCGCACCAGCAGATCAGAGAGGTGCTGCACGGAGCGGCCAAGACGATCGAGCTTGAGGACGACCAGCGCATCGCCGCGCTTTAATATCTTGAGCGCTTTGTCGAGTCCGGGGCGGCTGGCTTTGCCGCCGCTGATGCCGTGATCTTTGAAGATGTGATCGCACTTCGCTGCTTTGAGCGCATCTAGCTGCATTCGCAGCTTTTGATCTTGGGTGGAAACCCGCGCGTAGCCTATCCTGCGCCCGGTGACTTCGATGCTTGGGAAAAAGAAGGTGGTCATGACGTCACCTCGCCAAAATCGATCCTTTTTGGTGAGGTGTTACGGGCGCTAGTGCTAGTGCCCCAGATTGGCGGATTCCCGCCGGGTTGCCAGTGTCGTGCTCTCATTCTTGTGCTAGTTTTTCCTCCTCTACAATAACGATCGTTTATGTTGAGCAGAAAAGTACCAGCAATAGCAAGCCTGTGTACCATCGTATGCAGCGCCTCGGCCCTAGCCGAGGGTGGCTTCAAAAGTTCGGAATTTCTGGGGTGGTCAGCCGAAAACCAGCGTGGCTTCATCTCGACCGCTGCGATTGCAGCAGGGGTCATCGCCAATCTGAACCGCGCAGGCCAAGCCAAGTGTATCGACGACTGGGGGGCTAAATATAGGGAGGGCGGCTATCAGCCTGTGATCGAGGCAATGAAGAAGCTCCCCGACTTCCACCCCATGGCTGTTACGCTGACAGTTATCGAGAAGGAGTGTGGAGAGTTTAAGTATTCTAAGGCAACTGTGGCATCGCCATAGTTGCCGCCAATCCCTGAGGCTCTGGCGTCGCTACAATGCGATCAGCTTCGAAACGCGGCGATGACTGTTCGAACTTTCGATGCTTTTCTTGTGCGCGTTCCGCCAACTCGCCGGTGCGTTCTTGAATCTCGGGCAGGTCATCACGATCCACGGCGGTTTTATCGTCTGTGGCACGATTGTGCATATCGCCAACTTCAACGCTCCAGCCGCGAAGCTCGGAGAGATCGCGCTCAATGTCAGTCTTCCATCCGGCCAATTCGTCGTATGGCTTGAACGCCTTGATCGGCTGCCCCTCGACTGCACTAATATCATCGGCGCTGATCGGCTTGCCGGTTTCGTCACGGTAAGTGCCATCACTATCGATCATGACGTAGCGGCCATCGCTGAGGCGAGTAGTTGAGCGCAGATAATCGTCGATCTGGTGGCGGGCCTTCTCAAGCGCCTTTTCCCCGACTGCGATGGCGCGGTCGATGGCGTTGCCAGCATTCGTAATGGAAGCCATTGCCCGTTCATGGGCTTCGCGGTAGGCGCGGTCATTGGCCAGAAGCCATGTGAGCGTTTTTGTGTGAGTCTCGCGATCCTTACGACCACGCTCCGCGTGATCGTCGCTCGCAGCGCTACGCCCTCCGAGCGTGAAAAACTCCTGTTCACGCTTTTCCTTGGCCTCGATGATGATTTCCTTGTGCTTGAGCTTGACCAGCGCCGGGTCGAGCGGGCCGAACAATACGCCTTTAACAGCTTCGAACGCCGCATCCAGATCAGGGATATTCTCGATATTTTGTTTCAAAATCTCGTCCACAGATAATATTATGTCTATAGTTTATAGCAAAACCCTATTTTACGTCAATAAAAACACTCAATGTTTTCTGGACTGCATGAAATTCAATCGCTATACTGAGAATATGAGCAATGCACTTGAAAAGAAGATCGATAAGGTCCTTGATTATCTCGCAGTCATGACCCGCGAGAACAATACCCGCTTTGACGCTATCGATAAACGCTTTGACGCTGTCGACGAGGATTTAGCGAATCTCAAAGGCACCACCCGCCGCATAGAGGAGCGCCAAAAGCATTTGGAAAAGAGCGTCGAAATCCTCCAGGATGCCGACCGCGCCCGTCAAGATCATATCCTTCAACTAGACATCCGCCTTGGACGCGTTGAGGATAAGCTTCGATCGTTTCCTGCGCCTCATTAACGGCCGCGATATCACTCAAGATGAAAATCCCCTGGCCTATTCGCCGCCGCGATATCCATCAAACCTTATGACAGCCGCAATGGACAACCGCCGCAAACGCTATCTGATCGCCAAGGCTCTGTGGGAGTTTGTTGCTGAGAACCGCAACAAGCCTGTTGAGCAGCAGGCGCCCAACGATGCCGACGACATGGAATCCATCCTTGATGCGGATTTTCCGGCAGAGGTGGCAACGCTGATTGCGCTAGAACCATTCAAGAGGCGCTAGCCGCGCGCCAACGAAATGTTGAGTGCTGTGTCGGCACTGCTTGCCCTACTCTGACAATAAGCAAGGCCTAACCGTTACATTCAAAAACCGGGCAAAAACGGCGTTCCTCCATGATCTTCAATTGATTCATTTAGCACATTGAGAAGAGTTTCGTTCGATCTTCCATATACTCTGAGGTATTCATTCCGAATAATTCGGATCAGCTCAGCGGTCGCTATTTTGCATTTTTCAACGTGCAAATCACCAATGTCTACATTGGTGCCGCCATCGATTTCAAACATAGCCTGGATGTTTCTGACCGGAACAAACACCTTGCTCGACAGCTGAACGAGTCCCACCGCATCAGCCACCTCTTCGACCGTGTTGTGAAATCGCGAAACATCATTTTCCCAATAATCAGCCTGGTCGTTGCGTCGACGTACCTTTACGCAAAGACCATCTTCATCCCAATAAAAATGCGAAATTTCGCTAACTGCTAAAGGATAGACATTCTTTTCGTATGGTTCTTCGTCCGAAAAATCGTATAAATCGATATAGTGATCTTCTAATTCTGTCACGCCTTCTACTCTTACCCTTTCTCTTGGGGAATATTTTAAACATTATTTCAATTTTTTATATTATCGCAAATATAAGTTTTATGCGAATATATAATGCATATTTTGTCATTTCCTTTGTTGCCGCAGTGTCGGCCACTACGGTCCTCGTCATTTGAACCAGTGGCTACGGCTGGTTTGCTTATTGGAAACCAATCACTGGCGGCCAAGACTGAAATCAGTGGCAACGTATGCCGTTATGCGTCTTACAATCACGACCCAGAGGGTGAGACGAGAGATGATGCCAGGGCCCAACGCGCACTCACAGATCCAGACAAGGCTTGCCGGTTTATTCGCGAAACCGTACGCGATCATCGGGGTACATGGCTTCGAACAACAGGCGCTGCGCCTCGCGATCGCGACGAACTTCCGCGTGATCGATCGGGAGCATGCCCTTATTGTCCCGGATCCAGGTGTCTGCATTAGGCGAGCCCTGCCCGTCCATCACCTGAGCATGCAGATTCTGAAACGGCGATAGACCCGAAGCATAGCCGGACCGCTTCTTTCGCAGCGCCTCCTTCAAAAACCGGACGCTGCCGTTGACCGCTGCGGTGTGCAGCGGCGTAAACCCATTCAATGGCCGTTTTTCATTCAGCGAATGGCCCTTTGCCAGCGCCACCTTCATCAACCCGACATCATCGAGCCGCGCCGCTTCGAAAAGCGGGTTGCCCAGCAGAGACTTAATACGGCTCTCGATTTCCGCCTTGCTCAAGCCCATGGCCGATACCTGAAAAATAGGCCCGACTCGCCATCGGGCAGATATTTTTTGCGATCCACCCGCCGAAGACTGAGGGGCGCTTTATCCGTCTCGGCGTCTCCTCCAGCCGCAAGACCGAAAACCGGTTTGATCAAATCCAGGCCATCACCCGAACCAATCCCCAGCTGCAACTCGTCCTCCCGAAAGGTCGCAAAGACTTCCAAAGTCGTCCCCTCACATAGAACTCTGACCCCGTCATCCGCGGGGGTTGCGCCGGTATCCCTGATCAGAACCAGTTTCCCCACCAAGACCACATCATCCATCATCCCCAATCCCAGCACCGTTTCGCACAACAGGAAGCCGGAGAAAACCGGAACGTAAACGGGCGGATGGCCCTCGGAATTTGAGCGGATCAGGACAATCTCAACCGGCGTGATATGGCTGAGGTAATCGCGCAGCAGCAGCAGGCAGACGCCCTTTTGTCCGGCGGGCATCTCGAGCAATTCCGCGTCGAGTTCAAAGCAGCCGTAAGACACCAGACTTTCGATCAGGGGCATGTTTACTGCGCGGAGGATCTCGGCTTCTCCCGCGTAGGGAACCGGCCGGTAAAACACATGTAACGCTTCCCGGATATATTCCAGCTGCGCCTCATCCAGCGCGCACTCGATCGCGTCAATCTCTCCTGTGATCCGCAACTGACGGACAAAACGCTCGATATACTGGAATTTGATATCGCTCGGCAGATGGGATTTTTTCCGGTGATACCATCCCTTGAAATCCTCAAGACTGACAAGCTCGGAGCGAGGCCTGTCCTTCTGGATATCGGTCCCATCCCGACGGCCCCGCTCTTTGGCGAGACGCTGGTCTTCCGGAGACATGACGAGATCGCGCATCGCCTGCCACCCCACCGGCTTGCCGTTGCGCTCAGCAAGCGCAATGCGGTAACGCCCCAATACATCCATGTAGTGGCGCTTAAAGGCGTCCGGATAATACAGAACTCTGCGCTTATCTTCGGACGTTCGCCCTGGGACACGCGTGGGACCCAACAAAGCCTGCAGATTTTTCAGCGCATTGCCGCGTTCTTCGGCCATCAGTCAGCCCCCGCCCTCGTTACAATAATCCCTTAGCCACGCCGATCTCTTTTAGGAATTACCCTCGCGCCCTGCATACTCAAAACCGTGGGTAGCCTGACCCTTACCGCACCTATCATTCAAAATCATGTCTGTTGGAACGACCCGCCGCCTGAAGGCCGGGAGTCCACCATCATTGCCCGGCCCCGGCATTCCGGACCCTTTCTGGCTCAATGCAAACACCGCACCTCGATATCCAGATCCAAAGGGCGCTAGGCGTCATACGGGGGTATGCTGGCTTCCTATCGGCTTTGTCATTGTATAAATCTGGTTGATAAAACTATTATTTAGATAATCGAATATATATTATGTGATGAATGAAGAGTGACTTAAGACATCTGGATATTATAATCGGTCGCAATCTCAAGCAATTGCGCCTATCCAAAGGCATGACCCAATCGAATCTAGCGGAGGCGCTAGGTCTCACATTTCAACAAGTGCAAAAATACGAAACAGGCGCAAACCGCATCAGCGGATCCCGGCTACTCGAGATTGCCAGAATCCTGCAAGCTGACCTCGCAACCGTAATGCCCATGAACGGACACACAGAGAGCGCGCCGCAAAGCGTTGTCAGTCATGACACGTCCCGGCTCCTGAGGTCATTTGAGACCATTACCGACCCCAAGCTTCGTCACGCGATCCTCCGTCTTGTGCAGAACATAGCGCGGGTTGAAACCCAAACGCAGAACGAACGCGACGGGCAATAATCCCCAACAGCGCTGATTCAATCAATGTCCTGCTCATTCTTGCGCTCCATGGATCGTGCCTTCGCATAATGCGTTACAGGTCTTTCGGCCATCCGCGGTTCATGGTTCAACGACCGGGCCATCTCGGCGGCTATTCTTTGCCGCGCGCTACGAAGCAAAGCGCTCTCAAAGTTTGTTGTATCGTTGCTGAGTTCGGCTTTATCGGTCTCTTGCCATGGTGGCCGCGACAAAAACTCTAAAACATCCTGATGCGGCTCACAGAGCCATTCCCGATATCGCCGTTGGCGAGATGCTAGTTCGTCCCGCTCCTGCTTTTGGTTTAAAGCCAGCGCGTTCTGGCGAATCTCCGAAGACAACAACCCCTCCCGTACATGACGCATCGCCGCCGCAAAACTTTCGGTCGGGATCGTACTGGCGAGATTGACAATCCGCCCGGTCACACCGCCTTCTCGCCCATCAAACGCTTCCTTTTGGGCGCGATGCCGTCGATCCAGCGCCTCCCACTGGCCCGCATAGGCCGTCATCGCCTGTCCATACGAAGCCAAAATTTCTCTCTGAACCATCCATCTCAGAGCATCCAGTTTCTTATTATAGTCCGCGTCCGCCAAGGCCTGGCCGCGCAGATTATCCAACGCATCCAATGCCGCCTGAACGCCTTGGTTATGCAAACGAAGGTTCGGCGTCTTCATCCTGGTACGGTCTCCCTGCTTCTGATTTCCTCCGCCGCGCTGATCAATGGATCGTCACATCCTCAAGGTCGACATCATCATTGGTGTAAAAGTTGATCATGCGATCCAGCACATGCCGGTGCGCCCGCCCTTCTCGCGCGAGCTCGCCCAGCAGCGCATCATAATGGGCAGCGATGACTGCGCGGTTGGGATGTGACCGGACGTCCTCAAAAGCGGCATCGAACGCAGCCAGCGCCCGTTCCTTCATCCCGTCTATAGCCTGGGCGCGCGGCGCCCAATGATCGACAAAAGCCTGGACCGCAGCGCTTAGCCTTTCGATCCGCTCATCCGTCTCGTCGTATCGAGCGATCTTGCTGTCAAAAACCAATGTCATTGCAAACATCCAGCACCAAAAGCCTCTCTCAAGCTTTGGAGCTGGTGCATGCGATGGCCGGTTAAAGTGACGAGGGAGGCGATTTTTCTAACGCGAGAAGTGAATTTATTGTCGCTCTCGCTTAATCGACTTTCGCCGCTTCGCAATCTCTCCTTCAGGCGCCGCTTGACGTGAGAGTGCGATGGAACGACGGCTGGACATTCAGGAACTCATCAGGCTGCGCCGCTTCGCGGCTTTCATGATCCTGCAATACGGCCCGGAATTTGGCTTTGTCCTCGATCGCTTAGAATGCATGATTGAAACGGCGCAAAAGGATGATCCAACAGTAAAGGCCTTGCGCATCATGGCCGAACTCAATGACGTCACACCGCTACAAAGTGAAAAGCGGCTTATGCTGATAGCCGACCATAAAACATAACTGACTTCTTCCACGTTAGCGGATGACGGCAACACGCATCTGATGTCAAATCTAACGCGAAAGACTACCGGAAAGTGGGAGGTAAGACGCGGCTCTAGCGTGCCGGATGCGAAAGCTCGGCGCGCACAGCCTGGATCGAGGCGTGGCAACAGTGCTGCTCGGCTTTGCTGAGTGTGACATTGGCCAGGTCGTTAAACAGGCGGTACAGCAGGCCGCGGAGTTCTCGGTTGGTGCTGGCGGCAGCGAATTCGCGAGAAATTTTGAGCATCGGATTGTCCTTCCGGTTGACGGAGGCTCCGACCTTCGAAGCCTTTCGCTCCGACCCAGAAGGCTTCAAGGGGGGACACCAGCTCACCGGACAAAACGGACAAGGCAAAAGTAACAGGCAGATTCCAACACTCAGCTGCAACGACCGGTTACTGCGCGATCGACCAGCCACGCTATAAAATTCCGGATGCCAAGCCGGTGAGCTCGCCCATTCGCAGCGGAGCATCGAATGATTTCACTGCAAGAGTTTGAAAACGCGCTGTCGAATCTCCCGCCCCCCGGCGCGCAATGACTGCGCGGATTGCGAGAACGCCTTGCGGCCCTGCTCACAACCGCCGAATTCGATAACGCCGGCGCCGTGGAGCATGCGCACCACATCGCGCTTGCGCTCGATCTGTTCATGGAGACTGGACTAAGGCCTTTGTATCTGTGGATCGACGACCGAGATCAATCGCGATTGCCGAGCGGCACCCAGCCATTCGACATCACTCTGGCAACAGCGCTTCACTGAGATTCCAGCGGCCTGTGGATCAACTCGGTATGGGAAATGGCGCATCGTGACAAACGCGTGAACCTGGTGCTGCACCACGCGGACAAGGACTCGCCTTTCTGCACTCAGACTCAGCAACTTTGGTTGCCTCAAGGACTAATGCGGCGAGCTGCGGCTTGGCAGAAGCGTCTACGATACGCAACAGTTGTTCGGCACTGTAAGGACCCTTCGCTCCGAACATCGTTTCTAGAAGTTCAGTGCGTGCGCCCGGAGATAAGGTTTTTTGTTTGGCAAGGAGAGCAAGTGAAAAGATTGAGGAAGTGGCGTGTTTGTGGAGGAACATGTCTTCCGTCTCGGTCATGATCGCGCGGTCTGATATTCGTTCGGCTATCTGAACAGCTTTCGAACACTGGCTCCAGTCATCTCCTAGCCAGCTTTGCATTGAGGCTTTGAATCGATCTACTATTGATCCTGCTTCCCGATCAATAACCGCCGCAGCATCGCGAGCGGATGCTCCGATTGCAATATCTATGAGCTGGTCTCGCATCTCCATTCGAAAATGCGCTGAGGCGGCAGCGCGTAAGTTATATGGCCCATGGTGAATTAGAAATTGGTACATGAGATGCTGGGCAAAGAACGCCGGAATTTCAATGATATGTTCAGGAGCAGCGCTGTAGTTGAAGCCGGCTGCGTTGAAAAGATCGTCAGAGACCAGGTGCCCGAGTTCATGCGCCATGTAGATCGGGTCTTCGACAGTTTCACCGTACCGGTAGACAATGAACGCCTCGCTCAGTGAATCGGTACGAGGTAAGCAATATCCGCCAACCATGTCTTGAGGTGCACGGTTTAGCTGCCAACGAGTGCAATCGTGCGCCGCAGATCGGAGAGGCGTGGCCAACCAGTCGGGGAGATTGCCAAACGCCTCAGTTAAAATTGAACGACTTAAAAATTGCGAGACGGGCCTTCCCATGTGGGCCTCGCCTGGCGTCTCATAGGCCAGAAGCAGGCGCTTTGCCTCTTGCTTCAAAACGCCTGTCATGGTTTCGATTATATGATCAGAATAGCGAAGCCCA
Source organism: Hyphomicrobium sp. (assembly GCA_019748215.1). GTDB lineage: Bacteria > Pseudomonadota > Alphaproteobacteria > Rhizobiales > Hyphomicrobiaceae > Hyphomicrobium_B. The sequence continues at coordinate 25,259 of JAIEPV010000026.1, forward strand.
CCCTCGGACGATACCGGACTGTCGACAGTGTTCCATTCTAATCCTTCAGAGCCAAAACCCACTCAATATTATAGCACTACGGCAATAACCTTTACAAATTTCGTCATGAATAAGCTAGTGCAGATGGACCTATAAGTGCCTGCTACCGCAGGCGCCATCCCACTGCTCAATGATCAAGAGATATGGATTGGGGCCCCAATGAATCAGATTGCTCGCATGGACGGTTTTAAGCCCACGTTGAAATCGAACGCGCATCTTTCGCTTTTGTGGCTGGAGATCACGCGAACTTGCAATTGGAACTGTCTGCATTGTTATTCAGAATCCGGCCCTCACGTTCCGCTTCGAGACCAAGTTTCCGATTATCGGTGGCTCGCGCTCGTCGCTGAAGCAGCAGAATTGGGTTGTAAGGCTGTGCAATTTATTGGCGGCGAGCCAACCGCACATCCCTTATTGCCAGATTTAATTCACAGAGCCCGGCGCGAGGGTATTGACGATATCGAGGTCTATACGAACGCCTCACGGCTTTCGACACCAGTGCTATCGGCCATGTCCAGTTGCGGTGCCAGTGCTAAGGTGTCGTTCTACTCAGCCAATGCAGACACGCACGACAGGATCGTTGCCAAAAGGGGCGCGTTTGATCGAGCGGTAAATGGCCTTCGGACACTCGTCGATCACAAGATACCTCTAAGTTGCGGCATCGTTACGATGCCGGAAAACGAGCAAACAACAGACGAAACTATCGCCTTCCTTCGGACTTTGGGTGTCAACGACGTGAGTGTCGACCGCGTTCGCGGTGTCGGACGTGGCCTGAATGCTGTCCCAGTCGAAACAGATGTAGAAGCGTTGTGCGGGGCCTGTTGGCAAGGGAGGTTATCAATTTCCTCCAATGGCACGGCAACACCATGCATCATGTCCCGCAGTTTTGCCGTTGGGAGCGTCCTGAAGAGTTCACTTCGGGAAATCCTTGGTAGCAATGAACTTCATGCTTCTAGAGAGCAGATCCGCAATGCACATGAAACGACTTTGGGGGACTGTAATCCCAACTGTGGTCCCACCCGTTGCAACCCTGCAGTGAATTGCAACCCGCAAAACTGCAATCCAATGCAGAACTGTGGTCCGGCGAAATGCAATCCGGCCAACAAATAGTCGTCACCCTTCAACCAGCACAGCAAACACTTGTTGTGTCTCTAGCCGCCATCGAGGCCGAACTCAGCAGAGCGGCAAAATTCTGCCTTTCAAGGTACCCTTCTGCCCGCGTAGCTACCTGCAGGCCCATAGGTCGGGACGATGTTGAAGAGGTAACGCTCTTTCATGAGCTGTATCTTCCGCTCCTATCAAGCGAGATAGAGCATCGGCTTAATGGAACAAGCACCTATGTCAATTATGACTGGTCGCTATCGCTTGTACTGCGACACGAACGTGACCTAATGGCAATCTTGCTTGCCTATCCTGATGATGTTGCCAACACAGCATTTGTGTATGGGCTAGCCGTTCACCACACGAGCCGCCGATCATGGCCCAGCATCCTGATGCGCTCCTATGCAGCACGCCATTTGATGATGCGCGGCTACGAATTTGCAAGTTATCTGCCGCTTGACGAGAACAGGGACGCGACGCGGCTCGCAGAACGTGCATCGAGGACGATGAGGCAAAGAAATGCCGAGAGCCTTTAGTTCCAGGATGCGTAGCTTTGCGAGGGATGGCGAATAGCTGACTTGGACGAGTCCTTTGTTTCCTATGGGATCTCGCAATACATTCGCGGATAAGCACTGAACCCGCCTAACTAGCGCAGCACCGCTTCGTGCAACGTCCGCATATGGTCGATCCTGGACTGGCCCGTTGCCTTCTCCCCGAAACCCGCTCGCGCACCGCAGCGTTGACCGCTACATCCTTCGGCGCATAATACAGACTGTGCGGAGATCAAAACCACTCTCGTTTTTGCAGCTTCGAGAGGGTATATTTCAGCATAACATTTGATAGAACATTCGACATAACAACCGCGGTCGCAACACATGTCGAGAAGCTAGAATTCAGTTATATTTTAACGGCTTAGAGAGACTCAATCACAATGCCTTCGAATCCTAGTCCCCCAGCCACAAAAAAATATTGATATTTTCTAGTAAACTGCGATGGCACAGAAAACGGTTTCGACACTGTTTTAGACATCATTTTAGACACCATGGAAGTTGTATGAACGGTGGGCGAAAAACGTCGCTGCCATTATTTGCGAACAGAACAGCACCGGCGCCGAGGTGGCGCACCGCTCCATTGCGCATTGCAAACAACTTTCTAGCTTGACCCGTTGAAGCATTGCCCAGCTTCTCAATTCGGCGAGCCATACCTCAAGAGCGGCGATCGCAAAACAAATGCGCAAATGTGGATAAATTGGGCAGCGACGATAGACAAACTAAGCGATTTGACAAAGATGTCAGGACGACCAAAACTCTTTCCGCCTCCGTGGAGGATTCTTTGCGCATTAAAGAATTTCATTTGAAATCATTTCGCGGGTTCACCGATCTCCATGTAAAAGACATTCCGGATTCCGCAAAATTGATCATGTTGATCGGACCAAACGGGACCGGCAAGTCCTCAATTTTTGATGCACTGATATCTTGGGCTGGCTCCAAGAGCGGAACTCTCAACTGGGATGACACTTTTCATTTCAAGCACGGTGAAAAAGAAACAAAAAGCTGGTCACACGCGATTGAAAATTTTGTTCTGCATGGCCCGACCAAGGCCGATGGGCGTAAAAACCTTGCTTACGTGCGGTCCGCACACCGCCATGAGGCCGAGTTCGGCCAAGGCAACTTGAGTTCTGTACCCAGCGCAACGGATCGCCGCTTTAACCGGACGATAGACAATGACGCTGCGATCTCCGAAAACTATCGGCGATTAATAATGCAAGCCGTCTCCGACATCTTTAAAGAAGCCCATAGACCTAGTGTCCTGGTATCGGAATACGCAGATACAATAAAAAATACTGTCAACCGCTCGCTGGAAAAAGTTCTACCACACCTTAAGCTCGAATCACTTGGCAACCCCGAGAGCCAGAGCGGGAATTTTTTCTTCACGAAAGGCAAATCGAAAGGCTACCTGTTCAAAAACCTTTCGGGCGGCGAAAAAGCTGTATTCGATATAATTTTGGACCTCAGGCTAAAATCCAAGGCCTATGACGACAGTCTAGTTTGCATTGACGAGCCAGAATGCCATATAAATCCAGCGGTTCACGGTGCGCTTCTCGAAGAGTTACTCGATCTTACGCCACCAAATAGTCAACTCATCATCGCCACACACGCGATCGGCATGCTTCGCAAAGCTCGTGATTTAGAATCTAAAAAGCCGGGCAGTGTCGCATTTTTGAACTTTGAACAAAATTTTGATCAACCGGTCGTCCTTCTCCCTACGAAAATGGATCGCTCGCTTTGGGAGCGATCATTGGCGGTTGCATTGGATGACTTATCCGCGCTCGTGGCCCCGAAAAGAATTATAATTTGCGAGGGTGGGCCTTGCCGGAATACGGATGACGCTTTCGACAGCTACATATATGAGACGATTTTCCAAAGCACCGAACCTGACACAAAATTCTGGTCGGCTGGGTCAAAGGATGACGTCGTGCGGGCACGGAACCTATTAGCGGCGATAGCACCTTCCTCGATGCCAGGATTAGAAGTCGCTTCACTTGTGGATCGAGATGACCGCTCAGATGCCGAAGTTGCGGTCGAACGAGCGCAGGGGCGAAAAGTGCTGACTGTGCGAAATCTTGAGTGCTATCTATTTTCTGACGAAATAATTGGGTTGCTTTGCAACAATAGCGGACAACCAGAATTGGCGACAGAATTAATGAGCACTCGACAAAAATTGCTTAACACGAGATCGCGGCCCGATGACCTAAAGGCTATAAGCGGCCAGTTCTACGTCGTGATCAAAAATCAGCTAAAGCTTGAAAGGCCTGGCAACAATGCAAAGGCATTCATGCGGGACACTTTGGCACCACTAATAACTCCCGAAACGAGGACGTATGCAAAAATTTATCAGGACGTATTTGGCACTGGATGACCGCCCACATCAGAGAATTGAATATGGTCATAATTTACTCACTAGCTATTGCCAATAACACAATACCGGCTGCGAATTGTTCGCGGTGTTAAAAATTTCTTGGTAAATGACATTTTTGAACTGTCGTCGTTAACCCGACACTTGCAGGGTCTTCGGCGACGCCGTACTCCGTACCCCCGGCGGGTCCCCTACCCCCTCCGTTTTTTCATCCCCCGCACAGAGCCGCGCCGCGTTGCTGGCAGGCGTTTGCGGTCGACATGAAAGAATTCGTCCGACGAATTCGCGTCGGCCTCCCTCGCGATATGACACGCGAGGAATGGGCGAGCGATTTGTTGCTGGCTTCCTAAGCGGACGGGCAGACCCAAATTCGCCCGACGAGTTGGTACCTACGTCCTCCCGCGCAGTTAGATGTGGGAATTACTGTAGTTGTTTTGTGCTCACGTCCCTCCCGTGGTGACATCGCAGAATTTATCCGACTAGTTCGTGTCGGCATCCTAAGCGCACATACGCTCGAGAATGTCATCTCATGATCGCTTCAAGCATTTTGGTGATCGTGGCGGCGGATCGGATAGCAGCACTTGATCCCAAGCAGACTTCATCAAAGTCCGATCTCGTGGCGCAGTCTTTGGTTTGGCTAGTTCGGCATCGTCGCTCAGATCTTTATGCCCTCCTTATACGCCGACCCTAAAATCCATATCGAAAACTTATGCAGGCAACATCAGAATTGCCCTGTCGATGGGACAGGAGTTCACCATGCTCGATCTGCTCTTTCTCGCCTTGGGGCTCGGCGGCTTCGCCTTAATGGCGGTGTATGCCCGCCTCTGCGACCGGTTGTGATGGCTGCCATGTCTGATGCACTTATTGCACTCGCAGTCGCCGTAGCGCTGGCCGCATACCTGATCTACGCGCTCATTAATCCAGAAAGATTCTGACCCGGCTTTGGAGGGCCGCACATGACTGTCACAGGTTGGCTTCAGATCGCGCTGATACTCGCCGCGGTCGTAGCAGCGGCATGGCCGCTCGGGCTCTACATGGCGCGTGTCTTTAGCGGGGAAAGAACCTTTCTCTCCCCTGTACTTTTGCCTGTCGAGCGCGCCGTATACATAGCCGCCAATGTCGATCCGAAGAAAGAGCAGACATGGCTCAGCTACGCGCTCGCGATGCTGGCAATCAACGGACTTGGCTTCGTTCTGTTATACGGATTGATGAGGTTCCAGCATCTGCTGCCTTTGAACCCCCAGGGGTTCGCCGCTGTCCCGCCGGATCTCGCTTTCAATACCGCGGTTAGCTTCGTCACGAACACGAATTGGCAATCCTACGGCGGCGAGACCACGATGAGTCATCTCGTACAGATGACGGGTCTTGGCGTGCAGAACTTTCTCTCTGCCGCAACAGGCATAGCGTTGGCCCTGGCCGTCACCCGCGCATTCGCCCGCCGCACTGCGGCGACGCTCGGAAACTTCTGGGCGGACCTTACCCGAGCCACGCTTTACGTCCTGTTGCCCTTGTCGATCATAGTGGCCGTGGCATTTGCAATTTCGGGTGTGCCGCAGACGCTCGCGGCGAGTGCAGAAGTCACAACACTCGAAGGCGCAAAGCAGGCTATCGCGCTCGGGCCGGTGGCCAGTCAGGAGGCGATCAAACAGCTTGGCACTAACGGCGGCGGCTTTTTTAATGTCAACGCCGCGCATCCCTTCGAGAACCCAAATGCTTGGTCAAACATTCTGTCGATCTGGTCGATGCTCCTGATCTCGACCGCCTTACCGATCACCTTTGGCCGCCTCGTCGGCGACATGCGCCAGGGCGCGGCACTACTCACGGTCATGTATGCGCTTCTCGTTGTCGGCGTCGCAATCGTTTACGCCGCCGAAACATCGGGTGTGCCGTCTCAGATTGCTGCAGGAATAGATCCGGCTATGGGCAATATGGAAGGCAAGGAGGTGCGCTTCGGACAGGCTCTGACGGCCCTTTACGTGGTCGCGACCACCGGCCTGTCGTGCGGTGCGGTCAACGCCATGCACGGGTCACTCACTCCGATTGGCGGACTTGTACCTCTGTTCATGATCCAACTTGGCGAGATTCTACCTGGCGGTGTCGGGTCGGGCCTCTACGGCATCATCGTCATGGCCATCCTCGCCGTGTTCGTTGCCGGACTGATGGTTGGCCGAACACCGGAGTATCTCGGCAAGAAGATCGAAGCTCGGGAGATGAAGCTTGCGGTGCTGGCAATACTTATCCTGCCGCTGACGATCCTCGGGTTCACCGCAGCGTCGGCCATGCTTCCGTTCGCACTATCGAGCCTGGCGAACTCAGGACCGCGCGGATTGACGGAAATCCTCTACGCCTACTCGTCCGCTGCCGGCAACAACGGCTCCGCCTTCGCCGGTCTTACCGCCAATACGCAGTGGTACAATACCACGCTTGGCATCGCGATGCTGCTCGGCCGCTTTGCCTACGTCGTGCCCGTCCTGGCAATTGCCGGAGCCTTGGCGAAGAAGACGAAGGTGGCTGCATCGCCGGGAACCTTTCCGACACACGGCATGCTGTTCATCGGCCTGCTCACTGGCGTGATTCTTATCCTCGGTGGCCTGCAATACTTCCCGGCGCTGGCGCTCGGTCCGGTCGTCGAACACGTCCTGATGCAAGCCGGCAAGACGTTCTGAAGGAACAGACAATGTCGTCAAAACCTATCGCACTGTTCGATCCCGTCATCTTGCGCCGCGCAGTGATCGATGCTGTCGTGAAGCTAGCTCCGCGTCAGCTCGTCCGAAATCCCGTGATGTTCGTCACGGGCGTAGTGGCGGTCTTGGTGACACTCATCTTCATCCGGGATCTCGCTTTCGGCGAGGACAATCTGGCTTTCACTGGACAGATCGCAATTTGGCTCTGGTTCACCGTCTTATTCGCCAACTTCGCTGAGGCTATCGCCGAGGGCCGCGGCAAAGCACAAGCCGACGCCTTGAGGCGGACTCGTAGCGACACGATGGCGAAGGTTTTTCTCCATCAAGATGACAACCGGGACGATGTCTACGAGACGAAGTCTGCGCTTGAATTGCGCACTGGCGACATCGTACTGGTCGAAGTTGGCGACACCATCCCGGCAGATGGCGAAGTCATCGAGGGTATCGCCTCGGTCAACGAGTCGGCAATCACGGGTGAATCAGCTCCGGTCATTCGCGAATCGGGCGGTGATCGCTCGGCCGTAACCGGCGGGACGGTCGTGCTCTCGGACTCGATTAAGGTGCGGATCACCGCGGCACCGGGTTCGTCGTTCCTGGATCGCATGATCGCCCTCGTCGAAGGCGCGGAGCGGCAAAAAACTCCGAATGAACTTGCGCTTTCGATCCTGCTTATAGGTATGACGCTGATTTTTCTGATTGCTGTCGTGACTCTCTGGGGGCTCGCCAGCTATTCAGGGACAGTTCTTTCGGTGACGGTTCTTATCGCTCTCCTCGTGACCCTCATTCCAACAACGATTGGCGGACTTCTTTCGGCGATCGGCATTGCCGGTATGGACCGCCTGATCCGTTTCAACGTCATCGCTACGTCGGGTCGTGCGGTCGAAGCGGCCGGCGACGTCGACACGTTGTTGCTCGACAAGACCGGGACCATCACGTTTGGAAACCGGCTTGCAACAGAATTTATCCCCACGCCCGGAATAGATGAAGCCACGCTGGTCGAGGCGGCGTTCCTTTCATCGCTTGCAGACGAAACGCCGGAAGGCCGCTCGATTATCGCGCTGGCGAAATCGAAATACGGCGCCAGCGAGCCTGCGGACAAGTCAGGTGTCGTAATTCCATTTTCGGCTCAAACCCGACTTTCCGGTATTGATCTCAGCGGGCGCAAGCTGCGCAAGGGAGCCGTTGATTCCGTACTGAAGCTTGCTGGCCTCTCGCTCGAACAGGCACCTTCCGGGTTTCGCGACGCAGTACAGTCGATCGCGCGATCGGGGGGAACGCCGCTCGCCGTCGCAGATAGTGCGAAGCTGCTCGGCGTCATCCATCTGAAGGATGTCGTGAAGCCTGACATCAAGGCGCGGTTTGCTGAACTGCGAGCCATGGGTATTCGGACCGTGATGGTCACCGGCGATAATGCAGTAACCGCCGCAGCCATCGCGTCGGAAGCGGGTGTCGATGACTACATTGCCGAGGCGACGCCTCAAGACAAGCTGGCATACATCAAAGGGGAGCAGGCCAAGGGACGGCTGATCGCAATGTGCGGGGACGGTACGAACGATGCGCCAGCGCTTGCGCAGGCGGATGTCGGTGTTGCGATGCAGAGCGGAACGCAAGCCGCCCGTGAAGCCGGCAACATGGTCGATCTCGACAGCAATCCAACGAAACTCATCGAAGTTACCGAAATCGGCAAGCAGCTCTTGATGACTCGCGGATCTCTGACGACATTTTCAATCGCGAACGATGTGGCGAAGTACTTCGCCATCATTCCAGCTCTATTCGTGGCGACCTACCCCGAACTTGGCGCACTCAACATTATGGGGCTCGCCTCGCCGCAAAGCGCCATCCTGTCGGCGGTTATCTTCAATGCGTTGGTCATCATCGCGTTGATCCCGCTTGCGCTCAAGGGCATCGCATACCGGCCTGTAGGAGCCGAAGCTCTGCTCCGCCGCAACCTGCTAGTCTATGGCCTCGGCGGCCTTATCGTGCCGTTCGTTGGCATCAAAATCATCGATGTCGCCGTCGCCGGCCTCGGTCTCGCATAGAGGAAAGCAAAATGTACTCCACAATTCGACCAGCAGCGGCGCTGCTCGCACTATTCACGCTCATCACCGGTGTCGCCTACCCGCTCATTGTGACCGGCATCGCGCAGGGTCTTTTACAGCAGCAGGCCAATGGCTCACTTGTGCGAAAGGATGGGGCGCTCATCGGTTCTCGCCTGATCGGGCAGTCCTTTACTTCGGCGGGCTATTTCCACGCGCGCCCGTCCGCAGCAGGGGCAAATGGCTACGACGCGGCCGCGTCTTCGGGGTCTAACCTCGGCCCACTTTCGACGAAACTTAACGAGCGGATCGCTGCTAGTCTTCCGACCTTGAAGCAGGAAAGCGATGTGACGGTTCCGGCTGATGCCGTGACGGCGTCCGGTAGCGGACTTGATCCCCACATTTCAATCGACAATGCGCAGCGACAAGTTGCGCGCGTCGCCAGTTCTAGAAGCGTGCCCCCGTCCCAGATCCAGAGTATCGTAGACCGGATCGCGGAACGGCCAGCGCTAGGCATCATCGGCGAACCCCGCATCAACGTCCTGCTCCTTAATCTCGAACTCGACTCGGCGTTGGGAAGGAAAATCTGAACGGCATGCCTACTCAGGCAGATCGCACGCCACCGCGTGCTTCATCAGAAGCACTGTTAGAGCTTGCCGCGAAAGAGCAGCGCGGCAAGCTCAAGGTCTATCTCGGCATGGCACCAGGCGTCGGCAAGACCTATGCGATGCTCTCCGCTGCACGCACAGCAAAGTCCGAGGGACGCGACGTCGTGATCGGCCTTGTCGAAACTCACGGCCGCTCCGAAACGCAAGCTCTCGTTGATGGCCTTGAGGTCATCCCGCGGCGAACAGTAGCTTATCGCAATCGCGTGCTGATGGAATTCGACATTGATGCTGCGATCACACGGCGGCCGGAGCTCCTTCTCGTCGACGAATTCGCTCACACAAACGCCCCGGGTCTCGTTCATGGCAAGCGCTATCAGGACGTCGAAGGGGTACTACAAGCGGGCATCGACGTTTGGACCACGTTGAACATCCAACACCTCGAAAGCCTGACCGACGTCGTCGAAAAGATCTCTGGGATCACGGTTCGCGAGACTGTCCCGGATCGAGTTCTCGACCGCGCCGACGAGATTGTCGTCGTCGACTTACCTCCGGAAGATCTGATTCAGCGGCTTAAGGAGGGCAAGGTCTACCTGCCTGAAAACGCCCGGCGCGCGATTGATCGGTTCTTTCAGCCAAGCAACCTCACAGCCCTGCGCGAACTCGCGCTGCGCCGCACTGCTGATCAGGTCGACGAGCAAATGCTTACGCAGCTGCGCCAACGCGGGGTCGAAGGATCCTGGCCGACGGCTGAGCGCCTTCTGGTCTGCGTTGGAGGTGACGAACAGTCCGAACGCGTGATCCGCACGGCCGCCCGAATGGCGGCGGCGCTGAAATCGGATTGGATTGCCATTCACTTGGCACTTGCCGACAAAGAGGATGAAAACCGCACGCCGCGCAAACGGATCGACAAAGCCATGCGACTTGCGGAACGGCTCGGCGCCACAACGGTCCGCGTGCTCGCAAAGGATTTGACCGCTGAGATCCTCAACTACGCCAAACGTAACAACATCACTCAAATCGTTGTCGGCCGCTCAGTGCCAAGTGGTTGGCATGGCATATTCCGCCGCTCGCTTTCGGACGAGATCACGGCCAAGGCCAAGGGGCTATCCGTCACTGTAATAGCACCTGAAACGGAGGCGGTCTCCGCACGGGCTTTCACCTTACCGGATCGAAATACACTGGCGGCAGGATCGGTCGCAGCGGTCCTTGCGGTTGGTGCGGCGGTGGGAACAGGGCTCGCGCTCGAGCGACTCACACCCCTGCCGAACATGTCGATGATATTCCTGCTAGCGGTTCTGATCTGTGCCTTTCGTTTTGGCGTGAGCGCCGCCGTATCCGCCTCCGTCCTTTCGTTCTTCGCCTACAATTTCTTCTTCATCGAGCCGCGCCACACCTTTACGATTGCGAGGCCCCACGAACTGTTTGCGCTGCTGATCTTTCTTGCCGTGGCCATCGTCACTGGCGGTCTTGCGGGTAGGCTCCGCGATCAGGCCAACGCGACCAGCGCTCGCGCGGAAGCGACCCAATCGCTCTACGACTTCTCCCGTAAATTGTCCGGTGCGCCAAAGATCGACGATGTCGTGTGGCTCATCGCTAGCCAGTCGGCCGCGATCGCAGGCGGCCGGGCCGTCGTTTTGCTGACGAAGAACGGGGACTTGAACCTTGAGGGCGCTTGGCCGCCCGAGGACTCCCTCTCCACATCGGACTGGGCCGCAGCCCGCTGGTCAGTATCCAAGGGCGAGCCTGGCGGCAACTTCACACCCACGATGCCGTCCGCCACGTTTCACTTCCGGCCGATGATGTCGTCCAAGGGATCGCTGGGCGTTATCGGCGTGGCGCTCCCTGATGAGGAAGATTTTCTGCCTGCAGCTACAGAAAGCGCCCTGCAATCTTTTGCCGATCAGGCTGCAATTGCCATCGAACGCACCCTTCTTGTTGAAGAAACAGCAAGAATGGCCTCGGCCGCTGAGAGCGAACGGCTGCGAAGCGCGCTGTTATCGTCAGTCTCGCACGATTTGCGAACGCCGCTCGCTTCTATCCTCGGCTCCGTGACGAGCCTGCGTCAGCTCGGGGACCGCATTCCCAAAGCCGACCAAGCTGAATTGCTGACAACGATCGAAGAAGAAACCACGCGGCTCACGCAGTTCGTTACCAATCTGCTCGATATGACCCGCCTTGAGGCCGGCGCTCTGGATATCCGTCGCGATTGGATCGATGTGGCAGACGTCATCCGGGGGGCTGTCAATCGAAGCCGAAAGCTCACGCCGAAGCGAAAGATCGAATTGAACGTGTCTGAAAACCTTCCCTTCGTCAAAGGCGACGCCACACTCCTTGAACAGGTGATCTTTAACCTGATTGACAACGCTGACAAATACAGTCCCAAGGCGTCTGTCACGTCCATCTCTGCCGCCACTCAAAAAATGGGAGTGATCGTAGTCCGCGTGTCCGACAGCGGTCAGGGAATTCCACCGGGCTCGCTGGAACGCATCTTCGACAAGTTCTATCGTTTGGCGGGAAGTGACGGGCGGACTCCCGGCACCGGGTTGGGTCTCGCCATTGCAGCCGGCGTCATCCGGGCAATGGGCGGCGACATATCAGCCCGCAGCCCCGTCAATAACGGCAGAGGAACGGAGATCTCCATCATGTTGCCGGCGTCGGCCGAAGCGACGAACCTCACTGCGGCGAGCGCCTGATGAGCGCGCGCATCCTCATCGTCGACGATGAACCTCAGATCATTCGCTTCCTGAGGCCTGCACTGAGCGCGGCGGGCTTCGAAACCATCGTCGCCGAGCGTGGTAGCGAGGCGCTCAAGATGGCCGCATCCCACTCACCTGATCTCGTACTTCTCGACCTCGGGTTACCTGACATTGACGGCAAAGAGGTCATCACGCAGCTGAGAAGCTGGAGTAGCGTTCCGGTTATCGTTCTATCCGCGCGCGATAGGGAAACGGAGAAGATCGCAGCGCTCGATCTCGGTGCCGACGACTACATCAATAAGCCGTTCGGCATCGGGGAACTCATGGCCCGCATCCGAACAGCATTGCGGCACGCCGCGCGTGACCAGAAACATGATGCGAATATCATTGCGGGTCTACTTGAAATAAATATCCCGGCCCACACGGCGACACTAGGCGGCAAACCAATCAAATTGACGCCTAGGGAATTCGAGCTTCTCGCCCTGCTAGCGCGCAACGCCGGGTTGGTGATGACCCATCGTCAAGTCCTCACTAAGGTATGGGGTCCTGCCCATACAGAAGATCTGCAATACCTGCGCGTGTTCATCGGTCAACTTCGCCAGAAGCTCAAGCCATCTGCCGATGCGCCTGAACTCATCCAAACAGAACAAGGCATCGGCTACCGCCTTGTCGTCGAATCATGATCTTTTCCGGCGTCTACTCTTGGCCCATCGCGTCGAGATGAGATTGTCTGCTCTAATGGGTGACACTGACCAAGCTACTTTTCCGCGACCGAATTCTTTCGACCCTAAATCCGATCACCATTGCATTCGCATAATCGGGCTTATGCTAAATGCAGCGAACGGCGCGCCTAGCGATAGCCTGCGGCTTGCAACTCGAATAGCTCGGCGTAGCGGCCGTTCTCCGCGATCAATTCGTCGTGCGTTCCAGACGCTTCTAAGCGGCCATCGGCGAGCACGAGAATGCGGTCGGCCATGCGCACGCTGGAAAAGCGATGCGAGATAAGAACGGCGGTCTTGCCCGAGCTCAACTCCTTGAACCGCTGAAACACTGCGAACTCTGATCGCGCATCCAGTGCTGCGGTCGGTTCATCGAGGATCAAGACGTCGGCTTCGCGCATATATGCGCGCGCGATCGCGACTTCCTGCCATTCGCCGCCCGAGAGTTCGACGCTGTTCTTGAACCGCTTCGCTATCATCTGATCGTAGCCGCCGGGCAGCTTGGCGATCACGTCGTCGGCGAGGCTGCGCGCCGCCGCCTTCTGGATCCGCACATGATCGTCGCGCGCCGCGATGCGGCCAACGGCGATGTTGTCGCCTGCACTCAAGTTGTAGCGTAGCCGCGGATCATAATTGCGCGCTTCGTTACTTCGTCGCTTTCGCCGTGATGGCGTCCAGAAACGAGATCATCGCATGGATCGTCGGTATTTCGTTTGTACCAACGCTGTGCCTCTGCGCCACCCAACGAGGATCGTTGTACGCGAGGATAGTACTGCCATCCGCATCGGCGAATGCCAGCGCCTTTAACGGCAGGTCGATGCCAGTGGTCGGTATCGCCTGCATCATCGGAGTGCCGGTCTTGGCGCTACCGAATATGATGAGCTCCGTTGGACGGAGATGCAGTCCCGCTTCAGCGGCTCCTTTCGCGTGATCGATGCGCGCAAATACGGGTATGCCTTTCGCGTGAAGTTCGGCCTCAAGGCGATCGATGGTCTCCTTAACTGTGAATACGCTCTGCAAGCGCACCAAGCCATTCGCCTCCATCGCTGCACTCCTTCAAGCCATTGCGACACTTTTTGAGCGAGCATAACGTGCCGCTGCGCTAGCGCTGCAGCCATGCCCAGTGGCGCGGCGGTGTCATTGTGAGGAACACACTTATCGTTTTGCTTGTCGTCGACGGATATCCCTTCGACGCTTTGCGCTGGCCGCCGACCTGGACCAGACTTTCAAAATCATCATGCAACGTGGCAAGATCACCAACAAACGCTTTGAATCGTGTCGCCCCTGGAGCGAGGATACGCTGCGTCGATCGTACGCCGGCATAATCACCTCGTAGTGCAAACACTGTCCCTCTCGAATGGGCACGCAATGTCCGACACGCGGTCGCGGCCAGACGCGGGCTGCATCGCTGACAGCTACGTCACGGTCGCGGGGTCCATAAAGAAGGGCTCCCAGGTGTGTCCGTCTGGGTCTTCAAACGTGCGCTGGACCATGAAGCCGTAATCTTGTTTTGGTTTGGGTTCTTTGCCGCCTGACTTGATCGCTTTAGCGACCATATCGTCGACCGCAGTCTTGCTTTCCAGTGCCAGCGCCACGAGAACACCTGTCGTTTGGTGCGCGTCCGGCGTCGGCTTGGTAGTGAAGGATGCGAATTTCTCATGCGTGAGCAGCATTGCGTAGTTGTGCTCAGAAATCACCATGCAGGCAGCGGTATCATCGGTGAATTGCGGGTTGAACGTGAAACCGAGCGCCTTGTAGAAGGCCATCGATTTTTTCAAATCCTTGACTGGCAGATTGACGAACATTTTCGTGCTCATGATCGCTCCATTTTTGATCAGTTGAGTGTTTTGCGAGCTTCGTCTTTGCCGTCAAAGTTCGACCAACGACTTAAAGCCGCCCCAAAACATCCGTTTCCCGTCGACGGGTACCAAGTCCGGCCCCATCTCTGCGAAAAGCGGATCCTTCATCACCAGCGGATTGATCCTGTCGCGATCCTCGCGAGATCGGAACGCGATCCAACTGACGACGACAACCTCATCAGCTTCGAGCTTGACCGATTGAGGGAACGAGGTGTGAGTGCCTGGCTTCACGTCTTCGGCGATAACCTCGATGACTTCCAAAGCGCCATGTTGACGCCAAAGTTTTCCAGAGGCCTCGGCGAATCTCCTATAGTCGTCGATTTTGTCCCTTTTGACGGGCAAGACGTAGACGTCGATATATCTGCTCATGTCGATGCTCCTCCATCCGCAGGCGTTGATGTGTGTCGATCGCGCGGCGTTAGGATCACGCAGCGGCGGCTTCCAAAGCAGCCACGTCGATTTTGACCATCTGCATCATCGCCTCCATGACGCGCTTGCTCTTGGCCGCATCGGGATCAGACAGCAGCTCAGGCAATCGGCGCGGTATGATCTGCCACGACAGCCCATATTTGTCCTTGAGCCAGCCGCACGCCACGGGCTGGCCGCCGCCCGACGTCAACATCGCCCAAAACTTGTCGACCTCGGCCTGGTCTTCGCAGTCAACCGTCAGCGAAATCGAGTTGTTGAATTTTTCATGCGGCCCGCCGTTGAGAGCCAAATAGCTGAGGCCGCCCAGCGAGAAATTGATCAACAGCACCGCGCCGGTCTCGCCGCCCGGATAGTCGGTGGCCGACCTTTGCACGTGGACGATGGACGATTGAGGGATCACCGACGTATAGAACTGCACAGCTTCCTCGGCGTTTCCGTCAAACCAAAGACACGGCGTAATTTTTTGCGTGTTGGGCATGTCTCAAGCTCCATTCTAGGGGTTGCAGCTGTCGCCATGGAAAGAACTGATCGAACCCGATCCGACAGTGCGAGCCAGCGTTATAAAGTGACGTGATTTGGCGGCGCAGTACTGTGCGCCTTTCGACGTCGGCTGAACCCCTTCGCCGCCCAGCATAACTCCATTTTTTCCATGCGCTTCGTTGAAATTGCCCATGAACATCGGTCGCTCGATCGACGGCGTTTGGCTGGCTCGCGAAGCATTGCTGGCCTTGACGAGGCTAGTGACTCTCATCGCTGTTACTCTTTTCCACCGCACATAGAACGCCGCTTGAATCAAAACGTTTGCCGTACAGGCCAGTTCCTCCAAGACGAACAGACCGACGGTGAGCCGACATCGCCCAGTAAAAATTTTTCGTCGCTGACCTGCCGGGTTAGCGATGATCGGCACCAAGTGGTCGACGTGCGCGCATTCCATCTCGCACTTTGCGTCAATGGCCTTCGCGTTTTCCTGAGGTTCGGCGTCTGCATTTTTCGAGCACGATGTTTGCGATGTGTCGTTCGGCTGCCGCCGCTAAATCGTGCGCGGGCTCGACACTCGCAGCCATCGCGTTCATGTCGATGTCGTCTCTGACGCTCACCGCAGCAGGCGACCATGTTTGACGGTAACGATCGTCCCTCTCGACGTATGAGGGCTGTTGGCCGCCGAGCCGTCTTTGTGAGCTGAGCTAAGCTGATCTGGCGACGAAGGCTGGCGCTTACCTGCTCGTTCGCAAATCCAGCTTAGCAATTGAAGTCTTCTTGTTTGTCATAGGAAAGCGTGGAGCGTCTACTTGGGGCGTCGGTGATGTTCGTCATCGATCGCGGTGATTTATGGTAAGCGACTTGCGCCGCGTCAACAAACGCTAAGGCGTCACGGTTATGAACCGTGGCCCGCCATTCGGTGGAGTCTGCTACGATGAAACGAGATCTGACACGTGACGCGCCGCCGGTGCGACAGCCGATGTCCGCGCCATCTTTCGATATGACGTTTGTCGACGACGGTACACGCCAAACGTGTCGACACTGCTAGAGCAATTTCCGACGAAGTCGATCCGGGTTCGTCGCCAGAAAATGCGACAAAGGGAAGAGCTCGAGTGCCGATCTCATTCCATGGGATCGCGAAGCTCCAGAGCGCGACACGCGGTTGCAATGCAGCCAGCCACACAATTTTTCAAATCCCCAAAGCGAGGATCCATCCACAGGATGGAGATCAATAGCCATGCACAAAACTTACGTGATTGAAGTCGGCGATGAGCAAGTTGGGCTCGTCATCCGCGAGGATGGAGACCACGACTTCCAGTTCCATGCCGCAACGCCCGCTTATCACGCGCTCGAAGGACGACACTTTTCCGATCCCTACGGGGCGGAGCGCGCTGCGATCGCCTACGCCATCAGTCGCCGAAATCGGCTGCCGGGGCAACAGGCCCAACGCACCGGAGGGGTGCTATGAGCAGACCTAGCACTTACTTCGCACGTCTTAGACGGCGCAAACCGCTGAAGATACCGGCCGCAACGGTGCGAGAGCCGTTTCGCAATCGCGAGCCTGCCGTTTCAGCCGACGCTAATGACGCGTTGCCAGGGAGACGCTGGCCATCGCAATCTCGCGAACCGGCCGCGGAATTCTAGCAACCGGTGCTACGCGGCCAAAACCGCGCGGCGCCCAACCCACGACGACGGCAATCTTCGATCGTTCTGCTGAGCATCGATCGGCCAGCCACGGACGACGCTGTCGGGCAACGCTTTCGTTTTGGGGAACGCGGATTGATCGGCACGCAACGCGCTTGTGGGTCCGCTGCGGATGTCTCGGTCAGACCGCGACACCTTAAAATCAAAACCTAGCTACCGCTTCAGAATAGCAAAGTTCTGAATGGCAACGACCGAGTTCTGCGCCAGCCGGTATCAGTCCCCGACGCGTACCAGACGCGAATATGCATATCATACATTCCGCTTGGTTGGCAGCTGATCAATTTTCCAAAGCCCCAAGTAATGCGTGTTCCAAAGTGGCTTTGGAAACGAGAAGGGTGCCAGCAGCAGATCCAGATGCCGTGAGTTGCCACCGATATTTTTCAGGTCGACGTTAGGCCGGTCATTAAAGTTGTTTGACGCGAGTAGATACGTAGAACCGGAAGCTTTCATATTGGAGATCGTTCGCCAGACATCCGCATATGTGAGATGATTGAGGAGATCTTTGCAAAATATGAGATCGGCCCGAGGCGGCACGCTCGATGCGATGTTGAGGTGATGAAACGAGCGGCCGGGGTGACGGTTTCTGTTATCCTCAACCAGCCGTTGGACAATATCGAAGCCGGTATACTCTACATCAGGATGCATATCGAGAAACTGATCGAACCAATTAAAGTCTCCGCAGGGGATGTCGATCACAGATGTAAAACCGTAAACAGATTTCACATGCTTTAGGGCTGCGAGAGCAGCATGGACACTCCCAGAACTCTTCCGCGATCCGGGACCAGATCGGGTTTCATCATCACTCCAATAATTTCCATCGTGAACTTGCGTAAATCTATCTTGCAAATAACCAGCATGTTTACTTCTGAAAAAGAGCATCACGTCTGCAATTGTTTCTTTCATCTGAAACCTTCATTGCTAAAAGCGAAAATTTACCCGTGCGTGGCCAGCACCCGGCTCGCGGGCCTGAATTACATTTGCTCCACACAGCTGGCAGGGCGCCAGACGCTAGCGCAGGACTCTTATGTTCGAGAATGTAGGCAGAGGTTTCCACCGCTGTCTCACTCGTCGTACGGCAATTTGTCACTTGTTTGTGGACAACCACGAGCAGCGGTTGGCACTCAATCGCGGAACCCGCAGTGTTCGACGGCGGGACGATGACTGTGCCCAGCGACCTGCCACACCCTTGCGAGATGTCACATGCTCAAACGATACGCGCGCCGCCTGCTCAATGTGATGCGCGGCGCAGTGACGAACGACACCGTGGCTGGTCGCCCATCTTCGCCATCGTCAGTGAACTGCGGTCGGGAGATCACGGAGCACCTCGGCGCCATCCGACACGACCAATGGCTAGTGAAAGAGGCACAGGGCTTGCTGACTGAAGAGGCCTTGATATTTCTCGATCCGCGGTCGCGGGACGTGCGATTCCTCGGTCGCACCGCGGCAAAGATGTTCTCGCAAAACTATGAGGACGCAGTCATCGCTGAAATCTTCGCCCGCATCGGGGAGGGCGATCGACGCTTCATCGAAATCGGATCAGGTGATGGTTCCGAAAATACGACACGGTTCTTGTCAATGCTCGGATGGAGCGGCGTTTGGCTGGAGGGTGATCCGGCCAACATTCGAACCGCGCGCGAGGGTATGGCAAGCGTCATCGCCGAAGGCAGGCTTCACATCATCGAAGCGATGGTTGACACTATGAATGTCAACGATCTCGTTGGCCAGGCTGCACTTGGCTCCGAGGTCGACTTCATCTCGATCGACATCGATCAGAACACGTCGCACATCTGGCGCGCACTTTCCGCCGTCGCGCGTGTCGTTTGCGTCGAGTACAATGCCGCGCTGCCACCTTCAGTCGCGTACGAAGTGCCCTATGATGCCAAGAAAATCTGGGACCAGTCCAACCACTACGGAGCGTCACTCAAGGCGCTGGAGAGAATCGGCGCCGAGAAGGGAATGTCGCTGGTCGGATGCGATCTCCACGGCGTCAACGCATTCTTTGTCCGCAACGATCTCGTCGGCGATAAATTTCTGGCGCCGTTTACGGCAGAGCAGCATTTTCAGCCGGCGCGCTTTTCGCTCAGTCGCCCGCGTGGGCACGCACGTCCCGGATGGCCGCTTCCGGAAGCAAAAGATTTACTGAAGGCCACGCGGCAAGCACGCCTCAAGATCGATGGCGTGCCGGAGCAGCCGTTCCGCGTCCATGGACCGCAAGATCTCTATATTTCTGAGTGTCTGCTCAGCACCGGCCAGATGGAACCGCTTGAGACGGCTATTTTTGTCAAGCTCAGCAAACTATCGGCGGGCTTTCTAGATATTGGCGCCAATATCGGCTATTATTGCGTTATTGCCGCGCGGATATGTCCTCCCAATATACCGATCATCGCCATCGAACCAAATCCTGACAATGCAGCGCTCATCCGCGCTAATGCCAGATTGGCGGATGCGGTACACCGGATCGTTACCCTGGAGGCTGCCGTCAGCGATCACATTGGCCGAACAGATTTGTATCTGAGTTCGACCAACTTCGGCGATCACCGGGTTTTCGCCGATCCGCAAGAAAAGCGAAACACAACGTCCGTGGAAACCACGACACTCGCGCGACTTCTAGAGCAGTATTCCTCAGTCGACTTTATAAAGATCGACACACAGGGCGCAGAACCGATCGTGCTGCTGCCGGCACGCGAGTCACTGCGCGCGCGGCGCGACCGGATCATCGTAATTTTAGAATTTTGGCCGCACGTTCTCGAAGCGCAACAGGCAATCGACTTGGTCGATCTCCTGGTTGATCTCGGCTTGACGTTATTTGATATCGACGAGGATCAGAGCAAGGTGACGCGAAAATCGCCGGAGGCATTCAAGGCTTACTATCGTGCGTGCAAGGCTGGCTCTGAAGCGCGGCCATTCACAAATATCCTTGCGACGTCTCGGGCAGACGCAATTGAACTCATGGCATCGGCGTTCGGAGCCTGATCACATTGCACCAAAAAAGTGTTGCCGCCGCCAGCGTGATGTTCGAGCGGTGAGCAGTTGCCGATTGCCATTATATCGTTGTATATCGCGCGAATTGCGCGAGGCGTCCCGCATCCAAATCCCCACTCGCGATGGCGGCGCGCACGGCGCACCCAGGTTCGGTTTCATGACGGCAATTGCGAAAGCGGCATTGCGCCGCCAGTGTATCGATGTCGTCGAAATCAGTTTCGACGCGCTTGCTCGGCTCCCACAACTCCAAGCCACGCATGCCGGGGGTATCGATGATCGCGCCGCCTTGCGGACGAATGAAAAGCTGCCGATGCGTCGTCGTGTGGCGACCGCGGCTGTCGTGCGACCGCACCTCTTGCGTCCTCTGTAACGTCTGCCCCAACAATTGATTGGTCATCGTCGACTTGCCCGCCCCTGACGAACCGACAAGGGCGATCGTCCTATTTCCGTCGAAATAGCGCTGAAGCTCGGCGATGCCGCCGGTGGAGCGCGCGCTGACGATATGCATCGGAGTTCCCGGCGCGACATCCGCGACGCGATCGGTCGTCTCCGCAGCAATGTGCGCGATATCAGCTTTGTTGATGACGACAATCGGCGCAGCGCCGCTCTCGGCGGCTAACGCGAGATAGCGCTCCAGGCGCTGCAAATTGAAATCGCCGTCAAGCGACATCACGATGAAAATGTAATCGACGTTGGCCGCCACCAGTTGTGGCCGCGTTTCGCCGGCGGCCTTGCGCACCAAAGCACTCGTGCGCGGCAGGATCGCTTCGATCAGGCTCGGTCCATCGCCTGCACTCAGGCGCAACGCTACGAAATCTCCGACACCGGGCAGGTCAGTCCGCTGGCCAGCTTCGCTGCGAAACCGGCCGGTGATCGTCGCCGATCGCTCAGCCTGTTCGGTTGCCACCTGATAGTGTGTCCGATGTTCGGCAACGAGGCGGCCGGGCGCCAATCCGTCAGCAGCATAGGGCCGGAATTCCTGCGCTCGCCGGTCGTTCCAGCCTAGAGCCTCAAGCATGGTTTGAAATTTTCCTAGAGTGCTTACGAAAATGCGGGAACGGGTTTCCGAAGAGACGCACGACAAAATCAAGAGCTAGGGCCGGTCCATGATTTCGCGAAAAGCGGACAGACCTTAGCGCTTCATGGCAACTGCGCTCTTGCCCTAATCCGTCGAACACGCCATGGCCAGCACACATTTTTAGTTTTTCGTCGTTTTCGCCAGGAGAAAGCACTTCAAAGGCGCGCAACAGTACGTGGACGTCCGCGCGCGTGGCGCAATACGTGACGGACGACGGATCCGCGCGTCGTACTCGTCCCAGATCACCGTTGCGTCGGGTCGCCGCCATTCAGTGCGGCTGCCAGTGCCAGGCGCGCCAAAGCCGGAAGTGATTTAGATCCCGTCTTCGTCATGATCGTGGCTCGATGGTTCTCAACCGTCCGCTGACTGATGCCGAGATCGGCCGCGATAATTTTACTGGGCTGGCCAGCAAGTACCATGTCCATGATCTGACGCTGCCGCGGCGTGAGTTCGGCGATTTGGTTTGCCGCCAGTTCATGCCAAGCCTGCAGCTTGCGCGAATCACGCGACCGCTCGAGTGCGCGCTTCACGCTGGCGATCAGATCGCTGTGGCTGATCGGCTTTTCAATGAAGTCCTTGGCACCGACTTTCATGGCTTGCACGGCCATCGGTACATCGCTATGGCCGGTGATCATGATGGCGGGAAGGCGGTCACCGGCGTCGTGCAGCTTTTTCAGTAAATCGAAGCCAGTCATCCCGGGCAGATAAGCGTCGACCAGAAGACACCCTTCTCGCCCTGGGCGGTAAGCGTCCAAAATGGCTTCACAGTCTGCAAAATCCTCGACTGTCAGACCATCATTTTCAAGGACGCCTCTAATATCGTCGCGCACGTTTCCATCGTCGTCGACAATGAAAATGGTGGGCTTTCCGGGCTCGCCTGCCGTAGCGCCAGAATGTGCAACACGAGCTTTTTTGATGACCTTTGAGGGCGGTAACAGTCGTTGGATGACGTGTGTCAACACTTTCAGCTTCACTGGCTTGTTGAGTTGTACACACTCTTGCTGCGCAATGGCCGTCAAGGTTGCAGTGGAAATATCACCAGTCAAGATGACCACAGGAATCTGGCGACGAAGTTTTGCCCGAAGCTCGGCCGCCAGCTTCAGTCCGTTCAATCCCTTGGGAAGATTGAAGTCTGCGACGATCAGGTCGGGTTGAAAAACGCCTCTCGCCACCAAATCCAGTGCCGCAATACCATCCGGCGCGATCGCTGTGATATGGCCATCCTCCTGCAAAAACTGTTGAAGGAGTTCGAGCAAGTCGAGGTCGTCCTCGACGACGAGGATGGCGCCTGCGCGGCTGCCGAGTTGAACGTTCTGCTCAACGTCGTGTGGCTTTGGAATGTCATCCAGCGACTCTGGCTCGCTGCGGGTCGACGCTATCTCAATTGTGAAAGCAGAGCCCTTGCCGGGACGCGATCGGACCCGTAAGCGGTGGCCGAGCAAAATTCCTAACCGCTGGACGATGGAAAGCCCAAGGCCCAGGCCCCGGCTGCGTTCACGCGCAGCGTTGTCGAGCTGGCGATATTCTTCGAAGATCGATTGTAGTTCGCCGTCCGGAATGCCTATGCCCGTGTCCCAGACCTCAATGCTCAAAGCTCCTGCGCGGCGACGGCAGCCGAGCAAGACCTTGCCGGTCTTCGTGTACTTCAAAGCGTTCGAGAGCAAGTTGCGGATCATCTGCTCCAGCAGACGCGGGTCACTGTGTACCGAAAGGCTGCTGGCGACGACGCGCAATTGAAGCCCTTTGGCTTGCGCGAGATACGTGAACTCGTTCCGGAGGCGATCGAACATATCGTTGATATTGAAGCGAACGAACTCGGCGCGAACGGAACCCGAATCGATCTGGTTGATGTCAAGCAAGGTGTTCAGCATGCCGGACATCGCGCCGACCGTTTCATCGATGCGCGCTACGAGTTTTTCAGCCTTCTCACCTTGCACCGACTTTGCCAACAGACCTTGCAGCAGCGCGAGAGACTGCAGCGGCTGTCGAAGGTCGTGACTTGCGGCAGCAAGGAAGCGCGACTTTGCAGCATTTGCCAACTCGGCTTGCTGCTTGGCCAACTCCAAAGCTTTGCCGATGCGCTTGCGCTCCGTGACATCGTTGAAAGTGATAACGACGCCCTCCACGCGATTGTCGTGCGTGCGATACGGCAATATCCGGCGGATGAACCAGACGCCGGCTTCCGTTTCGATTTCGCGTTCCAAAGGCGCTTGGCTTTGCAGCACCATCCGTGCGTCTTCTGGAAGTGCTTTGTCGCCCGATAGCGAGTGGAGGTCGCCGAGCGGCCGGCCAACGTCGCTGGGAATGACGTTGAAGAGCGACTTGGTTGCTGGAGTAAAGAAACGAATATTGAGGCAAGGGTCGAGAAACAGCGTCGCTACATCGGTGCTGTACAAGATATTCTGCAGATCGTTGGCTCCTGTCCGCTGTCGATCCAGTGTTTCCTGGAGCTGGCTATTGAGCGCGGTCAGCTCCTCATTGAGTGACTGTAATTCTTCCTTCGACGTCAAAAGCTCTTCATTTGTCGATTGGAATTCCTCACTAACCGAAGAAGCTTCCTCGTTGATCGCTTTCTGCTCTTCGCTGGATAATTCGAGGCTGTGGATGGCACCCTGCAGTTCGGTTCTCGTTGCTTCGAGTTCCAACTCCAACTCGACGACGCGCGAGGAACTTCCTGAAGCAGGCTGCTGAATTTGCTTTTCAGTGTGCTTGGGTTCGTCGACGAAGCAAACCAAGAGAAATTGCTCGCCCTCGGATACAACGGGCCTGACCTCAATCCTGAAGGGCTCGCCGTCGCCCTTTGCCCCGGCAACATCCACGCGCGCATTCTCTTGAACCGCGCGCTGAACCGCTGCTCGCAACTTCGTGCGCCAGCTTTGTGGAGCCATCGCGAGCAAGTCGAGCGTTGGGTGACCTGGCGCCACACGTAAATATCGATTCGTTGCACCGAGTGAATAGAGCCACTCATGCTTAAGGTTGATCAAAATTGCAGCCGGCGCATAATTCTCCATGACCAGTCGCCGGCAGATATCCGCGAGAGCATCCTGTCGCGACGGTGATTGGCCTGGGCCAGAGCGCGCGTACGCTCGGGACCTATCTGCGGTACCCATCGCAAAAGCAAAATCACTCGCCCGCGAGCGACCGATATGACGGTAAATTCGATTGGGCTTTGAAATGACATCGAACCGGCCATCGATGTTGCCGGCTGTCTCCGAGCTCCCCAGCAGCAGTATGCCGCCCTGTCGCAAAGCGAAATGGAAAAGCGAAATGACTTTAGATTGCGCTTCAGCTCCCAGATAGATGAGCAGGTTTCGGCACGACACAAAGTCGAGGCGCGAGAACGGCGGATCGGCCAAAACATCCTGTACCGTAAAGACCACGGCCGTTCGAAGCTCCGGCAACACTCGGTATCCGTGATCTTCCTTGGTGAAGAATTTGGCTAGGCGTTCCAGCGACACTTCGTTGGCTATGGTATGTGCATAGACGCCCTCACGCGCCACGGCGATGGCATCGGCGTCGACGTCAGATGCGAAGACCTGGAGCTTCACGTTCGATTTTGCCGCTGCAATGGCCTCTCGGAAAAGAATGGCAATCGAGTAGGTTTCTTCGCCCGTGCTGCAACCGGCAATCCAGATGCGAAGCGGTTGATCGGCGGACTGGTTGGCAACGAGATCGGGGATGATATTGGTCGCCAGAAATTCGAAAATTTGCGGATCGCGAAAGAAGCTTGTGACGTGAATCAACAGATCTTTCGAGAGCAACTCGAGTTCGTGGCCATCGCTGTGTAAAACATCGAAATACCGATCGACGTGGCCCGCCTCGATCAGTGCCATCGCCATACGTCGCTCGATCCGGCGCTGAATCGTGCCCGGCTTGTAGAGCGTAAAATCGTGATTGGTCTTCGCGCGCAAGAGTTCGATGATTTTCGGCAACCAGGCATCAGGCGTATCCGATGGCTTTGGACTATCGAATTCGCCGACGGGCGTTTGTCTGCGCGCCTACTGGACGAGTGCGGCTGCAATCTCGGCCACGGGAAGAATAAGATCGACGGCGCCCGTTGACACAGCACTGCGCGGCATCCCGTCAAAAGCTGCCTCGTCAGGATCCTGAGCGATAACACGCCCGCCGTTTTCTTTGATGGATTTCAGGCCCAGGCTGCCGTCTGCTCCGGTACCTGAGAGCACGACGCACACTGCGCGAACGCCAAAGTCCTCAGCCAACGCGTGCAATAAAAAGTCGAACGGCAAGCGTGCACCGTGGCGAGCCTGAGGCGTAGAGAGGCGAAGGACACCTTTGCTGACGGCGAGATAGGTTCCAGGTGGAATGACATAAACGTGCTCGCACTCGACGAGCATTCCATCTGCGGCTTGCCGTACGATCATCTTCGTGTGGCTGGCCAGAAGATCGGCCATCATGCTTTCGTGGGTCGGATCGAGATGCTGGACGAGGATGATCGCCAAATTGCTTGGCACAGGCATGGCACCCAAAAGCTTTCGGCAAGCATCAAGCCCACCTGCCGACGCGCCGATGCCGACAACGGCAAACGTTCGCGTTCGCTTGTCCTCAGTCGGAGGGCCACGCGCAAGGTGTGAGCGCGCCAGCGCCGGCGCACTCGACTTTGGTTGCTCCGGCATTTTTTTTTACCATCTCACGCTCGCTTGCCCGTCGCCCGTTCTCAATCACCACATGGCGATATGATAGCATACGCAAAATAAAATCGTACCCAATCCCGGGCGAACCATCGCCCGTATAGCTGGTTCACACAAGGAACGACGGCGATCTGAGTATTTTCCGAGCCTCCCCGAAAGACGCGGGCGGCCGCTATAAACAAGTGCTGTTCCTATGCGCGGGTCGGCCGGTCTTTAAGTGTCACGAACGCTTGAGCGGAGAGCTTTTCGCTTACCGCCCCCAAGCTCGGAAAAAATTGTGATCGTGCGGCCGGCCACGGTCTTCCGCTGTCGCACACTCGCTGCTGCCGGTATCAAAACTCGGAGTGTTTTTGATGAATCCGACACACAACACCCTTTCTGAAAACATACGAGCTCAATCTGTCGAAGTGCTCAACAAGCACCTTGCGGCAGCGATTGATTTGCATGCCCAAGTCAAACAGGCGCACTGGAATGTCCGCGGGCCGGGCTTCATCGCGATCCACGAGCTGTTTGACAAAGTTTCAGAGGAAGTCGAGACCTTCTCCGATAAAATCGCGGAGCGCGCGGGAGGATTAGGTGGCACCGCGCAGGGCACTATCCAAGTCGCCGTTCAACGCTCGTTCCTCATTCCCTACAAGCACGGAATTGCAGACGAAAAACAGCATGTGTTTGCAGTCGCCGGTTCACTGGCGGCGTTTGGGCAATCGGCGCGCGAGGCCATCGGCGAAGCGACCGCCTTCGGTGATGTCGACACGGCCGACCTATTCACTGAAATTTCGCGCGGCATCGACCAGCAGCTCTGGTTCGTTGAATCGCACATCGCTCCGACGGCGGAAAACGATACCCCGGCACTCAAGGCCGTGCCGAAATCCCGGTGAAACGCGAAATCGAGCGCTGTGATATGTCCATCCTCGAATTGACCGCTGCCACACATCGTTCGGCGCGGGTCAGCCCCGACGGTCAACGAGCAAGCGCTCTTCCTGAGGCGTTGCGGCCGATGAAAGCGCTTCGCATATTGGTCGCCGAAGACGATGCGCTCATCGGCATGCTTCTCGAAGACATGCTTACAGGCATGGGGCACAACGTATGCTCCGTCGAAGCAACAGAGGCCGACACGGTCACGGCTGCAGAGAAGCACAGACCGGATATCATGATTGTCGACGCGCGGCTGGGTGCTGGAAGCGGCGTTTCCGCCGTCGATGAAATACTACGGATAAACTTCATTCCGCACGTCTTTGTGAGTGGCGACACCCTCGGCGTCACGATGGTGCGGCCAAGCGCCGTCGTGATTGGAAAACCCTACAACGAGCGCGATCTCACTCAAGCCATTTCGCGCGCGCTCGACGCAGGCGCTGCGACGTGAATAGCCGGCACGGCGCGACAAGCTATGACACGGCAGACATCAACTCGGACTGAGCTACGTCAACCAGCGCATCCGAATGCGTGCGAAAACTGTGATGGAGACGGCCGGCGGCCAAAATGAATAACGGTTTTCGCAACTGGTGCGCACGATTGGAAGTCATAGGAGGTTGCAATGACGATACCCGGCGAAGACCAACAGAAATACCTGGCAGCGAAAGCACATGTCGCGTCGCTGAAGGGATTTTACATTCATCTGACCGTTTTCATCATTGTCATGTCGGGGCTCGTCGTCGTTGACTACGCCAATGGTGCATCATGGTGGGTCCAATGGCCGCTCATTGGCTGGGGTCTCGGACTGCTCGCTCACGCTTACCGCGTTTTCGCCACCAAGCATAAATCCGGCGATGATTGGGAGGAGCGCAAGATCAAAGAGACAATGACAAAAATGTAAACGGATAAAAACTTCGAAGTTAAGTGCAAGGCATACTGCCATGCCGTCACAGCTTCTCGCGCATGACCCTGTCTGCAACGCGATGTTGGACTGGCCGCTACCAAAGAGCGGCGAACGCGCAAGCTACGTAGGTTAGACTTCAGCCGTTCGGTTCGCGATGGGTCACGGTCCGCTGGATGAGCGGAAATAGCGCAAAGGCGATCTGCATTGAAAGTCCGATACCGCCCGCTGCGGTCGTGTAAGTGATCAGGTGATCCATCACAGTCTGGTTGAAGAGCATCACCGACAAGCCGAGTTCTGCGAACATCAGCAGTGCGAATGCTACAGCGCCCATGGCAAGGCGATCGATCATTGTGTCGGCGACGGCGTAGCGAGCGATGACCCATCGGCAGGTCACCCACGAAATCGCCAGCATGATGGGAAGTTCGATCAGGACAGCGCCAAGCATGCCCAGTTGCGGTACGAGCAGCGTCACGCGCACCGCGCCGATCAAGAATCCGGCCGTGAATGCAATCAAAAAATAAGCGACGCCAGCGTTGGCGCTTCGCATCATTTCGCACCCCGACTGGCCATCGCGGCCTAATTTAGCGCCTTTTGAATATCGCCGATCGGCGCCTTCGTCAGCGTTTTCGCGATCTCGCGTACGAGGCGGTGTTGCACTTCCTTGTGCAAGGATGAACGGATTTGGCCGAGTGTTTGGGGATCGGCGATCAGGACCAGCGCCTCGAAGCCGCCGCTGTGGGCTCTGCGATAAAGGTCTTTTGCAAGCTGTTTGGCAAAGGTTGCTTCATCGGTCTCCTGCTTTGACTGCTCGGGTGGGCGATGACCCGATGGGCCGTCGCTCGACAGATTGCTGGGCTTCAACTCCCCGTCTGCCGTCAATGAAACAGCGAAGTCTCGACCAGTGTTTCGAAAAAAACGTGCTCCAGTTCCATCAGCTACAACAACGAAGGCGTTGTGAGGAATTTTGTCTGTCATGGCGGTTCCCTTCAACGTTGTCTGTCGATTTAGATCGCGCAAGTTACCGGCAAAAACCTTGGTCGCGCGACGCATGAATGCGGGTCATCCGGGGGAGCGGCGCCAGGCCGGGGGAGACTTGGCACCGCTGGTTACAGGGGTTCGTGCCTTGAATGGCTCAAGGCTGACGCAGCCTTCGGGGGAAAGGAGCGTCTCCCGATTGAACCGGCCGGCAGGGAAACCGGGGGCCCGAATCAATCGAAACGCACACGAGCCGATCGGTCGAGCCTCGGAAACTACTTAAGTGCAGCGCCTCGAAGAGCTTTGGCGAAATGATCCTGTTCAATGGCGTTGCGAGCGCCGACCTCATCAACCATCAACCGCTCGACCAACCACAACCACAATCCAGTGCTCGCGGTGCGGAGCAATTTTTCGCGCATCGCTATGCAAAGACCGCTGGCCGCGCCTCGTCATCGTTAATGACCGCGGCGTCATTTCGCCCGAAGTTGCTCGATTATGACAAGGCACGTCGTGCGCGGACGGGTTATGAAGCGGTTCACCGAGGTGGCCCATGTTGGATTTTTCAAAGATAGCAGCGTTTGATCACCGCGGCCGCGTGCAGATGGTTGTCGAAAGCCCGCGCGGCTCAACCATCAAGTTCAAGTTCGACGAAAGCAGCCGGACGTTCACGGTCTCGCGCAGTTTGGCGCTCGGCGTAAGCTATCCCTTCGATTGGGGTTTTATTCCCGGCACGAGAAGCGACGATGGCGATGCTGTCGATGCGGCCTGCATCCATCAGGAAACCTGTTTTCCCGGCGTAGTGCTCCCGTGTCGCTGCCTCGCCCTGGTCGACGTCGATCAGCGCGGCGCAACGGGCCGCATCAGCAATCCGCGAGCGGTGCTGGCGCCCGCATGGGAGGGCGGCCGCGCTTTCGACGGCGACCTCGTGCTCTCCGATCGCGCCAGAGATGAAATCGGGCAGTTCTTTTTGAATGCCACGCTGTTCACCGACAAGGATGCGCGCATCGTCGGCTGGCGTGATGCGGCCAGCGCCGAGGCGTTCATTCGCCAAAAACTGGTATAGTGTGTCAAGCTTTGCGCAGCGCTGCGATCAGCGTTTTGAGGCGCGGTTCGCGCACGCGCCGCGCCGCCGTTTCCAGATCGAACCAAGCGCGGCTGCGCTCGAGTTTCTCCGGCCAGCTTTTGCGCTCTTTCTTGACCGCAAGTCTATAGACGGAAACTTCGATCAGGCGCGAGCTGTCGTTTTCGAGTTTGCGGTAACGATATGAGCCGATCGGCGCCGCGGCAATCTTGCCGGTGACGCCTGCTTCCTGCCTGGCCTCGCGCAAGGCCGCCGAGGCGTCGGTCATGCGTTTCGACGGCCAGCCCTTCGGGATGACCCAGCGGCCGGTATCGCGTGACGTGACGAGAAGAATTTCGACCTCGCCGTTGGAGGCTTTTCGCACGGGTAGTGCGCCAACCTGTTTCAACATTGTCATGCATTGATCATGCACCATTCGCGGGACGACGCGAGATGGCTTTTGCGCGTTATCAACGGCGAGACTCTTCACCTGGTGCCGCTGTGGACCGTTGGGCGGCAGACGGCACGAAAGAGCGGCAATCAAGGTTTTCAAACGTCCCACCGCTCGCAGGAAGTCGTCTGTTGCTGCATCGCGCGTCATGCCAGTGACAGTTTCGCGACGACGGCGGCCTTGGCCGCCGCGCCGACCACACGCCATGCGTTTTGGCTTTCGTAGTTATGCTCTCTCCGGCGGTGACAACCCGCATGAAATGATTTGCCGTGGCACTTGCAAAAAAACAAACCACACGCCGGGACCTGACGTCGCTCAGCCCGAAAGCGTCAATGACCAACTCAAAAACAAGATTGTTATGGGAGAGAGAAGACAATGAAAGCGAAAAGTTATCTCGTGAGCGCTGTCACGATAGCGGCCGTCGTAGCCGGTAGCGTTACGATGTCGTGGGCGGGCGGTGCGCCAAGACCCAATCAATTCTGGTGGCCGGAGAAACTGGATTTATCACCGCTACGGCGAAATTCCGCCAAATCAAATCCATTGGGGAAGACTTTCGACTACGCGAAAGAGTTTCAAACCCTTGACCTCAATGCCGTCAAAAACGATCTCAAAGCCGTTCTTACGACCTCACAGGATTGGTGGCCTGCGGACTACGGAAATTATGGGCCGCTGTTTATCCGCATGGCGTGGCACGGCGCGGGCACCTATCGCACATACGACGGCCGTGGTGGCGCCGATGGCGCGCAGCAGCGCTTCGAACCTCTGAATAGCTGGCCAGACAACGTCAACCTGGATAAGGCGCGCCGACTACTTTGGCCGGTGAAGAAAAAATACGGCGAAAAAATTTCGTGGGGCGACCTCATGGTGCTCGCCGGAAACGTCGCGCTCGACTCCATGGGCTTCAAAACATTCGGCTTCGGCGGCGGCCGAACGGACGAGTGGGAATCCGATTTAGTGTACTGGGGAGCCGGCAATAAATTTTTGGCGAGCAATCGCGATAGCAAAGGTGCGCTTGCCAAGCCTTTAGGTGCGACCCAACTGGGTCTCATCTACGTCAATCCTCAAGGGCCGAACGGCAATCCAGATCCGCTCGCGGCGGCCAAGGACATTCGCGAAGCCTTTGGCCGGATGGCGATGAACGATGAGGAAACGATCGCATTGATCGCAGGCGGGCATACCTTTGGTAAGGCGCATGGCGCTGCGTCACCTGACAAGTGCGTCGGGGCGGCTCCGGCGGCAGAAGCCATCCAGCGTCAAGGCATCGGCTGGGTCAACAAATGCGGCACAGGAAAAGGCGGCGACACCGTTACGAGCGGTCTCGAAGGCGCATGGACGACCGACCCTATCTCATTCACCACTCAGTATTTCGACAACCTGTTCGCATTCGATTGGGTCAAAACGAAAAGTCCGGCTGGAGCCGTTCAGTGGAAACCGAAAAATGCAGACGACGTGGTGCCCGATGCGCATGATCCAAACAAGCGCCATCCTCTGATGATGTTCACGACCGATCTCGCGCTCAAATTCGATCCGTCCTACAGTAAAATCTCGAAGCGCTTTCACGATAATCCGGAAGAGTTCAAGCTTGCTTTCGCAAAAGCTTGGTTCAAGCTCACGCATAGAGATATGGGACCGCGTGCGCGATATTTGGGGACAGATGTCCCGAAAGAGGATTTGATTTGGCAAGACCCAATCCCAACCGCCGACTATAAATCGATTGATGAAGCCGACGCTGGTGATCTTAAAACAAAAATCATCAGTTCGGGAATTCCTCAATCCGAGTTCGTAAAGACGGCTTGGGCTGCCGCCGCGTCGTTCCGCAATACGGACAAAAGGGGTGGAGCCAATGGTGCCCGCATCCGCCTCGAACCTGCGAAGTCGTGGGCGGTCAACGATCCCGCAACGCTTACCACTGTCCTGAAAACTTTGACGACGATCCAAGATGACTTCAACACTCAGCGTACGGATGGCAAAAAAGTTTCGCTGGCTGATCTCATCGTGCTCGCCGGCAATGCGTCTGTCGAAGCGGCGGCGAAGAAGGGCGGCGTTGATGTAAAAATTCCGTTCTCGCCAGGCCGGACGGATGCCGCACAGGAACAAACGGATGTCGACTCGTTCGCCGTCCTGGAACCGACAGCAGACGGCTTCCGCAATTATTTCGGCAAAGACAATGACAGATCGCCGGCCGACCTGCTCGTTGATCGCGCAAGTCTGCTCGCGCTCACGATCCCTGAAATGACAGCGCTGGTCGGTGGCATGCGGGCATTGGACGCCAATCAGGGGCACACGCCATTGGGCGTGTTAACGACGCAACCAGGAACTTTGAGCAACGACTTCTTTGTCAATCTGCTCGACATGTCCACCGAATGGAAAAAGGCGTCTGGTGCCGACGGGGTCTATGAGGGGCATGACCGTAAAACCGGGACAGTTAAATGGACCGCGACGCCTGTCGATTTGATTTTCGGGTCGAGTTCGGAGTTGCGTGCCGTCGCTGAAGTTTACGCGGCTGACGACGCCAAGGAAAAGTTTGTACGCGACTTCGTCGACGCGTGGACAAAAGTCATGACCCTCGACCGGTTCGACGCCCAGCGCCGTATTTGAACATGACTGTTGGCTGGCCGGGAGATTGTCACCCGGCCAGCCGCTATCCGTCAAATCGGCATGGATCGTCTATCCGTTCTCTGGTCTCACGTTCGGACCAACACCTGCCGGCTAGTTCGAATTGACGCCAAGTTCGCTCGCCGCAGACGTCAGACGAGCCTTCGCAGCCGCATCACTGCTAAACGTTTCGAGCGCTTTGGCCAGCGCGGCTTTGGCCGCATCCTTTTCGCCAAGTGTCATGCGCGAACGCATCAAGCGCAGCCAGCCATCCTCGTCATTTGGAGACGTTTCGAGCCGCGTTGCCAGCTTGTCGACCATCCCACGGATCATGCTGTCGCGCTGCGTCTCAGATAGATCCGCCGCAGCTTTGATGTCTTGCGCCGTGGGCTGCGGCGCTGGATCGGACGATGCCGCGCGGCTTGCCAACGTTTGTGCTGACCTTGCTTGCTCAAGACCTTTTTGAATCTCGACGTCAGCCGGCTTGAGCTTGAGGGCCGTCTCATAAGCTTTCACGGCGTCCGTAGGATTGCCCGTATTGAGATAAGACCAGCCGAGCGTTTTCCAGCCGTTCACGTCGTCCGGCTGCTTTTCAAGCCGTGCAATGAGCTTTTCGAGCATCGACGCGACGTCTGGCAATGCCGTGGTATTTGCAGCCGGCGGCGTCGCGGCCTGCGGCGGTGATGGCTTGTCGCCGATGTTGTCCGCATAAGCGCGCAGTGCGGCTAACGCTTGAGGATCACTGGTGCTCGCGTCCGCGGGCGTTGCGTTGACCGCGTTGGCGGGCGCGTTTGCGACCGCGCTCAAGGCCGATGGTCCGGCTGCGAGACTGGGGTCATTCGCCGGAAGCTCTGAAAAACTGAAAGCGGCGATCGCAGCGAGTCCGGCCACAACCACGGTCGACGTGCGAAGCCGCGTCGCAGCCCACTGCTGGGCGAGGGCCACGGCCGGCTGGCGGCCTTGCACCTTCGTTCGCAACAACAACAGAATGATTGCCATCAATGTTGCGGCCGTGCCGATGGCGATCAGCGCGTAGATTTGTGTCATATCCACTCCTTGCAATCCGTTTTCCCAGAGCATTTTCCGACGAAGTGGAAGCCGGTTCGTCGTCAGAACATGTGACAAAGTAGAGGGCTGGAGCGCCGATCAAATTCCATCAGATCGAAATCGCTCCAGCGGCGCAACCGACTATTGGGTTGGCACTTTTGTCGTCATGATCGGCGTGATCGCGTCATTCACATGATATTTGTGGCACAGCAAACAGTCTTGGCGGGCCTTGGTGCTGCTGTGACAGGTTTGGCAGAGATCCTTTTTCACCGCACCGAAATTGGCGGCGAAGCTTTGCGGATTGCCCTGCTCATAGCTCTTGAGGTAGGCGCGGTCTTTTTCGAGAGTGTGGCAGGTTAGGCATCCGAGATCGTCCATCGTGCCGAAATGCGGCTCATGGACAAAACTCGTGAAGCGGCCTTGTTTGCTTTCGATCGATAGTGGGGCGAAATTGACGAGCCGGCCTTTGCTTTTGATGTCATCGACGCTGTGGCACTTCGTGCACGACCCTTGGGCGTCTTTGTTCGTGAGATAGTCAAAGACAGCGCCTGCAGGACTAGCCTCGGCCTTCAGCGCTTGGGGCCCCGTGAGAAAAAGCCAAGAATAAATGAATTTGTCCTTGTGACCTGCTGGACGATAGAACATCGCAAAGTCTTGCCGATACCAGCCGCCATAGTCAGCCCAGCTCTCCGCGTCCACGGTGCTTTCGATGCTGATCACGGGCGAGGCGGCCGTTTGCGATCGAGCGGTTGGAACACCAGCGGACGCCTCAGCATCTATCGTGGCACCAGCCTCGGGCGGAGCATTCGACGTGCCGGCCTTTCCAGTCACTCCTGGCGGTCCGGCGGCAGCCCCACCGCCCGCATTCAGCGCTTTCATCTCGCGAAGCTCTTCTTCGGTGGGATAGAGCAGATCGTCCGATTGGCCCGCTGATTTACTGGCAGGTTGGTTTTCGGCGACCACCATCCTCCGGCCGCTGTCGGTCGCGCCGTGCGCAGCTTTGGCATTAGCGCGTGTGACGTCCGCGTCTGCCGCTTGCATAACGTCCCTCAGACCTGCCCTCATCGCGGGCGGCATCTTGTCGGCGGAAGACGTTTCGTTGCTGTTGGCGGCCTTCGATTTCGCGGCATCGGTTTTTCCTGCCGCTCCTTTCGGCTGCGCGGTTCCGCCTTCAGATCCATTGGATACTAGACACTGACCCAAAACACGGACGACGCAGGCGGGCGGATCGAACTTAACGGGCTTTTTCGCCTCATTGGCCGCGGTGTCGTCAGCAGGGTCTGGTTCGTTAGAACTCGATGTGTCAGTGGAGGCCGTTTGATCGCCACCGTCCGTGCCACTGTCTGGACTGCTGTCACTGCTGCTGTCGGACGCAGCCGTCGCCGTATCACTCCATTCGCCTCCAGCTGCAGGCGCCGTGTCCGCGCCGCCACCCACGTCTGGGGTCACACTTGCGGCTGCCTGAACAGGATCCGATTCAGCGGACGGGGCGGGAGACGCAGAAACGGCGATCGGCGATCCCTTCGTCACTGTGCTCCAGCCGTCACGATCTTGTTCGCTCGTGACCTGTCGACTAGCCATTTCGGTCGCGAGGTTTGGCAACCACTGCTGTTGCGCGCTGATGATCACATCTCTCGGAATACTTGCCGTTAGATCCGCGACCAACGCCGGACTAAGCTTGGCGCCGCTGCCGATATTGAGATCACCAAGCGCGTCCGATGCTTTGTCAGAGATCAGCTTATAAAAGAGTGATTTAATCTCCCACGCGAGATCGGTCACCGCTTCGATCTGTTCATCGCTTGCAGTGCTCAAATCCTGAAGGTTGAGGCTGTCGACGGTTTGCAGCAAAGCACGCGCCCGGGCATTCCGGCTGATCATCACCTTCATGAAGGGTGTTAGTGCGGCCTCGGAAGCATCAGGCCATTCGCCGATCGCGGCATTCTTTTTCTTGAGTGACTCGAGATCGAGCCCAGGCAGACTGAGGAAAGCAATGCCTTTCGGGCCGCTTACGCGTTCCTTGCCGGTGATCTGATCGAGATGGCAAGTGGAGCAGGTCTTATCGAACGACTCGACCGCCATGACAAGCTTGTCTTCACGGCTGTTGTGGCACGTCGAGCACGTTTCGGGGATGCGCTTGGCAGCATCTTTTTTTGCCACCTCGGGGAAGTGTTTGCCGAAGTGGCCCGCGTGGTCATAGACAATGCGTGTCCGCCTTTTGAACGGATAATTATCGAACGTCGGATGATTGCCGTCGAAGCTATTGAACTTCACCACGTGGCACGATCGGCATTGTTCGTCGGAGATTTTATTGAGATTGAAATTGACGCCCTGATGCTCCTGGTGACACGTCGCACATGTTACACCGCCCGCAACTAAGTCCATGGTCGGGAAAGCGAAGCTCTGAGCGCGGGCTGATTGCGGTTGAGGGGTAGCTACGGCAATTTTCGTCAACCGCTCGGTGCTCTGTTGAAGGACATCGCTGGGTGCGCTGTGTGCGTTGAATGCTGTCTCAGGCATCTTGTGACAGGTGAGACAGGCTTTGCTGTCGGCGTGGGAATCGGCAACAACCAAGCCGCGCACCCAGCTCAATTGACCGCTTCCACTCTTCGTGTGGCAGGTGCTGCATTTCTCGATCGTGCCGTGTGCACTGGCGAGCGGGCCCGGCATCAGAAACGACGTACCTTTCGAGAATACGAAGAGCGTGGCGAGGCCGACGATAGTGACCAGCGCCAGCACAATCGCGAAACGATCGCGCGCCGACGAAGGTCGTGCCCACGTTTCTGACTGGGCGAGCCCAACCGATCTGAGCCATTCGGGCGACCGCATCACCAGTCCCCTGACGAAAAAGCATAGACGACGAAAATGTGCAGAACTGCCATCACGATCAGCGCATAGGTGACGGGCACATGCACGAACATCCAGCCCTTGGTGAGCCCGAGATAGACACGCGCAAAATCGAGCCGATCCTTCTCCACCACCAGCGTTTTGACGGCGTTGAGCTTCTCTTGGCCTTGCCGATCAATATAAGGCGACAGTTTGTCGATCTCGTCGGTCAGCCGCTTGAGTGGCCGCTGCGAGCCGATGAGATGGGCGGTGATATTTTGCTGGCCCTGAAAAAAGTCACGCAGGTGATTGGTATAGAGGTCCATGATCCAAGCGTCATAGGGCTGCGCTGGCAAGCCAAACGCCGCAGCGACCGGATCGGTCGTGACCACAACGGCGTGAACATCTTGCGCAAGTTCGGCGCGCCGGGTGGCGATGCGGTCGTAGCCGATGCGCTCGTCGATACCGCGCTTCGCTTTAAGCGACCATGCGAGATATGTGCCGAAAACGCCGGTCAGCGTCACCAGCACGAAGCACGCCCACAACACCCACTCGAAGTTGGTGTCCGGCAGAGAGAAATTGGAATGCGAGATGAACGCCGCGATCAGCAGATAGCCGAGAAAAATATGGAAGTTGCGCCAGCGCGTGGCGGATTTCGGCGACAGCATCGCCGTTTTAAGTGCGATGTGAAAGCCAAGCTGCAAACTCATGCCGCCGGCCAGCACCCAGCCATCGAAATAACGCGGGTCGCGGAGCCCGTTGCCGTAAATCCAGACAAGCCAGAGCAGGCCGCCGGACAGGGCCGCAATCGACATACCCTGAACAATGGGGCCACTCAAAAGTCCCGCCGAGCCGAGACCGCGCAAGCCGATCGAACGCTCAGCCACGCGCCGTCCCGCCGATCTGTCGCTGCTTGCCAAAGTCACCCCATCGCAGTTTCCCCATCGCGCCCACCCAGGTTGCGCCCGCCACCAGTTGGTCTGAACTCACTTTGCGGCGCTGGCTTGTCTCGCCGTGCCCTTGAGCTTGTCGGCACCGGGAATGAGACCATCCAGCCCGGCCAACGTGCTGCCATCGTACTTTTCGGTGATGCTGACGATCAGCTTCGCAACGCCGTCAGCGGCTGACGTCAACCGGCTTTCATTGTTGAGCTTCAGTCCGGCCGAATGGGCGACTTCGAGCATCTTTGCGATTTCGGGCACGTTCGGTGCCGCCTTTGCGGCGGCGGCGAGCAAATTGCGAGCCCTGTCGGCGCGCCGCGCCATCTCGAACGCAAAGGCCTTTCTCACGGTCGCCTTGCCGACCGCGCGCAACGCCGTCTCGAGTTCGACGCCGAGACCGACGAGGTAAAGCATTCGCTTGCGCGGCGCGCTTGCCGCGACGTTGTCCTTGCCTTTGGAGTGCCAGGTGTTGTGGCGAACTTCGCCCTGCGACCACGACACCAAATCGAATGCGCTTCCGGCCCGGTGCCCGCCTTTGTTTACGAGGTCCTCGCGCGGCACGACGTGGCAGCTGTAGCAGTTTTTCGCCAGCTGATAGAGCGCAGACGGCCTGATCATTCCCTTGGAATCGGCAAGCTTCCAGCGCGCCTGTTCCTCGGCCTTCGTCTCGGTCTTCTCTGTCTTGCCGCTGAACCCGCTGTGCACCTTGACCCATTCTTGCCCGGCGCTATGGCAGGATTCGCAAGAGATGCCCGCGACAGGCTCCTCTTTACTATCTTTCTGCTGCACCGTGAAATGGCAGTTCAAACACAAGCTTTCTGACTTTATGCGACGCACGCCCATCCTTTTCGCGATCTCATTTGCCGTCGTGTTGCGCGGCATCTCGCGGAAGGTTTTGAAATGATGCGTGCCCTTCCACGCCTCAGCCTCCTGCTTGTGGCATTCACCACAGGCATTGGGCCCAACAGTCTTGGCCGGATCGGACGCAACCGCCCCGTGGGCGCCAACGCCGAGAGCGATTAGCATGGCGCCGAGATAAATGACGGTAGACCGGCCGACACCCGGCGGCCAGAACGCTCGACAGACGTTCATGCGTGTTGAGGACCACAATGAATTGTCATCCCTGATTCAGCATGCGGTGCGCCTGCATCGGCTGATCCCGCAGGCTGCGCGGTCTATTGACAGCGAGCTTGCGCAGCTGGCGGGTCGTCGGCACGGCGAGCCAGTCAATGGTGCGCGACAGAACGCTCTCCTCAACCGTATCGTCCGTCGTCGGAAGGAACGGATCGGCGTAGCACACCACTCCGACATGAGCCGCGATCGCTTTGATCGCGTCGACCATGGCTGGCGCGCCGCACGCATACAAAACATCGGTTGCCAAAAGTCGTGGCAGATAGTCCGTCGGCCGGCCTGGCAGAACGACGTCCGTCAGGTTTTGCGGCGTGCTGCAGACAGGTACGATACGAACATTTGGGAAGCTCGCCAATCGCGCGAGTGCGGAACCCATATATAGAGACTCGATCGAGCGGCCGCCGGCGATGATCATAATCATGCGATGCGGGTTCTCGCGCAGCGCGGCGACTGCGATCGACCAGATCGGCGCAAAACCGGTATTGGTGGCAACCAGTATCAGCCGGCCCGCGAGTTCGGGCCGGAAATGTGCCGAGCCATAGGGCCCAGTCAGCTGCACGCGATGGCCTTGCCGAATGCTCTTGCCAAGCGAAGATGTGACACGGCCATTTGCCATGCGGCGAACGTGGAACCACACCGCGCGGCCGCTCGGATCGCCGCCAAGGGGAAGGGTGATGCTGAACGGACGGCTCGGATAGCCATTGAAGCGCACCTGCGCATACTGGCCAGCGTGATGCGGCAATGCACTGTTTGTCGTGATGCCGACTTCCATAACCTCAGCTGATAACGGCCGCAATGAACTCAGTGTGCCCTCGACGGTCCGAACAGCCGACGCTTGGCCCCGCTCCACGACGGCATCGCCGGCAATCCGGCATTGGCACGCATGTACGATCCCCGGCTCAGCCCCCGCGCCGCCCTGCACGTCGCCAGATACGAGTCGCACGCAACATGTGCCGCAATGACCGGCGCGACAGTCGTAAGGCAGGTCAATGCCATTGCTGATGGCAGCATCCAGAAGCAACTCGCCGCGGCGCGCGGCGAAGCTGCTGCCATTGACAGTAATTTGGTGGCTTCTTGCCATTGTCTAATCCCAGATTTCTGAAAATTTCTGATCGACGGCTTGGCGATTGGCCGCCGCTGCGACACATCCTGGGACGCTCAGGAAAGCGAATGCGCCGGCTCCGAAATGCTCCCATCTGTCCGGCCACGGGAGCGCAGATGTCGGATTGTGCTCGTCAAGATAATTCCCCTTTCCCCGATTTGAGATTCGACGCTGAATACAATCGCGATCGACAATCTCAATTCAGTCATTAGCGACTGGTGTTCTTCGATTATCGGCCGTCTGTGCTCCCATAATGGTCAGAGAATGGCCGTTTGATGGTTACGCGTGCTACCGCTCAGATGCTGCTCGTAATTTCCGGCTTGAAAATGTCGGTCGAAAGCGGCACGCAAAAGGCTTTGAATAGAGCGAGCAAAACAGAAATAACATTATTGAACATATGCTTTTCCTCATACCAACATGTTGAAAAAAATCGACAAAATGGATTGCTGCATGCGGGTTTTTGAAATGCCTATCGTGAGGCAAATGGAAACGGCGATTTGCGAAATTCAAGCCAGGGCGCGCATAATCGTTTTTGGAGCACAATCGATTTTGTAATTCATTATAGACGAATTGATTACTTTGAAAACTTTGAAAATTGCGGCGATATTTATCAATAAATACCCGAATCCAAAATCAGCCATATGACGGCCAATATTCGCCACTAGCCGTTCTTCAGCACGACTAATCGCGCGGGTATTACGCGCCATTATTGTGCTTGCGAGGCGAATGGGGATTCTGCCGCGCATGACCAAGAGAGCGAAGCGTTGGGGGATGAAGCCATTGTCCGGGATTTCCAAGTTTTTCTACGCTTTTGCGAGCGCCATGGTGATGCAAACGGCCGTCGTCGGCCACCCTGCCATTGCCGGCTCCATAGAAGCCTTGCTGGGCCAGAGCGAGCAAACGCGCGCCAGTGGCACAGCGCAGGTCGGTGATGACGCGCAGGCGAGAGTATTACTTGCGCAGGCGGCCGAGACTGACGCGAAGGCCGCGCTCGAAGCGCTGATCAAAGACGATGAGGCGCGTCGAGCTCAGGCCGCTACGGATGCTGAAAGCACGGGCGCACAAGGTTCTGAAGCGCAAAGCCCGGAACCTCAGAGCCCCGAAAGCGGAACAGTCGGTGTCATCACTAATACTTCCAGCGGCCAAAGCGGCGCTGGCGCCGATACGAGTCTTTATCCAACAGCGTCGCAATGCGGCGAATGCCACAAGCAGATTTACGATGAGTGGTCATCGTCGAGCCATGCCAATGCGTCGATCTCGCCGATGTTTCACAAGTTCGAGCAGAAGTTTCAAAATTTGACGCAAGGCACGGTCGGCACGTTCTGTGTGCGCTGCCATCAGCAGGTCGGCACGCAGCTCGGCGAAGCGCGCGAGGCGCCGCTTTGGGAGCGCAGTCAGATTTCGCGTGAGGGCGTGAGTTGCATCACCTGTCACCGCGTCAAAGAGCAGTATGGCAAGGTCAACGGCGAGCGTCGCGTCGAACCAGGCAAGATCTATGAGCCCGTTTACGGTAGCGGCAAACAAAGCGTCATCAAAGATGTCTTGGCTGATAAAGAAACCTACTCCGTCAAGACGAGCACGGACGGCCGCGGCAACGACATTCATAAGGGCATGATCACCAACGATCAGATCACCAAGTCCGAATTCTGCGTCAGCTGCCATCAGGTGGCCGTCAACCTCGGCATCAAATTGGAAATCGTCTGGGATCAATATCGTGACAGCCCAGCACGCAAAGCCGGGATCAGTTGCCAGGACTGCCACATGGGCAAGGTTCCCGGAAAACCCGACGGCTATTCGCTTGCACCTTCGGCGATCGTTGGCGGCAAAGAAATCAACCCGGGGCGTAAGCACGCCAATCACCGCTTTATCGGTCCGGGTTACTCCATCGCGCACCCCGGTATCTTCCCCCACAACACCAAGGCTCAAGCCATCAGCATCGAGGACTGGCTGTTATTCGACTGGCGCGCTGGTTGGGGCACCACGGAGTTTGAAGACAAGCTCGCTGACGGAAAAATAAAAGTCGAATTTCCTAAGCGTTGGGCCGATGCGCTCGACCGGGAAGAAGCGCGACTGATCATCAAGGAAAATCTCGCGAAGCTTACCGTGCGTGACAACCTCCGGAAAGAGGTGATGGAGAATTCCAGCAAGATCGACGGGCCATATATCGAAGGAACCCCAAAAGTTGGCACGGATCTGGCCTTCTCGTACAAAATCAAAAACGTCAACACCGGGCATAATCTGCCGTCGGGCTCGCTTGGTGCCCAGCCGCAATTGTGGATGAACGTCGCGCTACTCGATCCCGACGGCAAGAACATCTGGGAGTCGGGATACGTCGATAGCAACGGCGACATGGCCGATCAGCACAGCCTTGATGTTGCCGCCGGCCGCATGTCCACCGATCAGCAACTGATGCATTTCCAGACCAAGTTCTTGACAACCAACGTCAAGGGCACGGACCGCGAGATGTATCTGCCGGTGAACTTCGACATTGATCCACTGCCGCACCTTCGCCCGCCTGGGGTTCCGACAACCGTACTCAACCATCCGCCGCTGGTGCGCATGGAAAACCACTCGCTGCCGCCGCTGGCAGAGAAAGTCGCGAACTACCAGGTGCCGGCTGAACTGATCACGAGGCCGGGTAAGTACAGCCTTGCCTTCCGCATGCGCAGCCGCGCCGAACCGATCTACTTCATGCGCTTCGTCGGAGCCACCAAGGATATGGAGCGGACCATGAACGAGCGGATGATGAACTTCCACGCCTTCTCGGTCGACTTCGAAGTGAAGGACTAATGCCGATGGGTCGAGGGAGTCACTTTCAGAAACCCGCATAAGGGTCTGACGAAAGTGCTCCCCGGCCTCACCCCGCAGGTCTGAGCCACGATGTCGGAGCTTCCATATGACTCGCAATGTAAACGGCGACCGTTGCTACAAGACCAGGACGACGTCTGCGACGGCCACACTGGTCGCCGGTGGTTACCTCGTCATGTCCTTCACAGCCACGAACCTCGCAGCCGGCGAAAGCACGGATGCTCCGCCCGAGAATGAAACTCGGATCGAAAAATCGTTCCGAGACGGGCCGCAGTACGACACCAACTACGATGCCACCGAGCAGCTCGACATTTACGGCGGCAAGAGCGCGGTTGAGCCGCCGCGCCCGCTGCTTGAGCTCGGTCGCGAGCAATATACCTCCGGCATCTA
Organism: Hyphomicrobium sp.; assembly: GCA_019748215.1. Lineage (GTDB taxonomy): Bacteria > Pseudomonadota > Alphaproteobacteria > Rhizobiales > Hyphomicrobiaceae > Hyphomicrobium_B. The sequence goes on from JAIEPV010000026.1 coordinate 68,375, forward strand.
CGACCAGAGCAGCACCGCGCTTGGTGAATTGAACCCACTACTGCCGGGCCTCGCCGTCTACGGTGACTGGCGAACGGCGGTCGCCTACAATAACTTCAACGGCAAGGATGTCGCCCAGATCGCGACACGCTTGAACCTCGACGTCGACTTCAAGTTCACAGCGACCGAACGGATCCACGCCTTCTTCACACCGTTTCAGGACGCGAATGCAAAATTCACGCGCTACGAATTTGGCGGCGGCAACGGCAATGATAAATTTAACGACGAGTTCGACCCCGAACCGCAAACGCTGTTCTTAGAGGGCGATCTCGGCTCTATCTATTCCAGCGCTTCTGGAACGGAGTCCAGTTTTGACTTGCCTTTCACCGTCGGTCTTTTTCCACTGTTTTTGCAGAACGGGATCTGGGCGAACGACGCGATCCTCGGCGGTGCGGTGACACTGCCGGCGCAGAATTCAGCCGCGCTCGGCCTATCCAACTTCGACATCACCGTTTTTGCCGCATTCGACAACGTCGACAACGCCAGCATCCTAAAAGCGGATGGGAAGGTCGATAATCACAGCGCCAATCTCTACGGTGTTACGGCCTTCATCGATGCTTACAGTGGCTACATCGAAGCTGGTTATGGCGTGGTTCAAGGCCTCGACGATCAGGACGGCCTTGTGGAACACTTCGTCACCGCCGCATACTCGCGGCGCTACGCCAACACGTTGTCGAATTCGACTCGATTATTCGCGAACTTCGGCGATGATAATAACGGCGGCAATAACGACGGATTTGCCATCCTGTCTGAAAACAGTCTGATCTCCGGTTTGCCGAGCACGTTGCTTCCTTACGCCAACTTCTTCGTTGGGTTCGGCAATCCGCAGCCCCTGGTTGATGGCAATAATGCCGGCATCCTCAAGAACGTCGGCATCAATTTCGAGACCGATGCGCTGACCGGTTATCCAAAACTCGACGACACCGGCTCCGACGCGTGGGGCGGTGCACTTGGCTTACAGTATCTCTTCAACCTGGATCAGCAGCTGGTCTTCGAAGTCGCCATGGTCCAACCGTTCAGCAACGATGGCATTGGCGCCCAGGACCCACAGTACGGATTTGGCGCGCGCTATCAGGTCCCGATCGACCGGGCATGGCTATTCCGCGCCGATGCGACCTATCAGGTGCTCCAGGGCGGCGAAGACAACTTTGGCCTACGTTCGGAAGTCCGTAGAAAATTCTGATGCGGCGGCAATCGCGGCAGTGAATACTCCTCCAGTCGGCACCAACCGTGGCTTTCGCATTCGAAGCCAGGATGGTAGCCGCCTGGGAGCATGCTGATGACGCGCGTAGTTCTTCGCATCGACTTTGACGACAAGCGCTACATCGGTCATGGCCGGATCGAATTGCTCGAACACATCGCGGCGTTGGGCTCAATCGCCAAGGCGGCCAAAGCCATGGATATGTCGTACAAGCGCGCCTGGTATTTGGCCGACAGCATCAACGACACATTCACCGAGCCGGTGATCGAACGCCAGCACGGTGGCCGGGGCGGCGGGTCTGCCAGTCTGACCAAGTTTGGCCAAATCCTCGTTCGCGATTATCGCAACATGGAGACGCGCGCGCTGAAGCTTTTTGCAAAACCTCTCAAACACCTCGAAATGCATTTGGCGCCAGTTAAACGCGCCCACCGTTAGGTTACAGCACTACGCCTGCTGCGCTGCCGGTTGCGATCACCCGCCCGGCGTCGAGCCGGACGACGAAGGATGCCAATCGGGCCACTTCATCGAGGGCATGGGTGACGTACACAATCGGAATTTTGAAGTCGTCACGCATCATCTCGATGAGAGGGAATATTTCCGTCTTGCGATTCTGGTCCAAACCGGCCAGCGGTTCGTCCATCAGCAGTAGATGCGGCGACGCAAGTAGCGCGCGCGCCAGAGCGACCCGTTGCTTTTCACCGCCCGACAGCCGCGAGGGACGGCGAGACAATAGACTGCGAATTCCAAGGCGTTCGACGACCAATTCGATCGCAACGCCGGTTGGGTCGCGTGGAGCAAACCAGCGACCGAAGCGGAGGTTCTGATCAACCGTCAAATGTGGAAACAACTGCGCGTCCTGAAAGACTAGACCAATTCGTCGTTTGTGCATGGGCACGAAGATCCTGCGGTCGGTATCGACCAGCACGCGATCGCCGACGACAATCCGCCCTTTTTGCGGCCGTGTCAGACCGCCGATGAGATTGATGATCGTCGTTTTTCCAGAGCCGGACGGTCCAAACAATGCTGTGACGCCGGCCGCTGTTTCAAATTCTGCGTCGAGCACGAACCGGCCCTGCGTCAAGTGCGCGGCGAATTCAATCATGGCGAGCGCCGTTTCATTCGAAAACAGTGATGCGACGCTGCACACGCCGATTAAGAAACTCCGACACCACAAGCGCGACGAGCGCGATGCCGATCGAGACAAACGTCAGACGGAGCGCTCCTGCTTCACCGCCGGGCACCTGCGTGTACGAATATATCGATGACGCTATGGTCTGCGTTTCGCCTGGAATATTCGACACGAACGTAATCGTTGCACCGAACTCGCCAAGCGCCTTGGCAAAGCACATGATCGCGCCGGCGAGAATGCCCGGCAATGAAAGCGGCAATGTCACCAGCAAGAATGCCCAGCAGCCGTTTGCGCCGAGCGTTCCGGCCGCCACTTCGAGGCGCCGGTCAATCGATTCAAACGACAGGCGAATGGCGCGTAGCATCAGCGGAAAACCCATGACCCCGCAGGCCAACGCTGCACCGGTCCAGCGGAACGACAAGCTGATGCCGAAATGATCGAACAGAAATGCACCGATCGGACCCTGCTTTCCAAAGGCTAACAACAGCATGTATCCGGTCACGACAGGCGGCAGCACCAACGGCAAGTGCAGGACGCCATCGACAAGCGCCTTACCGGGAAAGTTCAGTCGCGCGAGCGCATAAGCGGCGGCAACAGCGACAGGCAGGGCCGCGATGGTTGCCAGAAACGCTATTCGCAAGCTGAGCTCGATTGCAACCCACTCGTTAGCGGTGAACTCGAACACGCACAGCCTTTCGAAAAAAATTGCCGATCACCAACGTCGTCTTGCCTCACTTCAATAGTGAAAAGCCTTCATGGCTGAAGCGCGCGAGAGCTTCCGGCGATTTTAGAAACGTGATGAATGCCGACGCTGCGCCGACGTTTTTCGCGGCTGCCGTGACGGCGCCCGGATAGACAATCGGAGCGTGCGTTTCGTCCGGAAACGTATCGACGATTTTGACTTTCGGCTCCGATATTGCATCGCTGCGATAGACGATTCCAAGCGGGGCTTCGCCGCGCGCAACAAGCGCCAACGCGGCGCGAACGTTTTCGGCTTGCGCTGTTTTGGTTTCGACAGCCGACCAAGCGCCGAGCGTCTCCAACGCCGCTTTGCCGTATTTTCCGGCCGGTACAGCGTTGACATCGGCCATCGCTAACCGCCCTTCGCCGAGCGCCCCGGTCAGATCGAAGTCTTTGGCAATTTTCAATTCGATTTTTGACGTGGCAGGGGCAACCAGCACCAAAGCGTTTCCGAGCAAATTGATCCGTGTATCGGCCTTAATCAGGTTTTTTTTCGCAAGGTAATCCATCCAGTCCTGGTCGGCTGAAATGAAGATGTCGGCGGGGGCCGAAAGTTCGATTTGCTTGGCGAGCGCCGATGATCCGGCATACGACATCGAAACCTTGCTGCCCGTGCGCTGCAAATAGTCGGCCGCTACCGCATCGAGGGCGTTCTTGAGACTGGCAGCCGCAAATACCGTGACGTCGCCGATCGCCGTTTTTTGAGCCGCACTTTGAGTGGCTGCCAGCCCGAAAACGCCAATGGCAAAAATGCTCAATGCCAGCCATTGCCCGAGCAATCTCGGCCAAACACTCCTGCGCGCTTCCCGTTCCACTGATGTTTGCATCGATTGGTGTGACCTTCCAGGCTTTACAACGGCGCTGTCAACGCAACCGCGTCCCATAGCTAAAGCTTATGCCATGAAAGTTTTCAGCGATATAGCCCATTAGCTATGTTGCTTGCCAGCATTTTGCGTCAGCTGGGCGGCCTGAAGCTCGAACGATGCTTCAGTGCGTCAGCCGTCAACGCCAGAATGAGGCGCAGCGCTCGATATTGCGGCTCAACTGCGAGGTTTCCGAGGTGCCGTACTAATAACGGCCCGCAGCATTCGCACGACGCGCGAAGCCGGAACTTTGCCACCGCATTGAATGTTGACCCGTGCGCCTTCAAACAGCAGGAAAACTTCATCAGCCAAAATGTCGGGATCGCGAAATTGCGCGTCTCTGAATAATTTGACCAGATGACCACGCTTTCGGCTCTTGTACGCTTCGATAATCGCGCGTCCGGGGTGTGCCGCGTGGAGCTCGACGGCGGCATTGGCAAGCGGGCATCCGCGTGCGAATTTCGTCATCAAAACGTCTTCGACGTGCGATAGCCAAGCGTTCAGACGCAATACAGGATCGCTGGGGTGCGCCTTCGCGATCCGCTGCCAGACGCCGTCGCCGTCATTTGCAAGCTGCGTCACGTAAGCCAGGATCAGGTCGTCCTTGGACTTGAAATGACGATAGAGCGTCATCTTATTCGTCAGAGCCGCCTCTGCGATTGCATCGACGCCGACCGGATGGATGCCGCCACGGTAAAAAAGCTCACAGGCCGCCGAAATAATGCGGTCGCGCGGCCGTTGGGTGGCGCGGAGATCCGCGTCAGGCTTGCCATTAGCGTTGGGCAGGGTCGCGCTCATTGTGGGTTGACTGACATTTCAAGGATCGATACGCCTCGGATGTTACTCGCGAGTAACATTTATCATACTGACGATATCGCTGTCATCGAAACTGTTTGCGAGATGGCGAGTTCAGTTTTTTGGTCTCGCAGCGGTCAACCACCGGCCGCATCGGATTTTCGCGCCTCGCACGTTGCTGCGCCACAATCGCTGGAGAGCGTATGGTCATCATTCTAAGGACGGCGACGCTGGCGTTTATGGCGATCGCCGCAAGTGCCTTGTCGGCGTGTGGCGATGGTAAGCCGACCGAAGCCGCCTCCGCCGCTCCACCAGCGCCGCAGGTCACGGTGGCAAAGCCTGTCCAGAAACTCGTCGCCGATCATGATGAGTATGTCGGCCGCTTCATTGCGGTCGACTATGTGGAAATTCGCGCGCGCGTCTCTGGCTATTTGGACAAGGTGGCCTTTGCCGACGGTCAGCTTGTCAAAAAGAATGATCCACTTTTTACGATCGATAGGCGGCCATTCGAAGCCGCGCTCGATCAAGCCAAAGCGGCGCACGAGCAAGCGGCCGCGAACCTCGCATTCGCCGACAGCGATCTCAAACGCGGTGAAAACCTCGTGCGCGGGACGTCGATCACGCAGCAAACGTTTGATCAGCGCATTCAGGCAAAACGCGTTGCCGAGGCGACGCTGACGGCACAAGCTGCCGCCGTGGTCCAAGCCGATCTGAACTTGGAATATACGCAATTGACCGCGCCAATTTCAGGCCGAATTGGCGATCGCCGTGTTTCGACCGGCAACTTGATCATTGGCGGAGCGTTTGGCACGACGACGCTGCTCGCAACGATTGCGTCCATCGATCCCATTCGTTTTGAATTTACCATGGATGAAGCGTCGTATCTCAGCTACTTGCGTGCTGCGTCAGCCGCCGCCTCGACCACCGCCAATCGCGGAATTGTGCTGCCGGTCAAGCTCAAGCTGATTGATGAGAAAGATTTTGTGCACGAAGGCAAAATCGATTTTGTCGACAATGCCGTCGATCGCTCATCAGGCACCATCCGAGGCCGGGCTGAATTCGCCAACCCCGACGGCCGACTGACGCCCGGCATGTTCGGACGACTGCAAATCGCCACAAAGGCTCCTGAGCTCGCGTTGCTGGTGCCGGACACCGCGATCGGAACCGAACAGGTTCGCAAATTCGTTTACGCCGTCACGTCGGATAATGTCGCTACTCCCAAATATGTGACGCTTGGGCCAGTCGTGGACGGCATGAGGGTCGTTTCCTCGGGCCTGGACGCCGATGACATCGTCGTCGTCAACGGGCTGATGCGAATTCGGCCGGGAGCGAAAGTGACGCCGCAAAACGCCACCGCGAATGCGACAGCGGCACAGCAGCCCGCGACGCGAACGAATTAAGCGATAGATCAAGCCACAAGGCCGTCCGATGCGCATGTCACGCTTTTTTATCGATCGGCCGATTTTCGCCGCCGTGATCTCGATCGTGATCGTCATTTTCGGCTCCGTGTCGCTTGGACGGTTGCCGATCGCTCAATATCCGGAAATCGCGCCGCCGGTGATCAACGTCACCGGGCAGTACCCCGGCGCGAGCGCCGAGATTGTTGCGTCGACCGTCGTTGCGCCGCTCGAACAGCAGATCAATGGTGTCGAGCGGATGCTTTACATCTCATCGAATTCGACGGGCGACGGCCGTTTCTCCATCTCCGTCACCTTCGACCTTGGCACCAATCTCGACACGGCTCAGGTGCAGGTTCAAAATCGGGTGACGACGGCACAGCCACGGCTTCCCGCCGACGTCCGCAATATCGGCGTCACGGTCGCGAAGGCATCGCCCGACTTGATGATGGTCGTGCATATGTTTTCGCCCGACAAATCGCGCGACACTCTATTCATTTCCAACTACGCCAACATCAACGTCGTCGATGTGTTGAGCCGGATCGAGGGCGTCGGCTCGATTACCGTGTTTGGCGGGCGCGACTATTCCATGCGCGTATGGCTTGATCCTGACCGCCTGCAATCGCTGGCACTGACTGCAAACGACGTCGTGACGGCGCTGCAACGTCAAAACGTGCAAGTCGCGGCCGGAGTGCTCAATCAGCCACCCGTCGCGATGCCCGGCGCTTTTCAAATCGCGGTCCAAACGCAAGGCCGACTGGCCGACCCGAATGAATTCGGCGACATCGTCATTAAACAGAACTCCACCTCGGTTGTTCGCATCAAAGACGTGGCACGCGTCGAACTGGCGGCACTCGACTACGGCATCAATTCGTATTTGGACAAGAACCCGGCTGTCGGCCTCGGGATTTTCCAATTGCCCGGCTCGAACGCGATCGCGGCTGCGGAAAAAATCAAAGCGACGATGGCTGGATTGTCAAAGAGCTTCCCGCCCGGCGTGCAGTACGCCATCGTCTATAATCCGACCGACTTCATTCAGCAGTCGGTCGATGCTGTTGTGAAGACGATCTTCGAAGCGGTGGCGCTGGTGGTCCTCGTCGTCGTGGTCTTCCTGCAGACGTGGCGTGCCGCCATCATCCCGATCGTTGCTATACCGGTGTCGCTGATTGGCACGTTCTTCTTGATGTCGCTGTTTGGATTCTCGTTGAATAATCTGTCGCTGTTTGGGCTCGTTCTAGCGATCGGCATCGTCGTCGACGACGCCATCGTCGTTGTCGAGAACGTCGAACGCAATATGGCGAAGGGGCTCAGCCCGCGTGAAGCGTCATATCGGACGATGGAGGAAGTCGGCGCGGCATTGATCGCAATCGCGCTCGTGCTGACGGCCGTGTTCGTGCCGTCGGCTTTCATCACCGGCATTTCCGGCCAATTTTATCGCCAGTTTGCACTGACCATCGCCGGCGCGACCATCATATCGCTGATCGTATCACTGACGCTATCGCCGGCGCTCTGCGCGCTTCTCTTGAAGCCACAAGACCATGACCGCGCGCCGAGCTTGCTGATGCGGCCCATCCATGCATTCTTTCGGCTCTTCAATTGGAGTTTCGACAAACTGTCATCGGGCTACGCCTGGTTCGTCGGTCGGATCGTGCGCCTCGCCGCGGTGATGCTGGCGATTTACGTGGGCATCCTTGCCTTCGGCCTCAATGAGTTTCGAAAAACCCCGATCGGCTTTATTCCGCAGCTTGACGCGGGTTATTTGATCACCGTCACCCAACTTCCGCCGGCGTCGTCGCTCGCCAGAACCGACGAGGTCAATCGCCGCGCGGTTGAGCTCGCTTTGGGCGTGCCGGGCGTCGCTCACGCCGTCAACTTGATTGGATTTTCAGGAGCAACGCGCACGAACGCATCGAATGCCGGTGCCGTGTTCGTCGTTTTGAAACCATTTGAAGAGCGCGCGAAAGACCCGCAGATGTCGGCGCCGGCCATCCAGGCGGCATTGCTGGCCAAGTTTTCCGCAATTCAGGATGCGCTCGTGCTTGTCGTGGCACCACCGCCCGTGCGGGGGATCGGCAGTGCCGGTGGCTTTCGCATGATGGTCCAAGACAAATCCGGTGCCGGGCCAGTGGCGCTGCAAAGCGCTGTCGGGGCGATGATGGCGAAAGCGGCGCAGACGCCCGGTTTGAAACAGGTCTTCTCACTGTTCGAAACGTCCACCCCGCAGCTCTACCTCGACATCGACCGGATCAAGGCGCAGATGCTCGGTATCAATGTTGCTGACGTTTTCACGACGCTGCAAACGTATCTCGGCTCGGTCTACGTCAACGATTTCAATTTGCTCGGCCGCACGTTTCGCGTCACGGCGCAGGCGGACGCCTCGTACCGCCTCAATAGCAAGGATGTGCTGAAGCTACGCGTGAGGAACGCCAGCGGCGATACCGTCCCGCTCGGCTCGTTCGCGACCGTCAACGATATCTCCGGACCGGCTCGCGTGCCGCGCTTCAATTTGTATCCGGCCGCTGAACTGGACGGTGCAGCAGCTCCCGGATATTCACAGGGCCAAGCCATCGATGCGATGCAGAAGCTCGCAGCCGAGACGTTGCCGCAAGGCATCAGCTACGAGTGGACCGACCTTGCATTTCAGCAAATCCGCGCCGGAAACGCCGCTGTTTTCGCCTTCATCCTCGGCGTCGCTTTTGTCTTTCTGGTTCTCGCCGCGCAGTTTGAAAGTTTGACGCTACCGCTCGCCGTAGTTCTCATCGTGCCAATGAGTTTGGTCGCCTCGATCACCGGCGTGATCATGAGGGGCCAGGATAACAACATCCTTACTCAAGTCGGATTTATCGTCCTTATCGGGCTGGCGGCGAAGAACGCGATTTTGATCGTCGAGTTTGCCGAGCAGCTCGAGGCGGCCGGCCGCGACCGCTTTGCGGCAGCGACGGAAGCCGCGCGGTTGAGAATGCGACCGATCCTGATGACATCGCTGGCGTTCATCCTCGGCGTCGTCCCGCTCGTGTGGGCCGTCGGCGCGGGCGCTGAACTGAGACAGGCGCTCGGAACGGCGGTGTTTGGAGGGATGATCGGCGTCACGGTGTTCGGGTTGATTTTCACTCCCGTGTTCTACGTCATCTGCCGCTGGCTGGCCGGGTTCGCGAAACGCAAACCGCAACCGGTTGCCAACACACCGCAGCCTGCAGAATAGCGTGTGCCACAGCGCGCATACTTCGGCTGCTTAGCACGCGCCGGATGCCGGCTTAGAAATTTCAGGATTCGATATGGAAAAACGAGAACACGCCGGGCGCAGCGCCACTGCTGAGCCGGATATGCCACCGCCCGGCCTGACCATTTCATTCGTCGAGTTCGTTGCTCTCGTCGCAGCTTTGATGGCGCTCACGGCACTATCGATCGACATCATGCTTCCCGCACTGCCAGCAATCGGCACGGCGCTCGGTGTCGCCAGCGAGAACGACCGGCAGCTCGTGGTCATCCTCTACATGGCGGGGTTTGCCGCCGGGCAGCTGATCTACGGCCCGTTGTCTGACCGCTTCGGACGCCGGCCAATTCTGCTGTCCGGGCTCGCGATCTTTCTCGCCGGCACGCTTGGCGCTGTCATGTCGGGTTCTTTCGACGGCCTGCTTATTGCGCGCCTCATTCAGGGCCTCGGCGCGGCGTCACCGCGCATTGTCGCGGTCGCCGTCGTTCGCGATCTCTACAGCGGGCGTCAAATGGCGCGCGTGATGTCGTTCGCGATGATGGTGTTCATTATCATTCCCGTGCTGGCACCGTCCGCAGGGCAGGCGCTGCTGCATGTCGGAGATTGGCGCTGGACGTTTTACGCATTGCTCATTCTAGGGGTTGCTATTTCGATCTGGGCCGGGATGCGACTTCCCGAGACCAGCCGCGTGCTACACGACGGGGCGCAGCGTTTGGCATTGTCTCAATCGTTTAAGCAGGCCGTGTTTGAGCCCCAGACTTTCGCATACGGTGCGGCAGGCGGGTTCATGTTTGGATGTCTGCTCGCCTACGTGGCGAGCGCTCAACAAATTTTCGTCGATATATTCGATCTTGGCCAGGCATTTCCGATTGTTTTTGGAGCAGTGGCGTCGGTGATGGCGGTCGCATCATTCATGAATGCCCGTCTGGTCGGCCGCCTTGGGATGCGCCGCGTTTCGCACACGGCGCTGGCAGGATTTCTAGTCGTCTCACTGTTGCTGGCTGCAACCGAAGTCTTAGGTGTTGCAAATCTTGGGGAGGTCGCCGGGCTCGTGGCGTTCGTCGGGCTTGTGGCGATCCTGTTTTTCCTTTTCGGGTTCATCGCGCCAAACTTCAACGCATTGGCGATGGAACCGCAGGGCCAAAATGCCGGCATGGCCTCATCCGTCATCGGCTCGCTCAGCACGGCCATTGGCGCGCTCACAGGTGGGCTGATCGGCAGGTCGTTCGATGGAACGGCACTGCCTCTTGCACTTGGCTTTGCCGGCTGCAGTCTGATCACGGTCGCGATTGTGCTGTGGGTCGACGGCCGAAGCGAGTTCGCACGGCTAGGGCGTCGAGCGGCCGGCAACAGTTTATAGCGCAACGGCGATGGCTCAGTCGGCCGTCGCGTCAATGCTGGCTTTCACTTTGGCCTCCGTCAGATCGCGCGAACAAAGCTCAATGAACCGGAATGCAAATCCGCGCAGATAGCTGCCGCGTCGCACGGCGATTTTCGACGTGTTGACGGCGAATAGTTTCGAGGCATCCAGCAACCGCAAGCCACTGTCGCGTTCAGGGTCGAACGCCATCGATGCGATGACGCCAATCCCGAGATCGAGTTCGACATACGCCTTGATGACGTCGGCATCGAGTGCCGCCATGACGACATCTGGCTCAAGTTTTGCCTTCGCGAAGGCTTCGTCGATGCGGCCTCTGCCGGTGAACCCCTGATGATAAGTGATGATCGGGAACTCAGCGATATCGTCCAACGTCAGCTTCGCCAAAGTTTCAAGGTGATGCCCGCGCGGAACGATCACGCCGTGATGCCAGGAATAATACGGAAACGCAGCCAACTCGGACACTTGCTGGAGGCCTTCCGTCGCGATGCCGATGTCGGCCAGACCATTGACGAGCATCGTCGCAATTTCCGGCGGGCTGGTTTCCTGAAGGATAAGATTGACGTCAGGAAATTCCTTTTTGAATGCCGACACGACCTTGGGAAGCGCATAGCGCGCTTGCGTATGCGTTGTCGCAACCGTCAAGGTGCCTTTTTTGGTGTTGGCGAATTGCTGCCCAAGCTTCTTGATGTTTTGGGTATCTAGAAGAATTCGCTCGACGATTCCGACCACCTCTTGACCAGGGTCGGTCAACCCGAGCAGGCGCTTACCCTTGCGAACGAACAGCTCGACGCCGAGCTCGTCCTCCAAGTCCTTGATGTGTTTCGACACACCCGATTGCGACGTGTGCAGAGCCGTGGCGACATCGGTGAGATTGAATTTCTTGCGGACCGTTTCTCTGACAATACGCAGCTGCTGGAAGTTCAAACTTCAACACTCCTGTCGACGCCGCTGTAGAGTTGCAGCCGCCGCGTCGTGATGCGGACGGGCTGCCCGACCGTTAGCTTGAGGTCCGCCAGATCGGCAGCCGTCAATTCGGCTTCGAAGTAATCCAGTTTGGCCGGCCGATAGGGGCCGTTCGCAACGAGTTCAACACGCGCCATGACGCCGGCTTCCAGGATACGGTTGACCTTGGCAGCAACGCCGGCAGCGTTGGCGTCGCCCGGATTAATTTCAATGTCATAGGGGCGCGCGTAGCCGAGCACGTCGTCCCCAGCTCTAAATCCAGTCGTGACATGAGGCAGCAAATCGGTTCCGACGCGAACACCGTGCGCTTCGATTTTGCCCCGAAATTCGTTGACACTGCCAAGGAAACTGTAGGCAAAAGCCGTGCTGGGCTCGCGATAGATTTGCCTCGGCGATCCGACCTGCTCGATCGTCCCGCGATTCATCAGCACGACGCGATCTGCGACCTCTAGAGCTTCCTCTTGATCGTGCGTGACGAAAATCGACGAAATATGCAATTCGTCGTGCAATCGCCGCAGCCAGCGGCGCAGCTCCTTGCGCACTTTCGCGTCGAGCGCGCCGAACGGCTCGTCCAGCAGCAGCACCTGCGGCTCGACAGCGAGTGCCCGCGCCAAGGCAATGCGCTGGCGTTGCCCGCCGGACAATTGCGCCGGATACCGGTTTTTAATCCAACCAAGCTGTACGAGATCGAGAAGCTTGAGAACTCTGCCCGAAATTTCTCGCTCGCTTGGACGCTGCGACTGAGGCCGGACGCGTAGCCCGAACGCGATGTTTTCGAAGACTGTCATATGGCGAAACAGCGCGTAGTGCTGGAATACAAAACCGACATGGCGTTCACGGACGTCCTTGTCGGACGCATCGGTGCCCGACAAGATGATTTGCCCCTCATCCGCACGCTCCAACCCGGCGATGATGCGGAGCAAGGTTGTCTTGCCGCACCCGGATGGACCAAGCAGCGCCACCAATTCGCCTTTAGGAAAATCGAGCGACACACCATTCAGCACCTTGATCGCGCCAAACGACTTATGAATGTTGTGGACGGCGATACTCATCTAGGTCGTCTCCGGAGATAGCTGCCGCGACGCTCGCCATTCGATGTAGGTTTTTATGGCCAGCGTCACGAGCGCAAGCATGGCCAGCAGCGACGCGACCGCGAAAGCGGCCGCAAATTGATACTCGTTGTAGAGGATTTCGACGTGCAACGGCATCGTGTTGGTCTCACCACGAATGTGACCGGACACAACTGACACAGCACCGAATTCACCCATCGCTCGCGCATTGCAAAGACTAACGCCGTAGAGTAGCGCCCATTTGACGTTTGGCAACGTCACGCGCCAGAATGTTTGCAACCCCGACGCGCCGAGCGTGATCGCGGCCTCCTCTTCGTCCCGCCCTTGCGCCTGCATCAGCGGAATAAGCTCGCGCGCCACGAACGGGAAGGTCACGAAAATCGTCGCCAGGACGATACCCGGCACGGCGAATATGATTTTGATGTCATGATCTATGAGCCATGTCCCAAACCACCCCTGCGCCCCAAACACGAGAACATAGATCAGGCCAGCGACGACGGGCGACACTGAGAACGGCAAGTCGATCAGCGTCAAGAGCAGTGACTTGCCACGAAATTCGAATTTCGCGATGGCCCATGAGGCTGCCAGACCAAATACCAGATTGAGTGGCACGGCGATGGCGGCGGCCAGCAATGTCAACCGCATGGCGGACAGCGCATCGGCATCCATGATGGCGGCAAAGTAGACCCCCGCACCACGCCGAAACGCCTCGACAAAAACCGCGATCAACGGCAACACGATGAAAAGCAGAAAAAATGAAACACCGGTTGCGATCACCAACCCTCTGACCAGCGCGCCATCACGCGTCGCAAAATGGCGCTCGAATTTACTCAGTGATGCTTGCCGCCGATCGTGGGCGAGAGCTTGATCTGCCATCACTCACCTTTGCCCGATCGCTTCGATGTCCATCCCTGCAGCCAATTCACGATCAAAAGCAGCACAAACGAAAAAATCAGCATGACCGAAGCGATCGCCGTGGCACCCTGATAGTCGAACTCCTCCAGCCGCGTGATGATGAGCAGAGGCGTGATCTCCGACACCATCGGCAGATTGCCAGCGATGAAGATGACAGAACCATACTCGCCGACGGCGCGCGCGAACGCCAGCGAGAACCCGGTCAAAAGCGCTGGAAATAACGCGGGAATCGTCACGCGGCTCAGCGTTTGAAATCGCGACGCGCCGAGGCTCGCCGCCGCTTCCTCATACTCGACGTCGAGATCCTCTAAGACCGGTTGAACCGTACGCACGACGAACGGCAATCCGATGAATATCAAGGCGACGAGAACACCGGCCGGACCGAAAGCAATTTTGATACCGAGCGGTTCCAGAAATTGTCCGAGCCAGCCGTTGGGCGCATAGAGCGCCGTCAACGAAATACCGGCGACGGCCGTTGGCAACGCAAACGGCAGATCAACGAGAGCGTCGATCAGCTTGCGGCCGGGAAACGTATATCGCACGAGAGCCCAGGCAAGGATCAAACCGAAAACGCTGTTGATCAACGCGGCAAGCAGCGAAGCGCCAAAGGTCAATTTGTACGAGGCTACGACGCGTGGGCTCGTGACGACTTCCACGAAGCGCGCGAAATCCATGCCGGATGTTTTGATAAATACTGATGACAGCGGCACCAGCACGATCAAGGCCAAATAGGTCAGCGTAAAGCCGAGCGACAGGCCAAAGCCCGGGAGGACGCGATGCGATTTTGAGAATAACATGAAGCGCCGCCCTACCGGATCAGCGCGATGGCCGCGATGCCGAGGAATGACGCCGAAAATAGCAGCCAGGCGGAGGCTGTCTGCAAAAAGCGGTAGATTTCATTCATGGGGGAAACTCCGCCTCGCACGTTGCGTCGACAGTTAAATCACCGGCACCTGCCGCCCAACGAAGAATTTCTGCAATTCATATCCACGGACGCGATAAGCGACGACGTGTGTGGGATGGCGACCGAACCTCTTGCAAAGCAGCGATTTTGAAGGTCGCCGACGCGAGGTCGAGACGAAAAAAACATGCCGAGATCGCTCTCGGCATGTCGCAGTCGATGCAAGGTGGAACAAGCAATAGTGGTGGGCTAGCTGCGGCTGGTATAGATTTGATCGAAGATGCCGCCTTCCTTGAAATGAATGTCGGTTGCCTTCGCCCACCCACCAAAAACGTCGTCGATGGTGAACAGCTTGACGTCCGAAAACTGCGCTTTGTACTTTTCAGCAGCCTTGGCGTCGCGCGGGCGGTAGTGATGCTTGCCAGCGAGGTCTTGGCCTTCGTCGCTGTAGAGATACTTGAGATACTCTTCGGCGACTTTTCGTGTGCCACGCTTATCGACCACCTTGTCGACGATTGAAACCGACGGCTCGGCCAAAATCGATACCGACGGGGTTACGATTTCGAACTTGTCAGCGCCAAGCTCGTTTGCTGCAAGATAAGCCTCATTTTCCCACGAAATCAGCACGTCACCGATCGCCCGTTCCGTGAAGGTCGTCAGAGCGCCGCGCGCGCCTGAATCCAAAACCTTCGTATTCTTGTAAATGCGGGTCACGAGATCCTTAGCCTTCTCGTCGTTACCGCCATCTTGCTTCAATGCATAACCCCAGGCCGCGAGATAATTCCAACGAGCGCCGCCCGACGTCTTCGGATTGGGCGTCACGACATCGACGCCGTCCTTCGCCAGGTCCGACCAATCTTTGATGCCCTTCGGATTACCCTTGCGCACCAGGAACACGATCGTCGACGTATAGGGGGCTGAATTGTCGGCGTTACGCTTGCTCCAATCGGCAGGAATCAAACCGCCGTTTTTGTGCAACTGATCGACATCACCCGCGAGTGCGAGGGTCACGACATCAGCTTCAAGCCCATCGATCACGGCCCGCGCCTGCTTGCCGGAACCGCCGTGCGATTGCTTGATCGTGACGTTGTCGCCGCCGACGGTCTTCCAGTGCTTGGCGAAGGCGGCATTGTAGTCTTGATAAAATTCGCGGGTCGGATCGTACGACACGTTCAAAAGCGTAATGTCGGCCGCAGATGCCGCAATCGACAGGCCGGCGAGACCGACCGACACGCCCAGCGCGAGAGCTGAGCGACGGGTGATGCGAGTGTGAGACATGAAAAATTCCTCGTCAGATGCTAAAACCTGATCGGAAACTATCTCCAGGACGTCATGCGACGAACCAAGAAGAACTGCTGAGCTTATGAATGTGGTCGGCCCGCCATGCGGCTCATTTGCTGGCGCGGTAGGCCCGAAACCTAGCGCAACGGCCCGCATGGCAGCGCTCCGCATATTCCGAAACTTGGATTTGCGGGCAACATCGAGCAAAATGGCCGATCTGCATTGTGTTCTTGTCGCTGCTGAGCCAGAATTCCAGTAGCCGCATCAGCAAAGCTGGCGCGATTTTGCCAAGCGCCAGCTGATAACCCGCAGAACAAGACGCCGCTTAGGGGAAACGTATGAACGAACAAATCAAATCAGAATTGTTCCATGGCGCGTGTCCGCACGATTGCCCCGATACCTGCGCCATGGTGTACGAGGTTAAGGCCGGAAAGCTTGTCGATGTGCGGGGCAACAAAGATCACCCGATCACGCGCGGCGGCTTGTGTGTGAAGCTGAAAGACTTCCACGATCATCACGCCAACCCGGATCGCCTCATGTATCCGCTGCGCCGTGTTGGACCGAAAGGCTCCGGCCCAAACGGCGGCAACACCTTCGAGCGCATCACCTGGGACGACGCCATTGCCGAAATCGGCAAAAGGTGGCGTGAGATCATCGCCAAGTACGGCTCACAGGCCATCATGCCCCAAAGCTACCTTGGAAACATGGGCCTCGTGCAGGGCATCAATTCCGGCGATCCATTTTTCAACAAGCTTGGCACGACCGTGAATGAAAAGACCTATTGCACGTCAGGCTCATCGACGGCTTGGCTGCTGACGCACGGCCCGACAGGCGGCGTTGACCCTGAGAGTTTCGTTCATTGCAAATATATCGTGATCTGGGCCTGCAATTCGATTTCGACCAACCTGCACCACTGGCCGTTCGTGCTCGAAGCGCAAAAGCGCGGTGCCAAGGTCGTCGTCATCGACAGTTATCGCTCCCGCACAGCTAAAGCGGCTGACTGGCACATTTGCCCAAAACCTGGCACGGATGGCGCGCTCGCTCTGGGTGTCATCAATGCGCTTGCCGCGCAAGGCTTGGTCGATCAGGACTACGTCGATCAGCACACCCATGGCTGGCCGGAGTTGAAAGATCGCGCGGCCGACTTCACACCTGAGTATGTCGAGAAGGTCACCGGCGTGAAAGCCGCCGATGTCACGAAGTTCGCGGGCGAATTTGCAACGTCTCAGCCGTCCGCTATCCGCATCGGCGTCGCGATTGAACGTTCAGCCGGCGGCGCGCAGGCGGCCCGCGCGATTTATGCGCTCCCCGCGATCGCTGGATCATGGCGTCACGTCGGCGGCGGGATGCTGCAATTGCCGCTGTGGGATTTCCCGGTCGATTGGGTGAAAGCGGCGCGTCCGGACTGGATCAAGCCCGGCACGCGCGTCGTCAATAATTTGCGTCTCGGCCGAGCGCTCAACGGCGAAATGGGGCTGAACCCACCGATCAAGAGCATGTTCGTGTTCTGCACCAATCCGGTCAGTCAATCGCCCGAGACAAATAAGATCGTCGAGGGCTTGAAGCGCGAAGACTTGTTCACCGTCGTCGCCGAGCACTTCATGACCGATACCGCGAAGTATGCCGACATTGTGCTGCCATCAGCCATGGCCGGCGAAGCCGAGGATATGCTTTGGTCATGGGGTCACTTCTACTTCACGTATAATCAGAAAGCCGTCGAACCACCGGGCGAATGTAAACCAACCAGCGATATGTGGCGATTGCTGGCTAAGGAAATGGGCTTCGACGACCCGGTCTTCAAAATGACCGATAGCGAGCTGTGCGCCGCCTACATCAACTGGGACGACCCCAAGATGGGCGGCGTCGATATGGAGTACTTCAAGAAACACGGCTACTTCAAAATCGACGTCGGCTCGGCGGATACGCGCACGCCGCACAAAGACGGCAAGTTCCCGACCCCGTCCGGCAAAGTCGAATTCCTGCTGCACGACGCCAAGAACTTCGTGGCCGGACCCTTCCGCGCGATGTACGAGGGTGAGCAGTCGGGGGAAGACGTCGATCCACTGCCGGGCTATGTCGCGCCGCGCGAGACGGCCGACGCCAATCCCGACCTCGCCAAGCTCTATCCGCTGAATATCATCTCGCCAAAGAGCCACGCGTTTTTGAACTCGTGCTACGCTAACGAGCCGCATAAAATCAAAGCCCAGGGCGAGCAGTTTGTGATCATCTCACCAGCCGACGCAGCCACGCGCAATATCCGCGAGGGTGATCCGGTGCGAGTCCACAACTCGCGCGGTGATTTCGAGGGCGTCGCGAGGGTCTCCGATGACGTCAATCCCGGCATTGTTGTCGCGACGCTCGGGTATTGGCGTTCGCTCAACCGCTCTGACGGGTCTGTCAATTCGATCTCGTCGGATGCGTGGAGCGGGCTTGGCCGGGCGCCGACGTTCTCGGACAATCTGGTTGAGGTCGCCAGGGTCAATTAGGTCGAGCGAACGGTCGAGTTGCACTGACACGTGTCAGTGCGGTGGTTTGCTGATTGGCGCGTTGACAAGCAGCGCTCTCGGCCGTTCACCTTTCCGGCAAAATCAAAGGGGAAACCGCGACGTGCAGGACGATTATCAATGACCGCGTTTTCGAGTGAAGCCGTTCTGCACGTTCGTCATTGGACCAGCACGCTTTTCAGTTTCATCACCACGCGACCTGCCAGCCTGCGCTTCGAATGCGGTCAATTCGTCATGCTCGGGCTTGAAGTCGACGGGCGGCCGCTGACCCGCGCGTACAGCATGGTGAGCACATCGTATGACGAACATCTCGAATTCCTGAGCATCAAGGTTGCCGACGGTCCACTGACGTCGCGGCTCCAACACATCGTGCCGGGAGACAACGTTCTGATCGGCCGCAAGCCGACGGGAACATTGGTAATCGACAACTTGCGCCCCGGCCGCGTGTTGTATTTGCTTGGAACCGGCACCGGGCTCGCTCCGTTCATGAGCATCATTCGCAATCCCGAAACGTACGAGCGTTTCGAAAAAGTGGTACTCGTCCACGGCTGCCGCCTCGTTTCCGAATTGGCCTACGGTGATCGGATCATGAGCGAGCTGCCGACCGATGAATTCATCGGCGACAGCATTCGTAAAAGCTTGATCTATTTCCCGACCGTCACGCGAGAGCCGTTTAGGAATCGCGGGCGTATCAATGATCTCATGGCGTCCGGGCAGTTGTTCACTGAACTTGGCTTGCCGAGCTTAGCCGCCGACAAAGATCGCGTGATGCTATGCGGCAGCCCGGAGATGCTCCGCGATCTCAAGCAATTCGTTCTCGATAGGGGTTTCAACGAAGGCAACTCCGGCGCACCGGGTGAGTTCGTTATCGAAAAAGCCTTCGTCGAAAAGTAGATGGCCACGCGCGTGATGCGCGCGCGGCGCCCTGCGTCATCCAAACAGTCGGGAAATCCTCGGACACCAATTAGCATGCTGGCAAGTTACGTGACCCATCGCATGGCTGATCTGGACGTCCAATGAACGACACCGCCTCCAACCTCGATCGCGTCGTTCGGGAGATTGCCGACGAGATGCGGCAGCGAACGGATCGCGGCGAAGTTGCCAGTTATATTCCGGAGTTGGCGAGGGTCGATCCGGGCGCCTTCGGCCTCGTTGTCGTCGACGCATCAGGACACATTGCGGCTGCCGGCGATTGCGACACGCCATTTTCAATCCAAAGCATATCGAAAGTCTTCACGCTCACGCTGGCGTTGGGCAAGGTTGGCGACAAGCTGTGGCAGCGCGTCGGACGCGAGCCGTCGGGCAGCCCGTTCAACTCGATCGTTCAGCTTGAGCGCGAGCGCGGCATTCCGCGCAATCCGTTCATCAATGCCGGTGCTATTGCCGTCACCGACTGCATTCTCTCTGGCCATCAGCCGCGCGAAGCTCTCGGAGAAATCCTGCGGTTCATGCAGTTTCTGGCGGACGACGCGTCGATCACCATTGACGATGCGGTGGCGGCCTCTGAACAACGTCATGGCTATCGCAACAGCGCCCTGGCGAACTACATGAAATCGTTTGGCGTGCTGGACAACCCGGTCGAATTCACGCTCGGCGTCTACTTTCACCATTGTGCAATTGCGATGTCGTGCCGGCAGTTGGCCCTAGCGGGGCGATTTCTTGCACAATTTGGCGCCAATCCATCGACCGGCCTTGCCGTCGTGCAGCGTGAACGAGCGCGGCGAATCAACGCGCTCATGCTGACGTGCGGGCATTATGATGGGTCTGGCGAATTCGCCTATCGCGTTGGTTTGCCGGGCAAAAGCGGTGTCGGCGGCGGCATCATCGCCAATGCGCCCGGCAAAGCGTCGATCGCGGTGTGGGCGCCGGGTCTCGATGCGTCGGGAAATTCGCGCCTCGGGCAACTGGCGCTTGAAGCTCTGAGCAAACGGCTCGGCTGGTCGATTTTCGGCGCATAGGAACACGGACACAATTGCTCTGAGTGACAGACACTTAGAGCCAGCAAATCAACGCTAGCTTTTCGGTTTGTGTTTCGCGTTCTCGATCGCCGCCTCGTGATACCAGCCTTCGCCGCAGGCCGTCATGGCGCTCCGGATCGGGGTGACCGCCGCATTCATGTCGAACGGTCGCAACGGCGGCGAGCGGGTCGATCGATCCCGTTGCGGAAACTCAAAAACATTCGTCGAATTTGGCAACAGTTTCGGGGTCATTGGTGACTGTCCTCTCTAACATCGGCCGTCGATGCGTCGTGGCTGACCCAGAGTGTACGCTTGCTGCGGAAAATTGC